>CAJXOS010000224.1 GCA_913057725.1 uncultured Lewinella sp.
CAATCGGGAGCCCGTAGCTCCTGCCTCCAGCTCCTGAATCTGTGGCAAAGTTTGCGCAAAACCCAGGTAATCATTGGAGCAGAAGTCCAACCGTCCCGCGATCGGGGGCGGTAGCTTCCGTTCTAATCCTGCTTCGCGGCGCTTGCGCAGGGCCTCTTTCATTTTGTCCTGAATCGAAGACATGGCGCGAAGATAGGACAGCACGATTTAATCACTGTCACAAAAAAATTAGATTCTTAGGTAGGTGTTTTTTTACGTGGATGGTATTTACAGTATAGCAGCAAGAAAACTGCCGCTGTTTTTGCTCCACCTCGCTAAACAAGCACACTATACGATTTCACTTTACATGCTTCAAGTTAGTCCATCGGCCGTACTGGCTAACCATTGATTGCACCTCCTGTGATTTACCTGATCACGCATTGAAAATGATAAAAGTGAAATCCATGAATTACCAAAAGATTAAGTTTCCTCTCTATGCGCTGCTGATGCTCTTCCTACTCCAAGGCTGTAAGAAAGATGATGATGTCATTATAGATGACGATACCGTTGCAGAAGGGGATGAAGTAGCTGCATTAGATCACACTGTTCTACACGATTGGACGGACCTCTTGTTAGAAGTGGAACGATACGCTGCAGGTATGCGCCCTAATGCCACAGCCCGGGCCTTAGCTTATATCTACTTAGCCGCTTACGAAACAGCGGTCCCAGGAATGCCAGACTTTAACTCCTGTACCGAGAATTTAGATCGGTTAGAGATTCGCTCGAACCGAGTGCCTGACGAGGTCGATTGGGAATTGGCTATGAATAGTGCGATGGAAGATGTACTTGATCACTTTTTGCTCAATATTCCAGACGCATTAGAAACTCAAATAGCCGACTTTGCTGCCGAGCGCGAAGCAATCTATGAACAGGGTCTTACTGCGGAAGTCATTGCCGACTCCAAAGAGTGGGGCGAATATGTGGCTCGTGAGGTGATCCAATACAGCGAGACCGACCGAGATGCGGAGGAGCAAATTCTGGATCCGCAACCACTGTCTTATGAACCACCTACAGGAAATGGATTTTGGACGTATTCGGCCGACCCGGAGCGTGCCTTATTTCCCTACTGGGAAGAAGTACGAACATTCGTCATCCGACCAGATGAGACTTCAACGGTAGAGCCTATCAACTACAGTAGCAATCCAAACAGTCCTTACTTTGCCCAAATGCAAGAGGCCTATGATGAGAACAATGCCGCCCGCGACGAAGACGGAGAGCAGTTGTGGATCGCTGAATTTTGGAGTGATGATGTAGAAGGCCTCATGTTTAGCCCGCCTGCGCGGCAATATTCGATTGCCAATCAGTTGCTGCGTCAATATGATCTGAACTTGGAGGAAGCTGTCCACTTGTATCTAAAGCTCGGTTTTGCGCTGAATGATGCCGCTGTAGCCACCTGGAAGTATAAGTACCAGCACATGGTGATGCGCCCCAATGTATTCATCCACGAGTTCATTGATCCGAGCTTCCAGACGAATCTCTATCGATTGGTGTATTGGCCTAACCCAAGTTTCCCGGGTTATCCATCTGGGCACAGTTGTTTTGCTTCTGCTGCGGGAGGTATCTTCATCAACTTTTTTGGAGATGCTACCAATTTCACGGATCGGTCACACGAGGGACGGACCGAATTTAGAGGAGCGCCTCGCCAGTTTAGCACTTTTTCTCATGCCTACTCCCGAATTCCTTTAGGGGTCCATATCCGAATGGACTGTGACGAAGGACTGCGCTTAGGCTATGAAATTTCTGATGCAGTCAATGATCTGAATATGCGAAATTGATCAGCTGTCGATCTAAGGTGGGAGCTGGAGGGAAGTATCTTCTTCTAGCCTTCATCTGATTTTTTACCGATTTGATTTTAAGCAATAAACCGGGAGAGACGTGCAGGTTTTGCTGCGCGATATTAATACGTCAAGTTGCTGTGGGGCTGGGTGGTAATCTTTACCACTCGGCCTTTTTGATTCTAAGAATTAGGATACTGCCTTGAGACGCCTCGCTAAGAAAACAGCGATAATACTCATGCCAATCGTAAAGTAACCTACGATATGGTACTGACCTAAGGTGCCATCTGGTTGTTCGACAACGATTAAGCCTGCGATTAGTGAGCTCAGGGCCAAGCCCGCTTCATTTACCGACTGGCGAATACTCATAAAGCTGCCGCGCTTTTCTGCTTTCACAACTGCTGTCACCAAGGTTGTAGCTGGAATGTTTCGACCACTGGCTACCATGAAGAAGGTGGCAGCGATGAACAAGGCCACAGGGAGTGCAACCTCTGGTAAGTTGGTGATGGCATAAATGGAAAACAAAGCGCCAACACTAGCGATTGTAAAAATGATAGCGTGACCAAAACGATCTGCTAGTCGACCAAAAATAGGCATGCATACTACTGTGACACAGCCTCCAATGGCGTAAAGTAGCGCCACTTCATTTTCTGTGAAGCCTACGTTCAGTTGGAGGTAAGGCGCGATGAATGGAATGATAGTAAAGTGCCCCAGAATTAAGGTAATGGAAAATAGTAGGGCCCAACGTTGATTGGAGTCATTAGTGACTGATTGAATAACCTCCGTGGGGCTAGCCGTTACGCGTTCACCATCTACTTCCATTAAATGACTGCGCAATGGGGGCACCGTGAGAAAGGCTACCGCTAGCATCCCTGCTGAAACCAAGCCGACTACCCAGAACGGCATGCTAACACCGTAATGCCCCGCCAAATAGATGCCGGCTGGGACACCAGCAATTGCCGCCGCTGAGAAGGCGATCATGACTTTGCCGATAGCAGCACCTCTTCGCTCGAACGGAACCACATCACCAACAATGGCGAGGATCAGTGCTCCCAGGGTACCACCGAATGCTCCAGTAAGTGCTCTGGCGGCTAAGAAGATAGAATAGGAAGGTGCTAGCGCACAAACCAATGTACCAATGGTGAAGCCCGTGTAGAGGACCAAAAGGGTATGCCGCCGATCAAAACGATCGATGTACAAGGCACTAATCAAGCCCGCAATAAACGCGGCAAAAGCATAGGAGGATACCAGCATGCTGAACTGCTGCGGACTGATCTCGTACAACTCCATAAACTGCTTGCCCAGTGGCATCATGATCATGAAATCCACGATGTGGGTAAACTGAATGGCAGCCAATAAAAAAATAAGAATTCCTTCGTTACGGATCATTTGGCAGGCTTGAAGTGGGGCCGAGTAAAGCATCACAACAAGAGCAAAGGGTGCATGGTTGCAAATGGCAGTGTTATCTCACTCAAAAGTCAATTATTGACCAGCAATGACTGATTGTCCCTTGAGTTTCGGATAGCAGAAGTAGTATTTGGTAAACATCCGTTGCTGGATCGCCGTATCTGAGAGTTGCGACATGGGCACCATCTCGCCAGACTTCAGTAGGATTCGAATTTCGTCCTTCGAGCTCGAATAGGAGGTGTTTGTTTCCTTGCCCGTAATCATGAAGTAAGGGAACCCTTCCTCCGGAAGCTCGGGAGCGGATCTTAGGTGCTCCAAAACCGCAGCCTGATCTTGTTCCGTAAAGGGATCATAGCTGAAATCTAGTCGAAACAGACGGCGATTGGCCAAACCGCTGGCTAGATACGAAAGCACAGGATCTTCATGAAAAACCCACTCTTTTACTGCTGCGGCAATATCGGTGTCATCCAGTCGGGAGAAAACACTTAAGAGCTCATCTCGTCGACTCTTAAAGTCTTCTGCGGTGAGGTCCCGGTTCTCTAGGAAATAGCATAAGGATGAAGGTGCCGGTAAAGTAGCGCCTTGCTCAATGAGGTCCTTAGCGCGTTCCATCGTTTTGATGAGCATCAACTCAGCAGAAAGCACCGTTTTGTGCAAATAGACCTGCCAATACATGAGACGCCTTGCGGTGAGGAAACGCTCAATGGAGTAAATGCCTTTTTCCTCTACTACTAATTCCCCTTCGTGGACGGTTAACATTTTGATCAAGCGATGGTAACCAATGACTCCTTCACTTACGCCGGTGAAGTAGCTATCTCGATTGAGATAGTCCATCCGGTCCATGTCTAACTGGCTACTTACCAGCTGTGTCAGATATGGTTTATGGTATTCTCCTTTAAATATCCGCAAAGCCAGATCAAGCTGACCGTCAAGTTCTTCATTAAGCTTCTCCATGAAAAGAATGGACAATTCTTCATGGTGAACCTGTATGAGGGTGTGTTCTAAGGTGTGCGAGAACGGCCCGTGGCCAATGTCATGCAGCAATATGGCAATCTGTACCGCCTCTGATTCCTCGGGACTGATGTCTACGCCTTTGCCCTTGAGTGTAGCAATAGTTTGCCGCATGAGATGCAAAGCACCAAGCGCATGGTGAAAGCGAGTATGTAGGGCGCCAGGGTAGACGTAGTGCGTAAGGCTGAGCTGCTTGATGCGTCTCAAACGCTGAAAATAGGGGTGTTCTACCAGTTGGAACAGTGGCCCATATGGCACCTGGACAAAACCGTAGACGGGGTCGTTAAAGATCTTGTGCGTCTTCATTCTTACAGGTTCTTGATAAATAAACACTTTTTTCCCTAGAAAGTGTAATTCCCAGGCCTTAGTAGGCGCTGGTTTAACCCAAGCTTAATACAAGATTAAAACAGGAATATGTACATTTGTTTGTATGCGGCTGGATTATGGAACCATTTTGGCTCCACCGTCGTTCAATGAGGAGATAAAGCGGAATGGTCTGATTGAGAGACCCGCTTCCGGATTAGTAACTTTACAATATTGTTGCTTGAGCGAAATCAATTTGCAGGTAGATGGAGTAGATCCATTAGCCCTATTTGGTCAGAAGAATAAGAACCTTACCATTCTCCGTAATGCCGTTCCTGAAGTGAGCATCACTAGCCGGGGCAGCAACGTAAAGATCAAAGGAGAAAAGAAGTTTACCCAAAAGGTTAAGAATCATATTGAGATGATGGTGCGCCTGCTAAAGGAACAGCATGAGCTGACGGAGCAGACGGTCATCGATCTTGTAAAAGGCGAAAACCCTTTCGCTACTAAATTGAGCAACGGACGCTCAAATAAAACCATCCTTCACGGTCGTAGTGGTAAGCCGATTAAGGCAAAGACAGTTAATCAGCAAAAGCTGATCAACCAGGCCGAACGCGATGATGTAGTGTTTGCCGTTGGCCCTGCGGGTACCGGTAAAACCTACACAGCTGTTGCGTTGGCGGTAAGAGCTCTTAAGAACAAGGCAGTCAAGAAGATTATCCTTACTCGTCCGGCAGTAGAGGCAGGGGAGAGCCTTGGTTTCCTACCCGGTGATTTGAAGGAGAAGATTGATCCTTATCTACGCCCGTTGTACGACTCTCTGGATGATATGATTCCAGCCGAGACTTTGCAGAAGTTCATGGATACGCGTGTGATTGAGATCGCTCCGCTTGCGTACATGCGTGGCCGTACGTTGGATAATGCCTTTATCATTTTAGATGAGGCACAGAACTGTTCCACGGCTCAGATCAAGATGTTCTTAACGCGTTTAGGCCCTACGGCCAAATGTATCATTACTGGCGATTTGTCACAAGTGGATCTTCCGTTTAGTCAGAAGTCTGGTTTACGCCGCGCCATCGATCTATTGACACCTATTGATGGGATTGGATTGGTTCGCCTAACGGCAGACGATGTGGTTCGTCACCGCTTGGTGAAAGAGATCATCCGTGCCTACGAAAAGGCTGATGAGCGACGCCGTAATAGAAGGTCTTCTCGCGACGAGGAAGAATAGGTCGTATTTCAGTTTTAGCTATGATTTTGGAGAACAGTGGCAAATAAGCGCTTGCTATTTGCACTAAGCTGCTATTTTTGCCGCTTTCCCATCAGAAAAGAAAGCCGCGATGCAAGTATTTCGTGTTTCCAAAGCTGACCGTCGAATCGAAGGCCGTATTCGCCTGGCGGGTTCCAAGAGTATTAGCAATAGAGCTTTGATCGTTAAAGCGCTCAGTGGAGAAGACTTTCCGCTAGAGGGATTAGCTAATGCAAAGGATACGGTTACCTTACAAGCCTTGCTGGCAAGTGAAGACGAAGTACTCGACGTCGGTGCGGCAGGGACTACCTTTCGTTTTTTGACGGCTTACCTCTGTACGGTAGCAGGTACGCAGACCTTGACGGGCTCCGAGCGGATGAAACAGCGTCCTATCGGAGTTTTGGTGGATGCATTGCGGGAACTCGGTGCACAGATTGAATACCTGGAAGAAGAAGGGTATCCACCTTTACGAATCGGTGAGAGCAGTGCGTTTGGGCACGACGCTCGTCTGAGTATTCCCGCCAATACCAGTAGCCAATACATTACGGCATTGCTGCTTTTGGGGCCAAGTCTTCCACAAGGAATCGAATTGCAGCTGGTCGGTAAGGTCGTTTCTCGCCCTTATATTGAAATGACACTTGGTCTAATGGCTCATTTTGGTGTGACCCACACTTGGGAAGACGATACCATCAAGGTAGCTCCGCAGCCTTATCAGGCTAAGCCATTTAAGGTGGAGGCGGATTGGTCAGCAGCGAGCTATTACTACAGCCTGGCCGCACTCAGTGATAGCTGTGATCTACAGCTGGATGGTCTATTTGCTGATAGCTTTCAGGGTGATGCTGTTTTACAAAAGTTATACACCACCTTCGGTGTGACGACTACCTTCAATGAGACAGGCCTAAGGCTACAGAAACCAGCTGATGCGACTGCAGCACCGATGCTAGAGTTCGATTTCCTGACTTGCCCGGATACGGCACAAACGGTTGCTGTTACTTGTGCGGGTGTAGGTACACAGGGGCTATTTACGGGCTTGGAAACACTTCGTATCAAGGAGACCGATCGAATCGCTGCTTTGCAAAACGAATTAGGTAAAGTCAACAGCTTTTTTAGCGCTTTACCACCTCGTCTATCTGGCGGCGTGGAACAGGAATACTTCTTATTAGAGGGTAAATCTAGCTGGGATACCCCTCCAACCTTCGCTACCTACGAAGACCACCGAATGGCCATGGCGTTCGCCCCTCTGGGAATGCTCAACCCAATTCATGTTGCGGAGCCAGATGTAGTAGTAAAGTCATACCCAGACTTCTGGCGCGACCTGGAGACCTTAGGGTTTGTAATCGAAGAATTATAACTAACGACCTTATCTGTTGAGGTTAAAAACAAAAGCCCCGATGCTAACACTTGGTCAGCATCGGGGCGATACTTGTTTTAGTAGCGCAGAAAAATTGACTTCCCGATTTTGGCTTTTAGATAGTGAATCAAACGCTCCACTTCAAGTGGATTTGGTATCTGAAAGCCATTAAGAAAATCGTGAAGTAATTTTTCAAGTGGTACTTACATTGGTCTTTCTATTACTGCTTTACAAAAGTCTGCGTGTTGATCGTCTCGTCAGTACGAACAGAGAGTAGATATACTCCCGCAGGCAATTGACTTACGTCTAGATTTTCACGCAATAGCATTTGTCCACCTACTTGAGATTGGAGCACTACCTGACCCAGTTGAGTTCTTACTTCATACTGGACAAATTCTGGTCGAGTCTCAAAAGTGGTACGTACATTCAGTATGCTTTGCACTGGGTTCGGCCACATTTGCAGTTGTACAGTCGCAGGGTTTGCTTCTTCTGTAGCGTCTACAATTTCGCGGTTTACCGTAATGCTATTTGAGAGGCTAAAGCAACCTTCCAAATCGCTGGCATTCAATCCTACTTCCAAACCAGATAGGTCGTAGTAGCTAACGTGCCAGATCAAGCATACACCTGGTTCTACACCGTCGAAGTCTACAGCACTTGGGGTAGGAGGTAGGCCTAGGATATTACCTAAGTCATCCGTTACGATCCAAGCGGTGTTAGGGCCACTGTTACCGCTTAGGGTAATGTCTCCTTCAGGAATCATGTCTGCGACACCGTCACCTACGATGAATGTAAACGGACCACCTTCAAGCGTACCGCCCTCTGGTTGGTTACGAGTTACTGCAATGCTATTTGATAGACTGAAGCAACCATCCAAGTTAGCCGTATTCGCTCCTGCCTCTAGGCCAGTAAGGCCATCTTCGTAGCTAATGTGCCAGATCAAGCAGATGCCAGGGCCAGCGTCATCGAAGTCTACAACACTTGGCATTGGAGGAAGACCCAGGATGTTACCTTGATCATCAGTCACAATCCAGCCGCTATTCATGCCGCTGTTTCCGCTAAGCGTAATGCTTCCCTCTGGGATCATATCCGCTTCACCATCACCGACGCAGAAAGCAAATGTACCACCTTCAAGCGTACCACCTTCAACATCACAATCGACAGCTTCAACTCGGTTTACATCTACTGGATTTGATAGATCGAAACAGCCTGCAAGGTTGTCAATGTTTTGACCAGCCTCTAAGCCAGTAATCTCACCATCATAGCGTAGGTACCACACTTGGCATAGGCCAACTCCCGCATCATCAAAGTCAACAACAGAGAAGGTCGGAGGAAGACCTAAGATATTACCTTGGCCATCAGTAACGATCCACTGGAAGCTTTCACCTTGGCTATTTGCT
>CAJXOS010000225.1 GCA_913057725.1 uncultured Lewinella sp.
CATTTCCCTAAAATTCGGGATGACTCATGTTTTCTTTCTTGGCATTTAGCTCTTGATCCAAAACCCCGTAAACGCTAGAAGTCCCAACAACCTTAAGGATGTTGGGACTTCTAGCATTAATGTCCTACGGACATGAATGTATATATCTGATCGATTTACTCAGGAAAAGCTGATGCAGTATCACTCACTGATGGCTGATGCAAATCATCTTGCTTACCGATGAACTGTAGCATTTCTCTCTTGATTTGTTCCCTTGTATCTGTGAAAGCAACATTTGGATCCGCAACTTCTTTTGCTCCCTCCTCTGGATCGCTAATATCAAAGTGAAAGTACTGCTCGGCTGTTACGTCAGCTGGTTGGCGATCCTTCGCATTCTTACATACGGTCAGCAGATAATCGAAATGTTCTCCAGAAAACTGCTCTAATCCCTTAGACTCAGCCTCCGATATATCGATATTATCCTCAAGCATAACCTGTACTGCCAAAGGATGCAAATGCGTGGGTTCTAGCCCCGCACTAATGACCTCAACTTGACCTTGGATGAAAAAGCGGAGATAGCCTTCCGCCATTTGGCTTCGACAAGCATTACCTGTACAAAGCACAAGAATTTTCTTCATTGTGTAGCTAACGATTACCGCGGCAAGTTAACATATAATTTACATTAACCCGCTATCGTGCTCCACAAAAAACTCCGGACCAGGGATATTCCTTTTAAAACGTTGGACAACCAATACCGCGGCCATCAACACCACTTCCACCACCAAAGGCGAAGGAGAAACTCACTCCCCCCATGTAGTACCAATCATCAAATTCTCCACCTCGGGTGTAATCTAGGTTTTGTGTCTCCGTATCTGTAATACCAGGGTTACTTAGCTGCGCAGCCAGACTGCCATTGTTCTCCAGTACGTCCAGATAATTTACTGGCATACCTGAGACATCATCTAAGAAGTCTGTGAAGGTTTTGCGAGCACCCACTTCCAAACCAATGGTAAAGCGCTCCTTAAAGATGAACTTGATTCCTCCGCCAGCGAGGAGGGCGAAACTAGTCAATGAATACGGACTATCATATCCAGGAGCACCCTGACCTTCTGTACCTAATGGTTGTAGCTCAATCCAGTTACCATCAAAATTTGCTTCAGGGTTGAAGCGGAAGATGGCGCCACCTCCCATCAAGTACGGGACCACCTGCGTACCACGAGCATCACCCAAACGGACGACATTCAACTGTGCTTTCAATGCTAGCTCTGTAATATTTGAACGGAAGTTGAGCATGCGAGCGGCTCTGTCATTTGTCACGCCATCTTCGCCGGAAATCTTACCCAGGTTTAGGCCAAGCTCAAGGGAGAGTGCCTTCGCGGCATTCATTCGAAGAAAGATACCTCCCGCAGGATTCATGGTTTCTAAATAAACACCAATATCGTTAGGAGCGAAATCGCCGGAGTAGGTGCTTGCTCCTCCCCATAGACCAAGTTCCATAGATTGAGCGTTTAGGGACAAAGCAACACAAAGGGAAAGGAGGGAGAGTAAGTATTTCATGATACAAGGTTCATTTTTAGGATTATACGCCAGAGTAACGCGAAAGTCACTCTGTATCTTGTTTGAAGCCACCAAAAGAACATGAGTTTGTCAAAAAAAATGCATTGCACCTTTGGGGCCAGCAAAATTAGCGTTTTTTGTCGTTGAAACTCTCTCTAGTTATCTAGTGTTTAAGGAAAGTAGAAAATAGCAGAACCAACATGGCAGAAAGCGTAAATGACCAGGAGTCAGAGAAAAAGAAAATGACAGGGGATCGCTTTAGGGAAGGCTTGAGAATCTTTCGCTACGTATTACCCTACAAATGGCAATTCACCTTAGGGATGTTATCGCTGGGGATCGGTAGCCTCCTCTTCCTGGCAATTACCTTAGTTCCAGGGGAAATGCTCAACGTATTGAGTGGAGAAAGTGAACGTGGGTTTTCCATCAATCAATTGTTCCTCTTTGTAGTCATTCTTCTGGGAGTACAAAGTGTCCTCTCGTTTCTTCGTGTGAACTGGTTTGCCATTGTCAGTGAAAAAGGAATGGCTAATCTGCGATCTGACATCTACGAAAAATTAATTGGCCTTAGTATTCCATTCTTCGAACAAAGGCGCGTAGGAGAACTCACCTCGAGAATTACTACTGATGTTACGCAAGTCCAAAATGTTATCAGTATTACCATCGCCGAATTTATCCGTCAGATAATCATTCTTTTTGGAGGTATTGGTATCATCATATTTACGATGCCGAGGCTCGCACTGACCATGCTACTTACCTTTCCTGTTGTTGTCGTCGGGGCAATGTTCTTTGGTCGGTTTATTCGTCGACTAATGAAGGATCGTCAGGATAAATTGGCAGAGACCAATGTGATTGTTGAGGAAACAATGCAGACCATACAAACTGTCAAAGCTTACACGAATGAATGGTTTGAGCTTGGTCGCTATACTGGCAAGCTAAATGAAGCTGTGGGCATCGCACTGAAGGCTGCTCGCATGCGTGGACTATTTGCTTCCTTCATTATTTTGGTCATGTTCGGGGCTTTGTTTTTTATCATGTGGCGCGCTGCATTGATGGTACAAACAGGTACCCTAGCTTCTGGCGACCTGGTAAACTTCGTGGTTTTGACGGGTACAATTGGTGCAGCCATTGCTAGCTTAGGAAGCTTTTATACAGAAATTGTTTCTGCCATTGGTGCCACAGAGCGAATCTTCGATATTTTAGAAGAGGAGTCAGAGGTTGTCCCAGAATCAAGGGAACAAACTCAGCCGATGGACCTACATGGAAATATCCAGTATCAAGACGTTCACTTCTCCTACCCTACTCGTACGGATGTAGAAGTGCTCAAGGGAATTAATATTGAGATTCAGGCGGGCTCAAAAGTAGCCTTAGTTGGTGCAAGTGGCAGTGGAAAGTCAACGATAGTGGCCTTACTACAGCGCTTTTATGAGTTGGACGAAGGTCAGATACTTGTTGATGGCAAGCCCATTCCTGAATATCCACTAACCGCCTTCCGACGAAATATTGGTATTGTACCTCAGGAAGTCCTTTTGTTTGGCGGTACCATTCGGGAAAATATCAGCTACGGAAAACCCGGAGCGACTGATGATGAAATCGTAGAAGCGGCAAAGCAAGCCAATGCCTGGGAGTTTATTTCCGCCTTTCCAGAAGGGCTAGATACGATTGTGGGAGAACGTGGTGTAAAATTATCAGGTGGACAACGTCAACGTGTAGCAATTGCGCGAGCGATCTTGAAAGACCCTGCCATTTTACTACTTGATGAAGCTACCTCAAGCCTAGATGCCGAAAGCGAACGCCTGGTGCAATCTGCCTTAGATCGGCTCATGGAAGGCCGGACCAGCATAATTATCGCTCACCGACTGAGCACTATTCGTACCGTCGATCGTATCTACGTCCTAGATCAAGGGAAAGTTGTAGAGGAAGGTACACACAGTGAGTTATCTTTGATCGAAGACGGACTCTACAACAATTTAGCTAAACTGCAATTTGAGGTAACCGAATAAAGTGAAAGGTAATTCCACCAAATTAATACTAATCGGAGCGCTAGTAGTTTTCTTACTAGGAGGTTTGGTGGTAGAATTACCCTTCAGCATGAACTATCTACAAGCCCGATCCTTCTGGCGAAGCAGTGTCGCCACCGGAATTTTAGTCGGTATCGTTGCAGGAGGAATCATGCTCTGGAGAAAGTGGCCACAACTCAAGGATGTGGTAGCAAAAATGCAGCTTTTCTCTGCCATTTTTATCACCATTTGCATCAGCACACCACTCATTCTTAGTTGGGTAAATCGCATGGGAGTGGGAGCTTCCGCTGCTGAGCCTACATCTATTATTGTAGAATCTCAGCAGGCACGCTTCAGTAGTCGATTCGGTAGCAGTCGACTGCAAAAGCCTCAAGCAAATCAATATTTATTGTTCTTCTATCGGGAAGGGCAACTATACCGAATTCAAGATGACCAACCGTTTTTCCCTGATGTTGAAACCGGTGACACCCTTACGCTCAACATTGCAATGGGACGATTGGGCTATGAGTGGGTCATTAGACCACAATAGCTGAGCTTTTTCGGCTTACTTTATTCACCAGTTTCAAACTCGATCACGTAGGGTTGAATCCTTACACCTGCTGCGTTACGAAAGTTGCTAGAGATCGCGAATTGATATTTCGTATTCGGTTCTAAGGCTACAGCCACACTATACCCAGTAGAATCTACAGCCCATTCTCTGCTAAATGGATCCATCTTTGGGCAGTAATCCTCACCAAGTGGGCCATAGTCGATGCCCGCATGGAAGCCATTAAGTGTTTGTGAAAAGCGCACGGAAATCCGCTCCAACGCGGGATCAATTCCAGTTGCTCCGTTTTCAAATTCAACAATGCTAGTTACTCGTGGCCGAGCAGCCTCAAATTCCGCACGCATCTCCGCGACTGGCTTAGGGAATAGTCCGGAAGCGTTGACGATGCCCTCTACCCTATCAGTGTCAGTATAATCTAGTTCGATTAGCTCTGCGACAGCCTGTTGCTTGTCGGCAGCTTTTTCATAATATCGTTCACAGATTTCATAGCCGATATAGTACCCCAAGTCTCGAACAGCTAAGTCATTATTGTTTTGTCCCCATAACCAGTTAAAATCATTATCACGCAGAAAGAGGTCTTTTGTAAACTGCTCGAACACACGCTCTTGGTTGGCCTGACCAAAAGCAATTGCTGGTGAAAAAGAGGGGGTATCCGTGGCCATGCAGGAAACAAATTCGGCGACGCCTTCATACATACACTTCAGTAAAAGATCCTCCTGAATTTCCTTTTGTTGAGTGTGTATGTATTCGTGTGCACACAACAAGGGGAGCCCATTTACAGGCACAGCTTCACGGTAGAAGGGTTGCCGCCAGTCCGGAAGCTCATCGATCACCGTTTCCTCGTTCGCTAGGGAGAGTTCGCTACCGATTAATACTTTGCCTTCATGGGTAGTTCCGCCACTTCGAAACGCTCCCATTGTGAAATAAATGGGTACAGGCTGTAGTGCTGGATAGGCTTTTTGTAGAGCACGAATATTCTGCTCTATTGCCGGGTAATGGTCGACAACAGAGGTAGTCTGTTCTCGAATAGACGCCCAGAATTGAGGATAGGCCTCCATGATGTTCAAGTACTCTTCAGGCGTGTAATTTCGCACCAACATTATGCTTTCTTGTCCTGGACTAGCAGCACTCAGAAACGACTCCTGCAAAATTTGGGTTTTGGCAATACTGTCTTTAGCCGCAACGACCTGATCGTATGCCTGCCAAAAATGGTCGATGTCTGTGGAGATAAACTCTTGTTCTAAAGGCGGTTCACAAGCCAGGAAAGTGAGAGCAAATAAAATGGCAGAGAACGCAATCTTTAGTTTTTCCATGATAATCTGAGCGAGTTAATAAGTAAATATCTGATCAAGAGCCCACTAATGAATAGTGCCCCCACCATTCCAGCAACTCTTCCGCAATAAGTGACGGGTCATTCGTACTGGGCTGTAGCCGATATACCAATTGACGGTCATGCTTTCTCAGACTCAGCCCATACGCCTTATCATAATAGCGTAGCGCGATGGCTGCTGCAGTGGTAAAATCGTGTCGATCAAGTGCTTCCAGAGCAGCTTTTAGATTCTGTCCACCTAGTCTTTTTCTTATGCGTTCAAAAGAGGACCGCAGCGCTTCAATATCATAAGAGGCATAATCTTCTACCAAGTTCTCCAAGCGCCATTCTTCCGGCAGATCAAGTTGAACCAAAGGAGCCGCCATCATTTTTTGCCACAATTCATTAGGCAGGTATACTCTTCCGATTGCTTTACTTTCATCCTCTAACCAAATAGACCTCGCTGAATGAGCGTCCAAACTTAGGAAGGCATGAAATAAGTCATTTTCGAATTGCTCAACGGTTGGTTGAGCTGATTCTCCGAGTGCACCAAAAGCAGATCCCTTATGGTGAGCTAAACCCTCTAGGTCAACGACAGTCTCTCCTTGTTGCAGTAAGGCTTGCAATACCTTTGTCTTACCACTCCCGGTAGCTCCTCCCAGTACAACTAGTGGTCGAGAGAATTCATTTAGATACGCGCGCCCAGCGTTGCGAATCCCCTTGTATCCACCAGCAACCACCTTAACCTCCTGGAAACGCTTTGATAGTAGCCAGGCCATGCTCTGAGATCGCTGCCCACCACGCCAACAGTGCACTGCAACCGATGTCGAAGGTGCCAGCTCCTGTGCGCGTTCCACGTACCACCGGAGTTTTTGCCCAGCTAGCTCTAAGCCTCGCATGAATGCTACCTCTGGTGATTTCTGCTTATACAGAGTACCCACCTCTGCGCGCTCCTCGTTATCGAAGAGTGGCAGGTTAAGCGCACCAGGCCAGTGCCCTTTGGCAAATTCACCGGGAGAGCGCACGTCCAGCAAAGCCGGAGGTGATTGCAGTTGAAACCAATCTTGTGGACTAATAATGTTCAATTCGACTAAACTAAGACAGTGGAATAACCCGAGCTTTGGGGTTGTCGTTCATAAAACGTTGAATAATTCTTGCTGTATCTGGATAACCAGGGTAGATTTTCACCGCATCATGCAAAGACTCCAGGTCACTACTCTCCTCAGCAGAGACGTAGCCAAAGCCCGCAAATTGCCCTCCGCGAATTAGGACAACAGATTGCTCTTCTTTGTTCCGCCCCTCATCAAGAAGTAGAAAGTCTTGATCAAAAACAGTTTTCAGGCGTTCCATCGCAGCATCAGCTCGTGCATTGTATTCCTCGGTAGATTCTTTATCTGCACAAGCTCCCCGGCACTGTTTCAGGTGATAATGAAAGCAGGGCCCACTCCCCGGGAAGAGGTGACAAAAGCGCGCGCACAACTCCATATCTTTCACAAGGAAGTTGAGCCGCCCTTTCGCGCTAGACATGCTCGGATATTCTGAAATCACCTGGTATTGCTCTCTATTCTTGGCATTGTTCCTGATCACGTCAAAGCAACGGTAGCCTTCTTTATTGTGGTAAGTATGGATAGCAAAGGGAAACTTCGTCCTTCTTTGTGCACGATTAATTGGTGGTCTAAGTCGTTTGATTTCATGAGACTCCAATAGTAGGGCCACCAGTTCACTTCCCGTCTCTTCAAAACTGATATCAGCTACATGTTCCTGCAGACGTCGCCCCTTATCTGTTTGATCGGCGAAGTGCTCGGCAATGCGCTTTTTGATGTTAATACTTTTACCGACGTAGACCACATCACCGTTCTTATTGTGGAAGTAATACACCCCACATGACTCTGGTAGGTTGTGAATTTGAGCTAAGGTAATACCCTTCGGCAAACGGGACTCTTTGATCCCCATATTGACCATTGTCCGAATCTCATCCTTGTTCTGCTCGCGATCAAGAATTCGCTCCAGCAGAGTCGTTGTAGCCATGGCATCAGCCAGGGCGCGGTGCCGTGCGTCGGTTTGAATCTCGAAGTGTCGGATGAGGTTTTCCAAGCTATAGGAAGGTAGTCCTGGAAAGGCCTTTCTAGACATTCGTACCGTACACAATTGTTTACGGGAATAGGTATAGCCGAGGCGTTTAAACTCTTCCCGAAGGAAGCCGTAATCAAAACGAACATTGTGCGCCACAAAAATCGCTCCCTCAGTGAACTGTACTATATCTCTAGCTATTTCGTGGAAAAGTGGAGCATCTTTTACCATCTCCTGAGTGATGCCCGTCAACTGTACAATACCAGCAGGAATGTAGGTTTGTGGGTTCAACAAGCTTTCATAGGTGCCGATAATTTCCTTCCCATCGTATAAAACGATACCGATTTCTGTAATTTTATCGCGCGAGGCTCGCCCTCCGGTCGTCTCCACATCGACAATTGCAAACCGTTGATCCTTCTTTCCCATGTTGACAAAAATAAAAACTTTTGTTCTTCTTTTCGCGCTTTGGCAACAATCTTGCTTTTCTCCGACACAGCCACCTGTTGAGGAAGCGCCCAATACTAATGTAGAGGCTCCGACTGATGCAACAGTTGTACCCTTACAAACAGGTGCTGAACGTATAGAAGAATACATTCCGATAATTGCCGGTAAACGTCTGGGGCTAGTCGTTAACCAAACGTCCATGATCGGAGCCAGCCATCTGGTGGACACGCTCCTAAGCAGAGGTATGGATATTAAGGCGGTCTTCGCTCCGGAACATGGTTTCAGGGGGGAAGCCGATGCTGGAGAAAAGATTAAGGATGCGCGTGACCCTCAAACAGGCTTACCAATTGTCTCGCTATACGGAAGGAATAAAGAACCCAGTTCCACCGATTTGGCGGATATTGATATCATCATCTTCGACATTCAGGATGTAGGAGCTCGTTTTTACACCTACATCTCCACGCTGCACTACGTGATGAATGCTGCAGCCAAATACAATAAAGAAGTGTTGGTGCTGGACCGTCCTAATCCGAATGGCCATTATGTAGACGGACCAATT
>CAJXOS010000226.1 GCA_913057725.1 uncultured Lewinella sp.
ATGTGGGCTCAAAGTTCGGGATGACTCATGTTTATCCTCGAACAAGATTGTCCTGCGGACAAAACTGCTCTCTCTTGTGATCCCAGCAGTATTTGTACCTGTTCTGCTGCAGCGCCCGTCAGTACTGGCTTGAAGTAGGGTAGGGGAGTGCACTTGTGCGTCGGTTTTGTGCGTAATTCTTGCCAATAGCTTACTTTTGGTGAAGATACGAAATGTCAAAAGGGTATTGGAACGCGCTGATCACTAGAGGACTCGATCTGCTTTCCCGCTGCCAGAGACTGTAGATGATACCTTCTGCATGGCCACCAACAAAAACGCACAACTCCGCTACCAGGTCCTGGATGGTTGTTTACGCAATCCTGGGAAGAGGTATTTTATCGATGATCTTATTGCGGCTTGCAATGAGAAACTGTACGAACACAATGGTCCTGGAAGTACGGTGAGCAGACGTACAATTTTTGAAGACCTTAAGTTTCTAGAGAGTGAGGCAGGATGGTCCGCACCGATCGGTCGACATAGAGAAGGAAAGCGTACCTATTATCGCTATGATGACCTAGACTTTTCCATTAATAACCAGCCCCTCAACGAAACCGATATCAATTATCTGCAGTCTGCGATACAGATCCTTAATAAGCTGCAAGGAGTACCACAGCTCCAGGTTTTGCAGCAATTATTGGGTAAACTTACAGTAGGAAGTACCGTTGCTGATTTTAATCCGATAGTAAGTTTCGATGAGAATCAGTACTTGAAGGGCATGGAATTTTTCCCGGTGCTTTTCAATGCGATTACGTATCAGAAGGTGCTAAAGGTGACCTATCAAGATTTCAGGGTTGATGAGCCATACAGTATTGTTTTCCATCCGTACCACCTTAAGCAATATAACAATCGCTGGTTTGTGTTTGGGCTAAATGCGGAGCGGCCTAACTATCCCTCAAATCTGGCGCTCGATCGGTTGGTGGCTACAGAGGAGTTAGCTAAAACACCCTATTTGCCAAGTACGATTGATTGGGTAGAGTACTTTGAGGACATTATTGGAGTCTCTAGAAGACAAGGTGCTGAGCCAGTGAAAATCAAGCTTTGGGTAAGTTCTTTTTCTGCACCCTACATCTTGACTAAGCCGCTCCATGGATCTCAACGTACAATTAACCATGACGATAATGGGCTTATATTGGAGTTAGAGCTAATACCCAATTACGAATTCTATCAACGTATACTTGGTTTTGGAGAAGCCATAGAAATTCTTGCTCCTGAAGTAGTGAGTGACCGTATCATTAAGTCACTAACGGAGGCGCTGTCACACTATAAGTTGAAAGAATAATTTGCTGTGCAGAATGACTGCACAGGTTGCTTGTTACTTTGTTCTGTCATCAAAAAACAAGCAGCATGATAGAGATTTCAGCCATCACTTTTTTCATTATCATTTCGTTGATCGCTTTGGCCCTTTTGGGAGGCAGCTATTATCTATTCCGTTTACAATCCGAGCGGGAGAAAACTAAGCTTGCCAAAGAGGAGCTGGAAAAGCAGATTGGTGCCCTACAGAAGGCTTCCGAAGAGCAGAAGGATGTACTAGCTCACGAGCGCGAACAGCGTGCTGCAAAGGAAAAAGACTTGGCTGTAATCAATACGAAGTACCAGGACTTGAAAGAGCAGTATGATCAGTACAAGCTGGATCAGAAGGGACTAGAAGACCGCTTTGTAAACCTCGCCAATCAGGTCTTGAGCTCACAGTCTGAACAGTTTGATGAAAAACAACGAAAGGGACTAGCTGACATGTTAGCGCCCTTGAAAGAAAGGATTCAACATTTTGAGTCAAAGGTGGATGGGGCAAATAAAGAGGCGATTGCACGGGTGTCTGCCTTGAAGGAACAGATTCGGAGCCTGTCTGAAATGGGAGATAGAATGAGTCAGGAAACCATCAACCTGACCAGAGCGCTTAAGGGAGACAATAAGCAGCAGGGCAACTGGGGTGAAATGGTGCTGGAGAGTATCCTGGAGCGCTCGGGACTAGAGAAAGGCCGTGAATACGAAGTGCAACCTACACTAGTGACAGCGGATCAGCGCCGCCAGCGCCCTGATGTCACGATCCACACGCCTGATGGTAAGGTCATTATTGTAGACTCTAAGGTGTCTTTGACTGCGTATGAACGCCTGGTTAATACTGATAGTGGTGGAGGGGAAGGGGCCAAGTCTGCAAAGGAGCATGTACGTTCCATCAAGAGCCACATTGATGAGCTTTCGCAGAAGGCCTACCACGATTTGTATCAGGAAGAGTGCCCTGATTTTGTGATGATGTTTATTCCTATTGACCATGCGTTAACGGTGGCTATGAAAGCGGATAGTGAAATCTACGGCTATGCTTTCGATAAGAATGTGGTGATTGTTACGCCGGGCTCCTTACTGGCAAGTTTGAAGACGGTAGAGTCGCTCTGGAAAAATGAGAAGCAGCGCCAGCACGCGCTCGATATAGCGACTGAGGCTGGGAAGATGTACGACAAGTTTGCCAACTTTTGCACTGACCTGCTAGAGGTAGGTAACCGCTTACAGCAGACTCAAGGTGCTTACGGAAAAGCAATGAATAAGTTGACAGATGGACGTGGCAACCTACTTGTAAAGGCAGAAAAACTGAAGGCAATGGGGGCGAAAGCAACAAAGACGCTCCCCATCACCAGCAGTAGCTTACAGGAGGGTGAAAGCGAAGCGGCTTAACGAAATAGTTGGGAGGTTTCGGGGGCTGGTTTTAAGCATACAAAGGGATAGAATACCGGGTGTTTTTCTTTCCTCCCAGCCCAGCTTCCGACACTACGGATGTTTACTCGAATACCGTATGCAATAGGGGTAATTATGCTATCTTACGACCGTCTTGAGGATGAATTTAAATTAGTTGATCATAGTGCCACCTGAATTTATAAATGGGGTTCTTCCCTACAATGCCGATATCAATCTGATTGCCAGCGTACCTGAACTGAGGATGATTTATAGTGCTCTGGGGGGAAGTGTTGATCCTGCATCCTTTGATTTGCGAACTGCGAGAACTGCAAATCGGCTAAATCGGGTAATCAGAGTCAACCTTCTTCAATATTACTCCGAGGAGCACAAGGATTTAATGACTAGCGCCTTTAGAGAAGAAAAAGCTTTTCAATCTTGGAATCTGTTTCTGTTTTGGCAACTAGCTTTGACTAATAGATCTGTATTTGAGATTCTGACGGATGTGTTTTTCCCACAGTATTTTTCAGGTAGAGCCAGTTTGCCCAAAAGTGAAATTATCGCTTATTTGGATGATCGAGAGCTCATCTCAAATGATACGCAGAAAACCTGGTCAGATTCTACAATTGAACGGATGGCTTCCAAGTTACTTACCTTCCTGAAGCGACTGGAAATACTGGAGGGGACACAGATCAAACGATTTAAGACGATTGTTCCAGACCATCGAGAACTCACTTTCTTCTGCTATCTTTTGAAAGCTGTTTTCCCGGATCAACCAAATGTGCTTTTGAGTCCTTTCAGAATGTTTTCGTTCGCTTCTCAAGAGGTATTTATCGAACAAGTTAAACGCCTTGCCGTAAAAGATCTATTAGAAATGCAGTACGATGGTGTTCAATTAAAAATTATACCCAAATACGATTATAAAGACCTAATGAATGTCCTTTATCACAAAACATAAACAGAAATTTGAGGACTTGCGCTTCTATCTCGATGCCAATAATAAAAATCAAATTCGCCTAAAAGGTAATGGTGGGAATAGTATTCTTTTTACCTATCCACCTAATGAAGAAGAGAAGTATCTGGAAGAGGCCCTTAATCGCCTGGGAGAACAGGCCGCCTTTGTAGAGGTTAGTCACCTCTTGGTCCGGTATATCGACGAAATGGGGTGGAGCGATTTCGCAAGCTACTACCAGGATTTTTCTTCAACTCCAGGTATCGTTTTCAAATCTGAAAATGATGATGTAGACCTCTTCGATCAAATTCTTGCCAGTTTAAAGGCAATTGATGACACTGGGCGTATACCTGTATTAATCCGGACGGGCTGTTTGTATGGAACAGGTATTGAGAATGTAATGATAATGGAACACCCGACAGTGATGGCGTTTAAGAATCCACTGGTCATTTTCTATCCGGCTATTATTGATAGCCAGAAAAACTTGCAGTTTCTCGGCTTTAAATCGGCATCAAAATACCGGTGTGTACTCATTGACTAAACCCCGCAAACCACTAAAAACAGTATGGATACACCTATCAAAGATATACTCCAGTTAGATCTTTCCGAGGACATTAAGAACGTCATTGACTTGGAGGATCAGAGCGAGCAGGAAAGACAGGATGAAATCGCTTCCTATATTCTGACTGATGGCTTAGCTGTTCATTTTTCCGATTTTATCAAAAACTATACCTCGAATATTCGCGAAACGGGGGTGTGGATTTCCGGTTTTTATGGCTCAGGTAAATCGTATTTCGGCAAGATGCTCGGCCACCTCTTAGCTAACCCTACCATTAACGGAACACCAGCCCGCGATCGCTTTCTACCACGCATTCGGGGTGTAAAGAACGAGACCTGGTTAGAAAACGACATCCTCAAGCTAAATGCGTATGAGGCCAAGGTGGTCTTCCTGGATATCGCTAAGCAGAATACGGAGAATGGCTTGGCATTTACGCTCTTCACCAATTTCCTGAAGCTACTGAAATTTCGTTCTGATCTCTATGGGTATATCGAATTTGATTTGATGCTCGAAGGTAAATCTGCCGATTTTGCTGCTGCTGTTGAAGCAGCCGTGGGTAAACCCTGGGCAGAGGTTAAGCGAAGTAACCGGGAAACAGCTCGTGCGGTACGCCAGGCTCACTTGGCCATGGGGTATTCTGATCAAGAGTATGATGATACCAAGGCTATATACGAGCAGGACATTCGCACTTTCTCGGCTGCTAAGTTGAGTAATCAACTCAAACGGTATTTAGAAGTATATCCGGACGAACGTATCGTCTTCATTTTTGATGAAGCGAGTGAGGCCTTGAGTCAGCAGAAGTTTAACTTGCTCGATCTTGAAGGGATCAGTGAGGCCTTATCTAGCTTGGGAAGTCAAGCCTGGACAATCGCGATAGCGCAGGAGAAACTGGATGATGTGATCAACAATCACAATGTAAGTCGTAGCCAGCTTACCAAGGTCACGGACCGCTTTAAGTCTAAATTCCACCTGGAGTCGACGGAGGTTGATATCATTATCCAAAATCGGTTACTGCAGAAAAAGGAGGCCTACTACGAGAAATTAGTACAGTATTACGAGGAGCACGAAGGCAGGATTACTGATCTGACAAATTTGAAGTCTAGCTTTCCGACAAAAACGATACAGGCGGATACCTTTGCGACTTACTTTCCTTTTCACGCCTACCAGTTTCAGTTATTGCAAAAATTCTTGTTCAGCTCGAACCAACTTGCTGCTTCTCAAATTGCGGCGCGGGGAATGATCATCACCACCTTTGATGTGTTGCGCAAGCAAATGCAACTGCGCCCCTTATACAGTATGGCTACAGCTCACGCGCTTTGCACGGAGGCACAAACGGCTCCACCTACTGAGTTGGGGGTCAAGTATGATCATGCTAAGCGTATTCTGGAGAATAAGCAATCCGAATTGCGGGGGGATTTACTTCTCAAGACCATTCATTTCCTTTCGGAGTCAGAACTGGCCCCTGCTACTTTGGAAAATATCACCAAATCATATCTGGAAGACCCTGATGCCTACTATCAGCTTAAGCCAGAGGTCGAAAAGGCCCTGGGCTATTTGGTAGAGACGAAGCTCTTACTACCGCCTGTAAATCAAGTGTATAAGATCACCTCTGATTTGGAAGGAAAGCTCTTGGAGGAAATGAATGGCTTCATTGTAGAGCTCTTTCATAAGAAGAGAGATCTGGTTGGCTACCTCAAGAAGACTCCTCTATTCCGGCCCTTGAGTACTTTGCAATTGGACGAATTACCCTACAGTTTCTATATCAGTACGCATCAAGGGGACGAGATTGTTTCCGCCTCTCAGAAAGCCTTGAAACTTGCCGTTTACAATCTCTACAATGTAGAGGGAGATCGGCAGGAGTTTGTGGAGGGAGTGAAGCTGGAAACACAGCACGAAAAAGGTAAAATCAGCCTTGTTCCCCAAAGCGCACACTTTGCTGAGATTGATCAATTGCTGGCCGAGATACGGAAGTTTACGTACCTGGAAGAAAAGTACGGGAACGATAGCGACCAGAACAAGAGGCGCATTGTTAGTGATTTCACCGCTATCAAGTCGGAAAAGGAACAACGCTTGTTGCGCCTTTTGCGAGAGGCTTACGAAACGGGGTCGGCCATCTATCTTTTTGATGAGTATCTACTGACAGCCACCAATTTCAGGGCAGAAATTGAAGGTGTACAGACCAAGGTGGTACAGAATATTTACACCAAGCGCCTGGGCTCGCAACTAAGTGATACAACCGCTTTGCGAATACTCAAAGAAAAGGATGCCAGCCGCTTGCAAGCTTATTGCTCTGGGGCTGACTTCCAGTTTTTCGATGGCAAAGGAAATTTTGTCGGGGATCACCTGAAGGTCGTAGAGGCGATTACGGCACAGATTGACACTAACTACCTGGATGGTCGGAGTCTGGAGGAAACGATTCGCGAAGCTCCCTGGGGCTACAGCTATGGTACCCTGGCTACGACACTGGCAGCTTTGCTGAGGGCAGGAAAGTTGGTGGTAAAGTATGGTGGTGCTAATAACCAAACCCAAGAATACTTCTCCTACCGGGATCAGGCGGTTCAGGAGGTATTTACCAACAGTACTAAATTTAAGAAGGCGGCCTTTAAGTCCGTAACCAAGACACTATCGGCTGGCGAAAAGAATATCGTCGTACAGGCTTTGCTCGATTTAGACTATCAGGAGCATACGGGTGAGAAAGTAGATTGGAATAGTAGTGATTTTGCCCTGGCGGAAGCCATCAAGCGGCTAGCAGAACACTTCTTGACCATCTTGGGAGAGCGTCGTAGAGACCTGACCCAGTTTGAACAGTATTTCCCGAAGGCAGCGCAGCAAAAATCGGTCCTACAAGCGTATACGGTCAAGACCACAGAGGCTAACTATCTAGATAAAGTCCAACAATTTCTGGCCGGGAAAGAAGCGTTTGTAGCAGGAATAGAAGCCATCATAAAGGCCCGCGATTTCATCCGCCGCAACCTGGATAAGTTGCGAGGTTTTGAGAACTTCCTGGCCAATGTCAGCAATGAACTACAGAAAGCGGGCATTGAAGATACGACTGTCGCAGAGGCCACAGCAGAGTACCAGAGGCTGAAGGCTGCCAGTTTGGTAGATAATTTTGCCCAGTTGCGGCAGCAGGCCCAACGGGTAAAAGATGCATACTACCAGCGGATGAAAGCTGCGGCACAAATGCTTGCTGGTAACTACCAGGAACTGGCCTTCAAAGTAACTGCTGTGCAGGCGGAATCAGCCGCCTATCCAGCAGAACTAAACCGGGATACCCTCCGCAAGTTAGAATCCCTCTTGCAATATGCGAAGCAGCGAAGTGTAGGAGAGGTGAAGTTGGAGTACCATATCGTTTGCCAGAATACGGGTTTCTCCCTCTCTGATATGTTGAATTACCTGGAGTTGCATCCCAAGAAAGAAACGGATCTGTTGTTGCTCCAAAGCAGCCTGGTTAAAGAAGAGCCAGCAGCACCGCCAGCAGCAGATTCGGAGACGAAGACAGCTTCTGCACCGACTCCTCCCCGCGAACTGGAACTGACGGTACCCCAACAGGTGATGACGGTGAAGGCCTACCGACAGTTGCTTGCTGAACAGTTGCAGGCCCTGGCTGGTATTGATAATGATGAACTGATTAAAGTGAACCTCAAGTAAACGCATGAAACTCGCTGAACACGTAGCCCTAATTAAGCAGCGCATCGCCGGAGCTTATGATAAGCACCTGGCCCGTCTGGGGCTGGGAGCTAAAAAGGTGTTGGATGCGGAGAAGCTACCGGAGAACCTACAGCCTAAGCGCCATCGCTTAGACGAACTGCTAGCCAATCACCAGGCGGAGATGGGCAGCTATGCTGCGGCACGGGAGCGACTATTAGATGAGCTCACCTTTACGCTCTTCAACCGCCTGGCGGCCATTAAGGTGATGGAAGCCCACCAGCTCTTTCCAGAAATTGTGACCCAGCGCCCCGAACATGGTGACCGCTCCTTTGGTCACAAAATTTGGTTAGAGCAAGATGCTAGCCGTCGTAATGAGGAATTGGAAGGGCTGCGCGGCTACCTGGCTTACGAGTTTGACCGCCTCGGAGACAATATTCCACTGTACCACCGGGAGTATCCTTACGCACTATTGCCCTACGTACTGGATCTCCGCGAAATCATCAGCGCCTTTAATGCGGTAGCAACTGATGATCAGGTAGGTCCGGACATCTGGCAGAATGATGATGTACTGGGTTGGCTCTACGAGAGCTATAACAAC
>CAJXOS010000227.1 GCA_913057725.1 uncultured Lewinella sp.
GTTGCAGGGAGCAAGTGGAGTAGTGAGCTATACACTGCAGAGTGATAAGTACACTGCCACGAGGCAGATGATAGTGGTGGAATAGAGACCCCACCCTAACCCTCCCCAAGGGGAGGGGATACGAGACGCTGACAGGCGTGCATAGAATCCCGGATGGTAGTGATACTGTCCGGGATTTGTGTTTTTTGGGGTGGGTGTCAAAAATTGAGACTCGCGGTGTTATTACAACAACGCAATAACACCAAATTTTAGAAGATCCTTCGCCCTCCAGATATCATGATATTAAAGCACACCTCCTTAGGACTAGATCACCGCTTCCAATCCCCCCGGACAAGGGGTAGAAGCGGTATGCAACTACGCCGGAGGCGGAGCTGCATAAGAGCGGATGACCCGGTACCGCCCAAGGCGGTATGGCCCGAAAGAAGTCTATTTCTTTGATGTTCTTTTTTGCCGCTAAAACGTCCACTTAATCTGTGCAGCAATCTCCGTTCGAGTAGGTTCGCCAGTGGCTTCAAGTCCAGTGCCTATTGCATCAGGATTAGACCAGAATAAGCGGGCATAGCGCGCCTCAATCATCAAGTTGCGGATGCCTTTATAGCGGAGGTTGATGAAGAAGCGGCTACCTTGGTTATAGTATGGCGGGATACGGAAGAAGTACAGCAGTCCATTTTCGTAATTGTAAAAACGAACCTGGTAGCTATCAGTATCAAAGTAAGCGATGCGACTGGTGAAGCTCCAAGGAGAACCAACCGGACGATAGAGTAAGTCCTGATAAATAGCAAAGCCGGTTTGGCGAGTGTTGATTGGATTGTCTGTTTCTCCCCAATCGATACGACTACGCCACTCGATGGCACGATTGATCTGATACGCCAAATGCAGGCGAAGCTGCAGGCGCTGGCGATTCACTAGAGCGTCAATGTTGCTGTCTAGTAGACGGACGTTGACCTCCTTGATTTCGTTACGCAGTTCCAGGAATACATCCAATTCGCGTTTCTTAAAGTAGGTAAGACGCAAGCGATATTCGTGTCCACGTGATGGTGCATCGGCGTTGAAACGCAACCATGGGTGTTGCCAAATATCATAGTAGGCGCTCAGCACCCAGTTGTTGGCTGGGAAAACCTCTACACCAAAATAGACACCGTTTTCATTTCGGCCGCCCGTAGTTTCACCAATGGGGTTACCCAACAAAGCTTGAAAATCGCGCGGATAAGCTCTTTGAAAAACCGCAAGATTGACCCGACGATCCAAGGTTGTGAGTAGGCCATTAAGCGTAGCAACAGCGCCGTTGTCGCTAACCGCGGTTTCCCCGAAAAACGTCAGATTTCGCCAGCGCCAGCTATAATCAACGCTAGCATTGGTGAGACGGTCACCTTGGAAGTAAAAGCGATTATAGACGCGGGGGGTAAGTGTAAGACTCTTGTCTAGCTGATGATGTACGGCGTTGAGTGCGACGTGGCCTTTATTGGCTTGCCACTTTGCCGAGACCCCAGCCGTAAAATGTCGCAACCCATTTCGGTCGGCTATTTCGTTGGGCGTGCGGTGTAAACCACTAAGCTGTAGCGAGGAGAACTCTGTGAATGAGCCTTCGAATTCGATGTCAATGGTGTCGTTGATCGTGATGAGGTTTCCATCACGTCGGCGGTTTGATACGAAGGTCGTAAGCTCGAGATGATCGCCAAACTTTAGGGTGCTGGCAATGCCTCGTAGATAGTTCGCTTCGTTAACAGAGGTGTATTGCCGGAGGGCTCGCCCACCTCGTCGAACACTAGTAGTGAGTGCACTTTTGCCAAAACCAAAGCCCGTGAAAAGAATGAGTCCTTGCCCAAAATTTGCGGTGAAATCACCCAGTGCAAGCGCTTTGATACGTTGATTGTAATCCTTTAAAAAGAGATGTGCGCTGTAGAAGTCAAAGCCCTTGCGATTGCTGCCCTGGAAGAATTCTTCACCCCGATCTTTTTCTGCTGTGAAACCGTAGCTTAAACGGTTGCTGTAGGTATGTCGATAACGCACATACAGTTGATTAGGATCGCCAGCGTAAGGTGTGCTATCGGGGTTTTCTGTGGTGGGTCTAAAGCCCCGGGCTTCTTCCAAAAAACGACTCCAGCGCAAATAGAGCTCATTTTTTCCGGTAGTTAACATGGTACCAATACCAGCCTGAAAATCGTCTACATTGCTTCGCAAGCTCACAAAAGGTAGGATACGCCGGACGGTGCCGAGATCAAAACCGCGGATGGCTTGCAACTCATATATAGTAAGAAATCCACCTAGGCGATCGCGATATTCCAACAGATTACTGATCTGCACGTCACTCAGGAGGCCAAGTTCACGGAGATCGACTTCTGAGACCTCATTGAGATTTAGTGGGTTCTCGCGGTAGGCAGCCAGGTCTTCAAAAACGGTATTGAAATCGAAGTCGGACTCTTCCTCATTGTCTTGGAGCAGATCTTCCAAACGTTGCTCACTAAGATCGGGGGTAGGATCAGTAGGGATTGTATCGGTCTGCGACCAAAGCGTTGAAGGGCTTAGCAGTACCGATAGGCAAAACAGGAGGGTACACAACGAATATGGCAACTTGATCTGCATTTGCTAGTGAGTATTGCGCAGTGGAAGTGAGTTCGATCAAAAATCCGGAGAATGACTCCAAGATTTTGCTTACCGACAAATCTACCATTTTTGCTGCGCTATGACCTGCTAGTTGTGGCCTCAATTTCTCCCGCATTATCAGCAGGCAAATCAACCACTAATACATTACTTTTGTTGACTCATCATAAATAGCTCATGATGTCTTCATCTAGCGTCGTATTTCGATATTTCCTTTTTACGGTATTGTGCCTGCTTTTTGGGCATCAGTTGATGCTGGCTCAAGCATTTGCGGAGCCGCTTTCACCTCGTACTGCGAGCTATGATATGGATATCTACTTGGATGCCGAAAACAAGCAGGTTCGCGCCCAGCAGACGCTGATTTTTACCAACCCTTCAGCGGATACGATTTACAACATGCGTTTCCATATGTACTACAACGCATGGAAGAACAATAAGACCGATTTCTTCACGGAAACGGGGCGCATCCCTCGAACCAAGCCACAAAATGAAATAGATGATTGCATTTGGAGTTGGGTAGAGGTGACAAAAGTAGTGGATGAGGCCGGTAACGATTTATCGGATCGGCTCAGTTATGTGCAGCCAGATGATGATAATGTCAACGATCATACCGTACTGGATCTTCAGCTAGAAGAGCCGGTTATGCCCTTTGCGACTTATCGCTTGGAAATGGATTGGCATTCGCAGATTCCTCCTCTAATGATCCGTACGGGCTATAGTAAGGACTACTTCTTTATGGTGCAATGGTACCCTAAGTTGGGCGTTTACGAGCCTGCCGGAAGCCGATTTGCGGAGACTGGGCAGTGGAACTGTCACCAATACCATCCCTCGACGGAGTATTTTGGTGAGTTTGGCCGCTATGATGTAAGTCTAAATGTGCCTAGCGAAAATGTGGTTGGAGCTAGTGGTTATTTGGCAGATAAAACGGAAGAGGGAGAGAGAACTACCTATCGGTATATAGCAGAGGATGTGATTGATTTTGCCTGGACCGCACATCAAGGCTTTGATGTAATTAAGGATCAATGGAGAAATACAGAAATCACCTTATTGATTCGACCCGAACATCGTTGCAACGAGGACCGTTTTCTCATTTCCGCGAAGCACACACTGGACTTCTTTGCGGATTATCTTGAGCCTTATCCTTATCCGACATTAACCATCGTGAGCCCTCCCTACTACGGCTTGAATTCTGGAGCGATGGAATATCCAACCTTAATCACGGCCCCTACGCTCTGTAATTTGCCGGGTGGAATTAAAACGACTGAAACGTTGGTGATTCATGAGTTGACGCACCAGTATTTTATGCAAATGGTCTCTTCTAATGAGCAGGAAGAACCCTGGTTGGATGAAGGCTTTACCTCTTATTTTGAAGCAAAGATCCTGGATGAGTATTATCCGGAAGGAACTGTTTCTTGGCCTTATATGGACATAAGAGTTGGTTCTCAAGAGTTGCGGCGCGGTCGCTTCTTTAATGCGCCCAATATCAAGGTAAATCCGATCAGCGATTTTGGATGGCACTTTCGGCATGGTAGTTACGCCCAGATTGTATATGGGAAAGCAGCGGTAGGTCTTCGTACACTAGAGGGCATAGTAGGGGAGGAGTGCATGCAAAAGATCATGAAGGCCTACTTCCAGCGCTGGAAATTTAAGCACCCCTGTCGTCGCGATTTTGAAGCGGTAGCTATTGAAGTGGCTGAGCGAGAACAGGGGCAGGAGATGGGAGTGGTCGTACAAGAATTCTTACAACAGTTGATCTACAGCACAGAGGAATGCGATTACGCCGTCTATGATATCATCAACAAACCAGTACTGGCTCCGGTGGGCTTTTTTGACAATACAGAAGATTGTGTAAATACGCCTGCTGATGATTGGGAAGAAGGTTTTGAATCTAAGGTCATCGTGTTTCGCAATGGCGAGTTTGTAGTACCTCAGGAAGTACGTGTAACCTTCTCGGACGCGAAACAAATCATTGAGCATTGGGATGGAAAGGCCCGCAGTATGGAATGGGTTTATCCTGGCCAACGCCAGATCGTCAGCGTGGAAATCGATCCTGATTTTAAGATCGCTTTGGATCGGAATATTCTCAATAACAGTCTCACACAGAGGCCTGAGCAAACGGGTATTTTCCGTTATTTTGTGTCCGTCCTGACCTGGTTGCAAAGTACCATGGCCGGACTAGCCGTCCTAGTTTAATCGTTTCATGGAAGACAACTACACTACTGGGGTCTCGCAGCCCACTATAACCGAGGCGTTCCGGCAAGGAATACAGTACGCATTTAAGTATTGGCGAGTCAGCTTGATTTACTGGCTGGCGACTCTTGGCCTATCCATGATTGTAGCGCTTCCGTTTAGGAGCACCTTACTCGCAGAGACAGGTAACTCAATGATTCTCAACAACCTCATTGCGGGTTTTAATTATACCTATCTCAACGACTTCCTACAGAACTATGGTTCGGCCCTTACGCCCCTTTTGAATCAGTCAATTGTTGCTTTGGCGGTGCAGGTTCTTCTGTTGGTCTTTTTTGCTGGAGGACTTACCAAAACCATCGTTGTGGCTCCTGAGCGTTATGATAGTCGCTTGTTCTGGGGAGGAAGTGGTTATTACTTCTGGCGAATGTTGCGGTTAACGCTGCTTTTTGCTGTATTTCATGTAATTATCCTAGTACTCTTTGGTTGGTTGTACCTGACGGTTACAAAAGGTATGTCGCCGGCCAATTTGGATAGCGAAGCTATCATCACTTCCTGCTTGCGCTGGCTCATTCCGTTGTATGTGTTAGTTGCATCAATACCGATGCTGTGGCAAGATTACGCTAAACTTTATTTAGTGAAATCAGACAAGACATGGATATGGTCGTCTGTACGTGAGTCCGGCTCCTTTGTTCGTAAGAACTTCTTGAAAGTTTATGGGCTCTACTTGCTAGTACTGGGGGTTACATTGGCTATGTTTGGGCTAAACTACCTACTCCAGGGCGCCTTAGTTGTGCAGTCAATGGGGACAATTATGCTCTCCTTCTTCTTGACGCAGTTTTTGGTGATTATCCGCTTCGCCTGCAAGGTTTTGAATTTGGGAAGTGCACGTTCACTATCACAAGTCTGACAGAGGAAATACCTGTCGCATTCATCCTGAGTTTGCTGCTTACGCTGTATAAGGTGTTGGTTTATAGTGAATTCGGCGCTTGAAGCTACGAACTAGCAACATCCTGCAACGAAAATCTACCCCAATAAGCCTAAAGGAAATACCTTGTCGGAGAAGAAATCCACCGACTAATGATCCGCAACTATTTGAAGATTGCCCTGCGCAATATTTGGAAATCACGCACCGCTTCGACTATCAATATTTTGGGATTGGCCTTAGGAATGGCTTGCTGTTTCTTGATTGTCATCTATGTGCAGCATGAACGCAGCTATGATCGTTTCCATCCTGATCTAGATCAAGTTTTTCGACTCAACTATGAGTTGATTTTACAGGAGCCAACCACATTCGCTCGAATCCCACCTACCATTGCACCCAATTTGCAGTCTCATTTTCCAGAGGTGGAACAGGTAGCACGCATGTACCCACGTGAGATCAGCGCGAGAGTCGTCAATACGGATCGTCAAATGGAGGTGCGCAATACCTTTTTTGCGGATTCCACCATCACGCAAATTTTGGGCTTCGAATTCCTCTACGGAGACGCCATAAATGCCCTGAGAGAGCCTTTCTCTGTTGTCTTGACAGAATCTACGGCAGAACGCCTTTACGGACGTACGGACGTCCTAGACGAAGCGCTACAGCTTGCTGGGGCTGATCAGTTTCGAGTACGGGGTGTAGTTAAAGACTGGCCGGAGCGTTCACATGTCGATATTGACATGCTGGTGCACTACGAGAACATGGTAGAGGTAGAGCCAGAAAACGCGCGGGAGATTGTACGCACAGTTTTGGATAATAACTGGATTGCTTCGCATAGCTATACGTACGTGAAGTTGCAGAAGGGCGCAGATCCCGAAAAGATGAACGCTAGAACCAAGGATTTTATCCTCAAGAATGGCGATGAACGCTTTAGGGAAAAGCAGAGCTTTGCACTCGTGCCTGTTCGTGATATTCATATCACTTCTGAGGCAAGTACGGAAGCCAAACCACCGGCTGATCCAACAATTCTACGCCTATTCTTAGTGATTGGGATTATTACCTTGCTTATCGCTGTTTTTAATTTTGTGAATCTGGCTACTGCAAGCTCGCTGACTCGCGCACGTGAGGTTGGTATGCGGAAGGTCCTAGGAGCAAGGCGTGGTGCTCTGCTAGGGCAGTTTCTGGGAGAGTCCCTACTACTAACAGCTGTGGCCTTTACCATTGCACTTCTGTTGGTCACCCTCGCCTTACCAGGCTTATCGGCATTGACCGGTCTCAGCCTTAAGTTTTCGTTGATTCAGGACTGGAATATGATCCTGCTCTTTACTGGAGTTTTCTTACTGACGGGCCTGCTAGCTGGTAGCTATCCAGCTGTATTCCTCAGTGGATTTGAGCCACTGAAAGTGTTGCAAAATCGAGTAAATGATAAACTTGGAGGAGTAGGACTCCGAAAAGTACTGATGACGGCCCAGTTTGTGGTGGCGATCGCGTTTATCAGCGGCACGGCAATTGTATTCAAGCAAATACGCTTTTTACAAAGTCAACCACTTGGCTTTCAGAAGGATATGATGATTACCTTGCCGCTCAATAGCCAGAACAATATCAACTCGGTATTCCGCCCTGGCGATCCTACTATCCGGCAGCGCATGAATGCTTTTGATGAGGCCTTGCTGCAGCATCCGAATGTGAGTGCGGTGACACAGAGCGTGGCCCCTCCCGGAAGTGGTGCAGTAAGTCGCAATATCTGGACCGATAATGTCCTTCAGGAAGATAATTTCTTTGCTCCTGTTTACGCCGTTGACTATGATTTTGCGGAGACCTATGAATTAGAAATGGTTGCTGGTCGGGAGTTTGATTTGTCTTACGGTACCGATCACATCAGCAGCTTTGTGATTAACGAACAGGCCGTCGAAGATTTGCAGTGGAAGAGCCCAGAAGCAGCGCTAGATCAACGCCTGGTGGTAGAGGGCAAGGAAGGCAAGGTCGTAGGGGTAATTCGCGATTTTCACTTCCGCAATATGCTAGCCGCTATGGAGCCGCTAATCATGGAAGTGAATGCCGGTGCTTTTGGTTATTTTAATGTAAGACTGAATAGTGCTGAATTAGGAAATACTCTGAGCTTTATCGAAGATAAATGGAGTGAATTTTTTCCGGCTAAGACCTTTGAATATAACTTCTTAGATGAGTCTCTAAGTCAAGCTTATCAGGCACAAGATCAATTGGGCACACTGGTCGGATATTTCGCTTTTCTAGCCATCTTTATCTCTTGTTTTGGCCTGTTTGGACTAGCTGCATTACTAACGAAACGACGTTTCCGAGAGATCGGAATTCGCAAGGTTTTAGGCGCTCGAGTAGACCAAATTTTGCTCCTTTTAGCCAAGGATTTCGTCTGGCTAATAGCCGTTGCTTTAGTGTTGGCTTTTCCGCTTTGCTGGTACTTCGTTGATAGCTGGATGGAGGACTTTCCGTACCACATTTCCTTCCCGTATTGGTTGCCAATTGCAGTAGGTGGAGGGGTGCTGATAATTGCATTTTTAACGATCAGTTCTCAGACGCTCAGTGCAGCATTACGTAACCCCGTTGAGGCTATTCGACAAGAGTGAAAATAGAGCTTGAAAATAGCTCTGGTTGACGAGTGAGTAAGAGCTTAGAAAAGACGGTTATGTAATTAATGTAAGGCTGCGTTCTGCA
>CAJXOS010000228.1 GCA_913057725.1 uncultured Lewinella sp.
CCAACTAACCAACTAACCAACTAACCAACTAACGTTTCCTGATTAATGCAAGATCTCGAACCATTCTATCGCTGGCGTCACCGTTACATCGCTTCAAAAGACGAGCGTAGTCCTTTCTATGGGCGAACCTACAGCGAGTTTGAATATTCTCAGACGATCTACAATTATTATATCCATCCGCAGTGGGATAATTTTGGTTCTCCAACGCTGTATGCCAAAATCCTGTTCGCCGATTACGATCAACACTACGCGATCATTGAACTCATCGGTGAGTGGAATGATGCGGTACACAATGACATCATGTTCCTCAAAAGGGAGTTGATGGATGCGCTAATAAATGTAGGGCTCTACCGCTTTATTATCATCGCTGAAAACGTGCTAAATTTTCATGCCGATGATACCGACTATTACGAAGAGTGGTACGATGACATGCAGGAATATGAAGGCTGGGCAGTACTGATCAACCTTCAAGAGCATGTCTATCAAGAAATGAAAGAAGCCCGCCTTGATGATTATTTACATTGCGGCGAACTATTCAATGAGATCAATTGGCGGCCACACGAACCGCAGCGTATTTACGCAGCCATTGAGGGCGTCCTGTCTCAAGAAACCCGCCGTATCTATTGATTGAATAAGTTTTCCGGATCGCACCACCAACTAACGCAACCAATTCAACTAACCTAACTAACTCAACTATCCTAATAAAATAGCGTAAAACCAAAGCGACCGTTGATCAGGTTATTTTTGAAGATGGCCTGGAGGTTGAGGTCATATGCGAGCATGATTTCAAAGCTGGGTGTTCTGCCTCGACTATTCATGCCGGCACCGATGTAGGCGTTCATGCCGTTGAGGCGACCACTACTGCCGGATGTATCGATATTATCAATACTCTCATACATGAGTTCGGCCTGTAGAAAATACTGTTGGTAGACTTGCCCTCGCACAAATGCTCCAATACCAGTATCTACGACATTGAAAGTCTGAATAACGTTCCCGCCGATATCCCGCAAACGGATGTGATTATAGAGAATACTTGCTCTCGGCCCTACACTGATTCCAGGAATTACTTGGTACCCAAACATCGGAGCCAAACCTAGGGTGTAGTTGATGAATTGAGTGCTTGCGCCGAAGCCAATTGTGGTGTGTGCACCAGTCCACCAACGGCGACCTTGGGCCTCACTAGATTGAGCTTGCAAAAAGGTGTAACAACTTAGGGTGAAAACCAGTATAAGAATAAGATTTCGCATAATTGATTCTTGGGTACTGTTTAGTAAAGTCTCTTTATGGAGTACAAATGTTGGGCCGCCACCATGGACGTTCAGTATAACAGCCGACAAAATACATGTTTTCTGCACTCTGAACGCTTTCTGTCCGGACCACAGCTTCAAAAAAAAGACCTCGCTGTTATCTTTGTCGCCCAACCGCCCGACCCTACCAAGCTCACCCCCGGTCCCCGAAAACCATTACAATCCGAACATTCGCAGTTGCATCAACAACCGCTTAACGAGCTTTAACACTCAAAAAGCTAAATAATTAATTCGTTGACCATGATGAAAAGGTTTCTACTTTTTGTGCTCTTTGCTACGGCAATTTCAGGGCTCTCTTATTCCCAAACGAACTTCAGCATCAATTCCGTCCGCCAGGTCAAACACCCAAAACTGGATGAACAGTTTTCGGACTATCAGACCATGACGCTCGATCATCAGGAATTTTACCAACACTTCCTGGCTAACGAGGGCATCATCAATTTCGGACTACAGATTGATCAACGTGCACCAATGCAGTTGAGTGTTGCTCCTTTTGAGTTGCGCTCTGCTGACTATCAGCTTCAACTTCAGGTAGAAGATGGGCGTGTTACTCGAGGTGAGACTACTCGTACCGGCGTACATCGCGGTAGTGTAGCCAATGCAGATGGCTCAATGGGGGAAGCTGTCTTTACCTTTGACGAGAATTTCGTTCTTGGCCGCTGGGATGAAGGCGATGTCACTTACTTCTTAGAGCCACTTTGGCGCTTCGTCCGTGACGCTGATCCCGCGCTTTACGTTGTTTATCGCGCAGAGGACGCCATTATTCCAGAAGATTTCTGTGGCACCGACACCGAAGTGTCTGAACAGTTCTTTGGACCTGCTCATTTGAAAGAAGCTATTAAGCAGCAAGATAATGACCAGGAAAAAATCGTTGGAGAGTGCTTAATTACTGAGATTGCACTGGCTTCCGATTTTGAACTCTTCGTTGACCTAGGAAGCAGCGAAACTGCCGTTGAGAACTTTATGTTCAACAACCTGGCCAATGTACAAACGAACTATGATGACGAATTTGCCGATGAAATTTTATTCGAAGTAGTTACTACTTTCATCGCCACCTGTAATAATACGAGCTGTGACCCTTGGACGAATAGCACCAATGCTGGTACGCTACTCAATAGCTTCCAGTCTTGGGGACAAGGCGGCGGTTTCGGTGGTGTGACTTACGATGTAGCTACCCTTTGGACGGGCCGTAACTTCAACGGTGGCACCATCGGTGTGGCGTGGTTGAGTGGTCTTTGTACTAACCTACGTTACAATACGTGTGAAAATTTCAGCTCCAGTAGCCAGTTGCTACGCGTATTGTGGTCGCACGAACTAGGTCACAACTTTGGTTCAGGACACGATGCCTCTGGCACCTGGATTATGTCGCCATCGGTAAACACAGCTACGCAATGGTCTGCGCAATCTCAAAATGCAATCAATAACTTAATTGCAAGTGCAGGATGCTTGAGTAGTTGCGGGGTGTCAGAGCCTCCAACCGCTTTTATTGAAGCATCAACAGATGAGGCTTGTACGGGTAGTTTCATCGCTTTCTTTGATGACAGCGAAGGAAACGTATTGGATCGTTTCTGGGAGTTCCCCGGGGGTATACCCTCCACGTCGACGGATCCGCACCCAATTGTGTTCTTCCCGAACCCCGGATTCTACACGGCCTTCTTGACGGTCGAGAATACCCAGGGTGACGATTTCGCCAGCTTTGATTTTGAAGTTGATCTCAACGATGGTTTCCGGAAGACCATTGATTACTCGAATTTCGAACTTGGATTTGACAGTTGGTCAATTGACAACCCTGATGGCGACATTACCTGGGCCCGCCGTGAAGTGGATGGCAACTTGGGTGATTTTGCCGCCTTCATGGATAACTTCGATTATAATGAAAATGGCGAGGTTGACGCTTTAATAGCTGGGTTTGACTTCTCTGCTGAGGCCGACATCATGTTTGAGATGGAATATGCTTATGCCCGTTTCAATGCAGGTGCCCGTGATCAGCTTCGTATTACATTATCCACCGATGGTGGTAATTCCTTCCCTAATATCCTGTTTTTTGGAGATGAAACCGGTGGAGGCAACTTTGCTACCGCTGGTGATTCCAATAGCGAATTTGTGCCTTCAGGCCCTGGTGAGTGGTGTGACGCTGGTCCTGGCTGTATTAGTTTGGATCTTTCTGCCTACGCCGGACAACCGAATGTGGTTATCCGTATTGAAAACATTAACGGCTTTGGTAATAGCATGTATGTAGATAATATCGCTATTACTGCTGGCTGCGGTGCTGTTGAGCCTCCAATAGCTAATTTCAGCCAAGATCGCGAAATTGGTTGTGCACCATTGGTAGTTGCCTTTGATGATCTTTCAACAGGGGTTGTAACGGATTGGGATTGGAGTTTCCCAGGTGGTGATCCAGAATTCAGTACCGAACAAAACCCATTCTCAGAGTATAATACACCAGGTGTATACGATGTGAGTCTGACCGTTTCTAACAATATCGGTAGCGATACTTATACTGTTCCAGGTGCTGTAACCGTACTTGGCCTGCCGACTGCAGATTTCAGCTATACCAATGTGGGCTTGACCTATGACTTCACCGATCTATCTACCGGTGATGCTACGGATTGGGCCTGGACCTTTGGTGATGGTGGCTTTAGCTTTGAGCAGAACCCCACCTATATGTATACTGAGGCGGGAACTTATGTGGTAGAACTGGAAGTGTTCAACGAATGTGGTAGTGAGACGACTAGCCAGACGATTGTGGTAGAACCACTACTGCGTGCTGACTTTGTTAGTACGCTGACCGAAGGCTGTGCACCACTAGAAGTTAAGTTCATTGACTTGTCGGAAGGAGAGCCTACCTCTTGGCAGTGGTCTTTCCCTGGTGGAACGCCGACAAGTTCTGATGAGCAGAACCCTTATGTGCTTTACGAAGAGCCTGGGGTGTATGATGTGACCCTAGTTGTTATGGCAGACGGCATGACGGATGAGATCACGATGGAAAGTATGATTATCATCAACGGTCCACCGACTGCTGGTTTCGATGTCGCAATAGATCCAGGTGAAGGAACACCTGTTATCACGAACACGTCTACTGGTGCGGATACCTACGCATGGGACTTTGGAAACGGAGAAATGTCTGATCAGGAGAATCCATCGGTTACCTATACCGAGGCTGGTGAATACACCATTTCACTGACCGTTACCAATGAGTGTGGATCAAGTACAACAACGCAAACCATCGAAGTTGTCTTCCCAGTTGAGCCGTCCTTTACTGTAAGTGATGAGAGTGGATGTGCACCGTTTACAACGACCTTTACGGCTGCTCCGCAAGCGGATGGTTTGATTTATGAGTGGTCCTTCCCAGGTGGTTCACCGGATAGTTCTACAGATCCTATGCCAGAGGTGACTTACAACGTAGCTGGAAGCTATGACGTAATTCTAACGATCACCAATGCGGCAGGTTCTGCCAGTGTAGAAGAAACGGCTATTGTTACTGTAAATGAAGGTCCAAGTGCTGCATTTAATGTTTCTAGCACGCCAGGCAGCTTGACGGTTGACCTTACTGACCTTAGTGCTAACGCAGATAATGTAACCTGGGATTTCGGTGATGGAAACATGGCTAACGATAACCCGACAAGCTATACTTATGCCGAGGAGGGTACTTACACGATTACCCTTACTGCAGAGAACGAGTGTGGAACAGATGTTGCTACGCAAGAGGTCACGCTAATCCTGCCGGTAACACCATCTATTAATGTTTCATCAATGGATGGTTGTACACCATTGACTGCCGAATTCAGCGCCTCTCCACAGGTGGAAGGTCAGACTTACGAGTGGAGCTTCCCTGGAGGAGAGCCATCAACAAGTTCAGATCCTAACCCAGTGGTTGTTTACAATACCCCAGGTGTTTATGATGTGACGCTCACAATCACAAATGCTGCTGGACCTGGAACTACCACGGAGACCGACATGATCAGTGTAGGTCAGGGACTTGCAGCTGCTTTTGTTGCTGACAATACGCCAGGAAGTGCTGATGTAACCACTACCAATAATAGTAGCTTCGCTGATGATTACGAGTGGTTCTTTGGTGACGGTGCAAGTTCTACGGAAACTGCTCCTAGCCATACCTACGCTGGTGAAGGCAGCTACGAAATTATGCTGGTAGCGAATAATGAGTGTGGTACGGATACTGCTCGCCAAACGGTTGAGATCATCTTTGTACCAGATCCATCAATCTCTACTTCTACAACAGGTGGTTGTGGTCCGCTGACGGTAGTGTACGAAGCAGAACCACAGGGAGACAGTTATACTTATGCTTGGGATTTCCCAGGAGGATCGCCTTCAACGAGCGATCAACAAACAGTAAGCGTAACCTACACCGATGCGGGTACTTACGCTGCCAGTCTTACCGTGACTAACGCAGCGGGAAGCGCTACTACAAGTACTACAGAAGATATTGAAGTGCTTGGTGCTCCAACCGTTGGCTTCACCGCAGATTATACAGTTGGTGAGAACTCAGCCACGTTTACAAGTACCAGTACTAATGTGACTACCCATAGTTGGGCCTTTGGTGATGGTGAAACCGGAAGTGGTCCTGAAGTAACGCATATCTATGCTGCTGCTGGTACCTATGAGGTGACGCTAACCGTGACAGGGCCTTGTGGTGAAGAAACTATGAGCCAAATGATTACCGTGGTTCTACCTCCTGCAGGTGGATTTACTGCCGGTAATGTCAACGGCTGTGCACCATTCGATGTTAGTTTCATGGCTAACGACCAAGGTGAAGGTCACACATATGAGTGGTCTTTCCCAGGAGGAACGCCTGCTACCAGTACGGACCCTAATCCTGTAGTTTCCTATACTACTGCTGGTACTTATGATGTAGGATTGACCGTAACCAATGCTGCTGGTTCTGTAACGAGTACCGAAGAAGGAATGGTGACTGTTGGTGAGACACCAGCTGCATCTATTGATATGGAAACGACCCTTGGTAGTTTGACTATCGGGGTAGAAGGCCCAATGGGACCTGGAATCGATAGCTGGAGTTGGAACTTTGGCGACGGTAACGAAGGCAGCGGCCAGACCGCAAGTCATACCTACGCGGAAGCTGGTACCTATACAGTCGAGTTGACGACCACCAATGAGTGTGGTACGAATACCGCTACCATGGAAGTAACGGTGCTCACCGCACCGACGGGTACCTTTACGGCGACTGATCTTAGCATCTGTCCAGGAGAGACTATCATGCTCATTGCGGACGAAACAGAAGGTGTAACCTACAGCTGGGATATCCCAGGAGGTGATCCAAGTAGTTCGACTGAAGCTATGGTAATGGTTTCTTTTGCTACCCCAGGTAGTTATGATGTAAGCCTAAGTACAACCAACGCCGCTGGTACAACAACCACGCAACAGACGGTTGTTGTGAATACTACACCGACGGCAGGATTCACATTTACTACAAATGGCCTAACAGCGTCATTTACGAATACGAGTACTAACGCTACGACTTACGGTTGGCAATTCCCAGGTTCTGACAGTGATGAAGAAAACCCAGAGTTTACCTTCCCTGGTGTTGGATCCTACGAAGTGACGCTTACCGCAAGCAATGAGTGTGGAGAGTCAAGCCAAACATTGACTGTTGTGATCGAAGGAGAGATTCCTTCCGTAAACTTCACTGCTGAGAATAATGAGGGTTGCGGACCATTGACAGTGAGCTTCTTTAGTGTGACCGAAGGTGCTGATGGATTGTCGTGGAGCTTCCCAGGTGGAACGCCGAGTACTTCTACGGAAGCTGATCCAGTAGTTACTTACGATGAGCCAGGAGAATATACAGTGACGCTCACTGCTACGAATGCCTTTGGCTCGAATGCGATTACACAGGAGAATATTGTGGTTGTCTTCGCTCCGATAGTGGCCGACTTCACGTATGATCTAGATGTAACGACGGCTACCTTTAACCCTAATGTTACGGGTGCAACGAGCATGACTTGGACTTTCCCTGACGGTTCCACTTCAGAGGAGATGAATCCAATGTATACCTTCCCAGGTAATGGCACCTATACGGTTACGTTGACGGCTGTTGGTCCTTGTAATGAAAGTACTGTTACACAGGAGATCGTGATCGATGGGGCATTGCCAATGGTGAATGTAGATATTGACCAAACAAGCGGTTGTGCACCATTTACGGTAACCTACACGGATATGTCTACCAATGATCCGAGTGGCTGGGAGTGGAGTTTCCCTGGAGGTACCCCTGCTACTGCTTCTGGACAAACGGTAATAGTGACCTACGATACGCCAGGTACTTATTCTGCTACTGTAGAAGTAAGTAACGCCTTTGGTACTACGACCATGGAAATGACCGATGTCATCGAAGTTCAAGGTGTGCCTGGTACGCCAGATTTCACCAGTTCTTCAGATGATGACATTACGTTCAATTTCGAAGTGACTGATCCAAATCCAGATTGGACCTACACTTGGACATTTGGTGACGGTTCAACAGGTGAAGGAAGTATGGTGTCTCACACCTATACGGAAAATGGTACCTATCCAGTAGTACTTACTGTTACGAACGATTGTGGTATGGATACGAATAGTGGCGAAGTAACAGCGATTCTTACTTCAACGGATACGCCAGCTTGGGCATTTGATCTGCGATTGTCTCCTAACCCTACTCCAGGACAGTTGTTCATTTCTGCAGAAGCATGGCCAACAAGTGGTAGCCTAGAATACCGTCTAGTGAATGCACTTGGACAGGAAATGACCAATGGCCTTTGGGCTGTAGGTGCAGGCAACTGGCGCCAAAGCGTTGACATGAGCCGTTTACCAGCCGGTACATACTGGTTGCAACTCGGTTGGGATAACGAACGCTGGACACAAAAAGTAATTAAGCAGTAAGCGGGAAATTATTCCGCTAGCTTTTCTCGACCACCCAGGTCTCTTCAGATCACCAGCTTTTTTAACCGCTTTGGTGTTCCGGAGTACCCTGGGTGGTTTTTTATTTCCCCTCACCCCACCAACTAACCAACCATCAAACCAACTAACCTTCTAACTAATTAAACCACCCAAGTCACCTAAGTACACCCGAG
>CAJXOS010000229.1 GCA_913057725.1 uncultured Lewinella sp.
CCGTAGCTCAACTGGATAGAGTACCTGACTACGGATCAGGCGGTTGAAGGTTCGAATCCTTCCGGAGTCACTTCCCAATTATTCCCGGGCATTTTGCTCGGGAATATTTTTTTGACTAAAAACGCAAATCACCTTTCAATAGGTGCTCTTGCGGGAAACTCCAAGCGGATTTATTCCCTAATTGGATTAAAAACACAGACGCATGTCTAAAGTTTGTCAACTTACTGGAAAGCGGCCAATTTCTGGCAACAACGTTTCGCACTCGAATCGTAAGACCAAGCGCCGCTTTGTACCGAATGTGCAGAAGAAGCGTTTCTACATTCAGGAACTAGACCGTTGGGTGACCTTACGGGTATCTGCCAGCGCTATCCGTAACATCAATAAACTAGGCCTCTATGCTTACTTGAAGAAGTTAGAGCGCAAAGGTATTGATACCGGAGTGAAGTTGTAATTGCAAATCTTTTAAGTCGATCCCATCATGGCAAAGAAATCGAAAGGTAACCGCATCCAGATTATTCTCGAATGTACTGAGCACAAGACCAGTGGCATGCCAGGTACTTCTCGTTACGTAACGCAGAAGAACCGTAAGAACACCCCTGATCGTCTTGAGCTGAAGAAGTACAATCCTATTCTGAAGCGCATGACCGTACACCGCGAAATCAAGTAAGGCCTTGACCTTGTACTCGATTTTGCTTATTATTGCTAACGAATTTTTCATTCGAAAATAAGTAACAATGGCTAAGGTTTCAAAGAACGCACGGGTTGCCCAGCGTGCCGCTAACGCCGGCTCTGGTCGTGATTTCGTGAAAGTTGTTCAGAGTATCAAAAACCCAAAGACGGGTAAGTACTCTTACAAGCAAGTTATGATACACAAAGACAAAGTAGACGAGTTTCTAGCAAAGAAATAAGCTACTCGTTTTTGAGTAACATTAAAAAGGCTTTTCTCGGCAACAGTACCGGAAAAGCCTTTTTGCATTTCCCCGTCTGGCTACAGGCCCAATCCGTCTGAAAACCTTCCACAACTTCACAGCGTTTTCTATCTTGTTCCTGCAAAGGAAGTGAGAACGAAAAGTGGAGAGTGATGAAGAGGTCTTTTGTCGTAGTTATCCAAAGGATATGGAGAACTATTGTTGAATCAATACTAAATGTCTACATGAGCTTTTTTTCAAAGTTTTTTAATAAGGAGAAGAAAGAGGACCTTGATAAAGGTTTAGAGAAAACCAAGTCGTCTTTCTTAGGTAAGATTGGAAAGGCCATTGCCGGTAAAGCGGTGGTTGACGAGGAGGTACTTGACGAACTAGAGGGAATTCTAATCTCTTCTGATGTAGGCTTGGATACCACTGTAAAGATCATAGAGCGCATTGAGGAGCGCGTTGCTCACGATAAATACCTCAACACCAGTGAGCTCAATGAAATCCTACGGGATGAGATTGTACAGCTTCTTGCTGAGAACAATACCGACGACTTAGAGTCTTACAGCCTACCTACCACAGAAGCTCCCGCTATTATTCTAGTAGTTGGTGTAAACGGTGTAGGTAAGACTACTACTATCGGTAAGCTTGCGCATCAATACAAAAAGCAAGGACTTAAGGTGGTAATGGGCGCAGGTGACACCTTCCGTGCCGCTGCTGTAGACCAACTGAAGATTTGGTCCGAGCGAGTGGGATGCGACTTCTACAGCAAAGGAATGAATACCGATCCTGCAGCGGTAGCTTTTGAAACAGTAGAGTACGCCATTGAAAACAAGTGTGATGTAGCTATCATTGATACTGCTGGCCGCTTACACACGAAGTTTAACTTGATGAAGGAGCTCAGCAAGATTCGCAATAGTGTGAATAAAAAGATGCCTACTGCTCCGCATGAAGTATTGCTGGTGCTGGATGCTACTACTGGGCAAAACGCGGTAGAGCAAGCTACCCACTTTACCAAGGCTACTGATGTAAGTGCTTTGGCACTAACTAAGCTGGATGGTACTGCAAAAGGTGGTGTTGCAATTGGCATCTCTGACCAGTTCAGTATACCCATCAAGTACATTGGAGTAGGCGAAGGAATTGAGCAGCTCCAGATCTTTAACAAGCGGGCCTTTGTAGACTCGCTCTTCGAAGAATAGCCATTAGCGTATGCCCCGCCCTCTGCTCCATCGCTGGTCAAAAAGTATCAGCCGCGCTTGGGACAAGCTGCGGGTCTTCCTACGGTTGGGCAGCCACCTTCCCGCAACGGTGCAGGCCTATCGTGGCTTTGGGAACCGGAACTATCTCTTTATGAGTGGTCGGGTACTGCGAGACAAATCCATTCGCAAGGACGCAGCGGATTCAACCTGGCGAAACTTCATAAATACGGTCAAACGCTTTAATTCGAGAGAAATTAATGATGCCAGCGTTCGTATTCACTTTGGTGGAGAGACCTTTGATCTCTTGACCGATGCAGAGGGCTATTACACTTTAGACACGCATCTCAAGTCTTCTCTACCGGCGCCTCCGCTAGAGCCTCCATTTTGGCAACGCGCCCAGATTGAGCTTTTAGGCATTCCCGGACAATCAGCTTACGAAAAATCGGATACGGAAGTGCTAATCCCTGGCGCAGCAGCTTCCTTCGGCATCATCAGCGACATTGATGATACGATACTGAAGACTTACGTTACCAGCTGGCTAAAGTGGCGAATGATCTACCTGACGATCCTCAAAAATGCTGTCTCTCGGCAAGCGTTTACGGATGTATCTTCTTTCTATCAGGCTTTGCGTCGAGGACCAGCAGGCACAGATTATAACCCCTTCTTCTACGTCTCCAACAGTCCCTGGAACCTCTATGATCTTTTAGAAGAATTTCTTGACCTCAACCATTTGCCACGTGGCCCAATCATGCTGCGTGACTTTGGCCTACCATACGAAGATCGACCAGCCAATTATCGCGGGCATAAGCACGAGCAAATTCTCCGCATCATGGAATTGTACCCGAATCTGCCCTTCGTTTTAATTGGCGACAGCGGTGAGAAGGATACAGACATCTATCGAGCAGTAGCAGCCGAGCATCCCGATCGAATCAAGGCCATCTATATTCGTGATGTACAGAGCCAGGATCGAGCTAAACGGGTACAAGGTATCTTGGATGATTGCCAAGGTATTCCTTGCCTACTCACCTCCTCTTATGCCGAAGCAACAGCACACGCGGCGAAGAGCGGACTGCTTTCTATGGATACTTACGATCGATTTAAGCAGTCGCTATTGCTCTAAGCACAGTGTGTCCCCTCTATTTCTTCATTTCCCTAGCGTAGGAATCGATAAGTAGCCTTCACCAGGAAGGTGTTCTGAACATTATTTCCGAATAGATTATCAGTGATACTTCTGGCCAATCCCCGATTGGGGTCTTCAAATGCATTCGCTCCTTGCGACCATACCAAAAACAACTCTGATCCAGGAATGTACTCCCAGCGAAAAACTAGGTTGGAACGAAACTGAATGAAGTTAAAATCTGGATTACCGAACTCAAAGTCGATGGCCCGATCATCATCTTCATCAACTAGATAGGCATCATTTTCTTCGTCGAAACTGATGTTCTCAAAGAAGGCAAAACGCTCATCAAAGGTTCGGCCTAAGGTATTCTTCGTTGTACGGTTAAAGTTCTTATAGCGCCCGCGGGAGATAAATGGCTGCCCGTAGTACTGCACGGTTAAGTCAGGAGTGATATTGTAATTGAGTCGAACCGTTAGGCTAAAGGTCTGCTGGTCTACCTCCCCGTTGATGTAGCGAATTTCATCATCTACTTCTCTCTGTGTAACGTACTGTTCTGTGCGTTGAAAGCGATTGAAATTGGGGCTCAGGCTTACGCTCATGGCATTGGTGGGTTGTGCTCGCATGAAGATGCCATAGTTTTGTACCCGTACAATGCCATCCTGACCGTACGCTTGGAATGTATTAGCACCAAACGTCACCTTTTTCCGAGAATCGGAGCTAACGTAGAAATTTATTGCAGTACCATTGGGGCGCCTCAAGAGGGGACCACCACGTAAGGCATTCTTGGAAATATCCAGGTTCTCATAGGTGAAGCCTCCTCCAGTATTCCAAAAATTGGCCCATTGCTGATGAGCATTTGTATTTACAGCTCGATAGAGCATCTTGCCAGAAAAGTCCCACCTTGCCCAGTGGTTGTAGTTACATTGAAGTCGACGATAGATATCATTAGGCTCGGTCCAACGCCGTGCACCCCAGAAGAAATAATTGACCTCATCTGTATTTACCAAGAAGCCGATATCATTCAATTCTAATTCCGGCGAACGCCAGGTCACTCCCGTTTCAAAAATCCAATTACCGCCATAGTTGGCGATCTTAAACGTACCACCAGTTCCTAATAGCGAGGTCGCTGTGCTATCTATTTCCAAGTGCTCCGCATCCGGGCGCTGAAAGAGTCGCTCAAAGCTTCTCTGCGTGCCTAGTATAGACTCAGTACTACCATTCACCCGACTCCAAAGTAACTTCCCGGTAAATATCCATTGATTCTCCTTCCAACGATGGATGACGTCTAAACCACCAGAATAAGCTGATTCGTGCAAAAAAGCCAGATCTGAGTTACCTTCCAGGTCTCGGTTGACCGCCGTGAAAATTCCTCCAATGACCGTATTACCGCCTCTATAATCTTGCTGCACGCGCCCAACAAAGAAGTTTGTCAGCGGCTCTACTACATCTGTTGTACGCTCTCCTTGCAAATCTAGCGTCGCCAGCTCTCTTTGGGTAATGCTCTCAAGGATACCAATGGATAACCCCTTCTGTGTTTTACCACTGAATTTTGCCGCTCCCAGGATCGTTGTATTGTCTGGTTGATCCACGTATAGCCCTTTGTCCGAATCTCCGTTTATATAGCGGTGTGGGCTTCCACCAATACGACGAGAATAAAACAGTCGATCACTATTGAATGCACCACCAGCCTCGGCCTGCGTAAGCTGGTAGTTGAAGATATTGCGGTTCTCGATAAAGAAAGGACGACGCTCACTGAAGAAGATTTGAAAACCGTTCAAGTTGAGCGCTCCTGGATCCGCCTCTACTTGACCAAAATCGGGGTTAATTGTGAAGTCAAGCGTCATATCGGAGGTGACGCCAATACGACCATCTACTCCAGCGGTAACTCGCGAATCTCGGCCCGTCACAAAGGGATTGCCCTCTTCAGCCTCAGAACTTGTCGTTTGCGCTAAAACGTACGGTTGAATCTCTACCTGGCGTTGTGGTTTGATACCCTTGAGGCCTCGTAGTTCTCCAAAACGACTCACCCATCCTGGTTGATTGAGTTCCATCGGTTGCCAAGTATCGCGTTCTTCTTCCCGAAAATACCGTCGGGTAGATTGGATACCCCAAACGTGTTCTTCTAAATTACCAAAACGCAATTGGCTTAATGGGATACGAATTTCTGCTGTCCAGCCTTCGTCATCAATATTCGTTTTAGCGTACCAAATCGGGTTCCAGTTGGAATCCCAATTATTACCATCATTTGATACAAATTCATCTCCTTTCACGCCAGAAGCAGAGATCGTGAAAGAAAAAGCAGTACGTAGATCGTGATAGCTATCAATGTTGATTTCAACCCAATCTCCGGCAAAGCCATCTCGCCTTGACATTCGGCGCTCAATTTTTTCTGGCTCCGTATCATAGCAGCGGAAGGCAACGTAAAGATTGCGGGAGTCGTAAACGACCTTCAATCGCGTATCCTGGCTTGGGGCCTCTAAGTTGTAGGGCTGAAACTGTTCGTAACCGCCACTCCATTCTACGGTTTCCCAACAGGCATCATCAAGTAGACCATCAACAATGGGGCCTTGCCCTTCAACAGATTGAGTAAAGAAAACACGGCGGGGAATGGAATCGGTGGTTTGTGCCAGAATGGCGAGAGGGGCGCCTAGCAATAGCAGGCACAGCCCCCAACAGGAGGTGGTATGTTTCATAACAGGTGGTGATTTCTATGCTTCTTCGAGCAATGATTCAAGTTAGTGCAAATCCCTCATTTCGCGAAAAATTTAACAACTGCTTGGGAACTTGCCTGGCAATAAAATACCTTTCAACTGTTACTTATTGCAGACTGCAAAGTCTAAAGCAATGATAGCTTCATGAAAATGAAACGAGCCATATTCCTTAATCACCAATAATAATTTGGCGAAACGAAGCGTTTGCACAACAACCCTTCGCTCAATACACCAACAAAATGAAAACTCAGCTATCTGTTTTACTACTCCTTGGACTACCCCTTAGCCAAAGCTCTGCCCAAGTACAATATACTGGTGAAGAATACCGCGATTACTACGATTGGTTTCACCAGTACAGCCAAACACCAGATTTCTATCTGGACGGCACCACCCTCATTACCTTTCAAGACAATGTTCCATTACGCACTGCACCATCTGTTGACAGCAAGACTCAAGTGAATCTTCCTATCGGAAAAGCAGTGACCAATATCTATGTGCCCGTTGAGGATGCTGTATTCAGTATGCAAAATGGCTACTTAGATCAATGGTTTCATGTAGAGACCTGCAGCGCGAACCGCAACGTCGTAGAAGGCTATGTGTGGGGCGGTCATCTGGCCAAGAGCTGGAACTACTTCCAAGCTCCTGGCGATAAAGAGCCAAGTCTTTTGGCTTTAGGATTGTCTGATGAGAATCGTCAGCAACCTGAGGATATCAAAGCTAGCCTTAAGATTATCCGTAATGGTGAGCAAGCGCAAGCGCTTACGCTGAAAGGAATCTGCCTATTCGAACAATGCGCGGCGAGCAGTCTATTGCGCGTATTTGATCTCAGTGAGAAAGCACCGCAGTGGATCTTTGAAGCCAGCATCTTTAGCACCGGTTGCTTGACGGGCGTAGACAAGGCCTTGATTAGCTGGGACGGAAATGAGATGCACCTGGTGCATCAGGCTGAATATACAACTGGCCATACCTATACTTCGAATCCCTTTTACATTAGAAATAGCGAGCAAACACAGATCTGCTATTACCAAAACGAAAATGAAGCCTACGAGCCTGTATGGGCTTGCCGCACACTAGATACAGTGGTGGCACCGTAGAAAGCTCTCTTCGTTTCTTAGCAGATTTAATCCCCGTTTTTTGAGTACCCACCTTGGAATGTATCTTTGGTGGGTACTCAATTTATATCAAGAATGGCGCTTACCGCTCCCGAGCATCAGTCTCTTGGAAGAAGAATCATCCGCTTTGTAGCACTTACAATCGGTTTGATCTTGCTCATGGGCATCCTAGTTGTGAGCCTCAGCTCGCTAACTACCTGGGTCCCAGAAGTCCTTCCCAGCCCCCTCTTACAGGAAATGACCTACGAGTGGAGCATATTGCTCATCAGTGTTCTGACAGCCGTACGCCTGCTCGACTTCTTTGATACCAAGTTCGGTTGGCGTGGATTAGGCTTTGGCCTCACCAACTTCAGTAAAGGCCTCACCAACGGCAGTCTGACCGCACTAGTAATTCTGGGCGTATGTTTTGTGCTGCTACTCATCGGTGGATGGGTACAGGTGACAAACATTAACCTCTCCCCTGCCCTCTTGCTGGGTTGGTTTGTTTTCTTTTTAATCCAACCTCTTGCGGAAGAAGTACTGATGCGTTCTTTCCTGCAAAATCAGCTTCACCGATTGTTTGGTCCCTGGGTTGGGCTCTTGGGTAGCGCAATTGTATTTGGACTACTTCATCTCGGCAATAACGCCTTTACCTGGATTGCAGGTTTGGAAATCATGGCCGGTGGCTTCTTGATGGGATTATTATTCCTCTACACTCAGAATATTTGGGGAGCCTTCGCCATGCATGCGGTTTGGAATTTCTTGCAAAGTGTCGTGATGGGTTTTGCTGTAAGCGGATTAGACACCTATCAACTTCTCGATCTACAAGTGGAAGGCCCGGACTGGCTCACTGGTGGAGAATTTGGTCTGGAAGGCTCGGTATTATCATTACTTTTGCTGCTAGTTGCCATATGGTATTATTGGCCTTCCACAAAGGAAGCCGTACCGGCAGTGATTCATCAGAAAATTCCCATAGCAGAAGATACTCTAGTAGATGAAAGCGATACAATTTGACGAGTTCGGCGGTCCCGAAAAGCTCTATATCGGAGATTGGCCAGAGCCTGAAGTAGGGCCGGAAGATATTCTAGTACAGGTTGCCGCTACGGCCCTTAACCGTGCCGATTTACTACAGCGTGAAGGTAAATACCCTCCTCCTCCAGGAGAGAGTACAATTATGGGCCTAGAAATGGCAGGAACAATCTTGGAGCTGGGTTCGGCTGTGGATGGGTTTCAAGTTGGGGATCGCATTTGCGGCTTATTACCAGGTGGTGGTTATGCGGAAAAAGCAGTCTTACCAGCAAATCTAGCCATACCTATTGCAGATGGTATGGACTTTTCT
>CAJXOS010000230.1 GCA_913057725.1 uncultured Lewinella sp.
AACATGGATAATATGGAGCTCATCTACCGCGTCTGCTTTGAAGTAGTGGGCGTTGGTGGTGATAGTCCTATCCAAATTGTTACGCCAGGAATTGGTGTGTCAAATGGTGTCAACATCGGCATCAATCCGACCAACTGTGTGGTACAAGTCAACCAGCCAGAAAGCGTAGTGATTGAATTTGGAGACATTAACGTACCGCTAGGCGGTACAGACTGTGTGCCAGTGACGGTAAGCAACTTCAATAATGTATTGTCTACCCAGTTTACCATGAGCTGGAACGAAGCTATTTGGTTGTACAATGGTACGGTTCAGAATGTGAACCCTGCTATTGCAGGAGCAAACCCAACCTTTACACCAGTAGGACTTTCTTCTTTAGGTTTCCAAATGGATAATGGTGCTACACCAATCACCTTGGCTGATGGTAGCGTCCTATTTGAAGTGTGCTTTGATACCGCACCAACCGCCAATCCTGGTGATTGTGATCAAATGCGGACCGTTGGTCTTCCTTTCCCGGAAAGTGCAATTACTTCTACCTCTAATGGTGATAACATCGGCTTGATTGTCAATCCTGGTGACCTATGCGTATTGTTCCCTGAAGGGTTTGGTCTCACCGCTGAAAATACTACTGGCGGATGGATGGATACCATTTGTATGAGCTTTACGGTAGCATCATTCGATAATATTACGGATGCCGAGTTCAATATCACTTGGGATCCTACCGTGCTAGAGTTTGTAAGCTCTAATAACCTAGCGTGGACCAACTTGGTGCTGACTTCTCAGCCAGTTGGAACCCTAAATGGTGCTTACTCTAATCCAGTTCCTGAGCCAATTGCAGACGGTGAAGTAGCCTTCGAAGTTTGCTTCGATCTAGTCGGTGACCCTAATGATTGTTATGGCGTCACGATTCAAGATATGCCAATGCCTACTGTTCAGACAACGAACGGGCAGGGTAGTATGGTCATAACCAACGGAGAAATCTGCGTAGAAGAGCAGATTGTGGTAACCGATATTGTGGTTGATCCACCTTCATGCCCTGGTGCATGCGACGGACAGATCACCATTACGGTAGCTGAATGGGCCGGACAAGGTTTCATCGGAACTACCTGGACCACAGAAAACCCAACTTTCCAGCAGTTCACACCGCTGATGTTGGATGACGTATGCGAAGGCATGACGATCTTCCGCATCTTTGATAACGACTCTGGAGTCTTCCTTCAGGACACCCTCTTCATCGAAAGTGATGGCGTTGTTCCTACGGCTATCATAGAAGGTGATGAAGTCCAGGAACTGGATTGTAATGGATTGTTGATTTTGACTGCTGAGGATCAAGGTGGTGGTGTCGATTATGAATGGTATCAAAATACAATTGCCTCTCCGTCAGCGGGTAATGTGAATCCAACTTTTGTAAGTGCTCCAGCTAATTACATTCTCCTAGTCACTGATCAGGTGTCAGGTTGTTCGGCAACAGATACCGTGACCGTAACTGCGCCAACATTACCAGTAGCAGATGCACAGGCTACACCAGATGGTGTTACCTGTAATACGGAGAGCATCACCCTAAGTGGTACCAATAGTACGGGCGAAAATTTGGTCTATACATGGTGCTATCGTCAGAATGGTGAGGATATCGAAATCGGAATGGGCGAGACTTTCGAAGTAGTGGACCCACTGCCTGGGCTCTATACGCTTAAGGTGAGAAATACAGTCACTGGTTGTGAGAATAGTATTGATGATCCGAACCGAATTGTAGAAGTACAGGACAACCGTGTTACCCCCGGAGCTTGTGCGCAGGAAGTTAATGGCGGCGCTGCCGTACAGGAACAAAACTGTGACGGAACACCAATTACCTTCAGTGGATCTTGTAGTGATGTGTTGCTTCAAACCGTTACCTACTTTTGGTACGAAGTGGATGAATTAGCGGATACGCTAATCCAGCCTGTGGCTAGCATTAGCTTGGAATACACTGCTTCAGAAATTGGTCAATATGCTTTGGTGGTAATGAATGAACTTACCGGTTGTTCAGACACCACCTTCGCCGAAATCATCGCGAACAGCGCTGCACCTCAAGTACAGGTGGATGAACCACAAGCGATCGATTGTAATGACCCATCGGTAGTGTTGAATGCTAATATCATTCCGAACGACCCAACCTTTACGTTTGAATGGACAGGACCAGACATTGAGCCAGGTACGGAGACAACACTCACGCCGCAGGCCAACGCTCCAGGTAACTATCAGATCGTTGTAACCAACCCTGCCAACGGCTGTACGGCTACGGCAGGCGTAACGGTTGCGGATGAAACAGCCCTACCTGATGTGGAGATTACCACTACAATGGTAGAGTTGAGCTGTTTGAATCAACAAGATACCTTGCAAGCCATTATCAGTGAAGGTGACTTCACTCTACAATGGTACCGGGATAGCATTTCTCTAGCGTCTGAAATCGCGGGAGCTAATGGAGACTCTCTAATTGTAATGGTTCCTGGTATCTATATTCTACAAGCATCTAACGCAAGTACTGGCTGTGCCGCTTCCGATACCACGGAGGTGTTCGGGCAGTTCGAAACGCCAGTACTAACACTAGATCAGTTGACACCAACTATCAATTGTGCTAGTCCAACGATTACGGTGAACGGTGAAGTAACAGAATCTACAGACTTCACAGTAGGGGATTGGATGACTGATGTAGGTAATATTGTGGCGGTTACAAATGGTGGCCTCAGTATCGAGGTTGATGCTGCAGGAACTTACAGTTTGGTTGTGACCAGTAATGTAAGTGGTTGTACAACAGAGCAAGACTTCGTCGTCGGCGAAGACTTCCAAGATCCGGTCGCTACGGTGATGGATAATATGCTCACTATCAACTGTGCAAATGAAGCAACAGGAGTAGTGCTTGATGGTGCCGGTTCTTCTGAAGGACAAGACTTCACCTACTTGTGGGTGAATCAGGACGGTGACGATCCAGCAGATCCGACTTCACTCCAGCCAACAGTTACCGTACCGGGGACCTATACCCTGACAGTTACGAATAATGACAACGGCTGTACTGCAGATACTATGATTGTAGTATCAATTGACACGATTGCTCCAGTAGCAATGATTGCTGATGTAGAACCAATCGATTGTAATAATCAGAGCCGCGATCTGACAGTAGTTATTAGCAATGCAGACAACTATATCGTAGCGTGGGAGCCGCCAGTTATGCCTGAAACTGCGGAGACAGTTACAGTTACGGCACCTGGCACCTACACGGTGCAAGTAACTAATACAGACAATGCTTGTTCTACCACTGCATCAGTAACGGTAGATGGAGACCTTACACCACCGACTGTTTCTATTGCCACACCGGCCGCCTTTGACTGTCCGGATGAGTTCATCGTACTTGACGCCACGGCATCGGGAATGGAAGATGACTTTACGTCAATTCAGTGGGCATTAGATAATGTTGATTTGCCAGGTGAGAATGGTCTGACATTGAATGCTACTGAGTTAGGTGAGTATACCTTGACTTTATTCTCTAGCGCTAATGGCTGTGATGGTAGTGCTACTGTTACAGTAGTAGCTGCTGATCCATTGACTTTACCACAGCTTCCAGAGATCACACCAGACTTCTTGGCTTGTGACGGTTCTGCTGTAACGATTGATGCTTCTGCTGCTGGTAACCCAGCTGACTTTAGCTCGATCACCTGGACTGGTGGCACTTTCACGGAGCAAAGTGAATTTGTAATTGACGCCACTGAGGCGGCTACCTATACATTGACAGTAGTACTGGATAGCCCAGTACCTGGTTGTGAAAACTCTGCAGAATACACTGTTGATCCTGATCCGGATACACCAGTTGCTATGGCTGGACCTGCTGATGCTGTTGCTCAGTGTGGTATTCCTGCTGTCTTGAATAGCGATGGTTCGACCCCACAGGGAGCGAATATCACTTACCAGTGGGTGGGTACTCCAGCATTGAATGATCCTACGGCGGCCAGCCCAGAAGCACCAGAAGCTGGTAGCTACGAGCTGATTGTAACTAATACGACCAACTCTTGTACCGATACTTCGGAAGTAGTAGTCGTAACCTTCGAATTCCCAGATGATGCGGATGCAGGAGCGGATGCAGGAACCTGTGATGATGTATTTGACTTGAGCGGTAACCTACCAACAAACGGAGCGGGCATTACCGGTGTTTGGACCACAACTAGTGGTGCAGTAATCGATATGCCAAACAGCCCCGTGACTATGGTAAGTGGCCTAGCGCAAGGTGCGAATGCCTTCACCTGGACCTTGTCTGCAGAGGGTTGCCCAGAATTCAGTAGTGACCAAGTGGTGATTAGCAGCGCTACAGCCCCAGTCGCTAACCCTGACTTCTTGGATATTGAAGCGGATGTGTTTATGGGGTCAGTGAGTTTAATTGCAAACGATATCTTGGGTGGTAGCACCAACTTTGATATTACCCTCGTAGACGGGCCGATCTTCGGTACAGTTGATACTGCTGCCTTAGAGCTGGGTACCTTCTCGATCACACTGTTGCCAACAGAGTTTGGTCAGTCAGTGGTTACTTACGAAATCTGTAATACGGACTGCCCTGACATCTGTGCTACCAGCACATTGACGATCAATGTGGCACAAAGTGAGAATCCATTTGTACCGAACACCGTTACACCAAATGGCGACGGTGCGAATGACGACTTGGTATTCGATGTCATTACCTTCTCTGATCCAGAGGATATTCCAGACAATGAGTTGATCATCTTCAACCGTTGGGGTGATATCATCTATGAAGCTAAGCCTTACAATAATGATTGGAATGGCTTGAATATGGAAGGTCAGCCGATTCCAGAAGCAACCTATTATTACGTACTACGCCTGAACATCAGCCGTGGTGAGATCATCCGTGGAGATATCACGGTGATTCGCTAAGGATTGCAGAAGAATTCGCTACGCAGCTACTGCGTGGCGAATTCTTCAAGTAGTATTAAATAGTCTGTAATCCGGGATGTTCATCCCGAAAGGACACTGTGAAAAACACAACTTAGCCGCTTCCGCTTGTCGGAAGTGGCTTTTTTAATGCGGCGCACTACTATTCTAACGGGAGTGCGTTCTGAGTTAAGATCACGGCAAAAACTTCTACACAATAAGCTTCCCGCTTTCAAATTGATACCTATCTTACTAGCAGCTAAGCTTTAACTCTCATTTCACCTGCCTATGCCCATCTTTATAGCATCACCAGCCCAGCGCTGCGGCACCACTTTATTACAGCGGTTATTGAGCTCTGCACCGAAAACCTTGATTTTTGGAGAGACAGTAGCCAATGATCTCCACCTATTCGCCAGCTTATACCAGAATAAGGAACTCATGTTGAATGGGCCACACAATGTTTGGCGCGATCAGCAGCTCAAGGCCGTACTTAAAGGGGAGGTGAATGACTGGATACCGGATCTGATGCCTGATCGAGAGCAGTATTTGTCAAATTTCAAAGAAACGCTGCTTCACTACTGTAACTTCTACCAGTCTTATGTGGAGGAGCAAGGACGCGAACAGTGGGGCTGCAAGATGCCCGGCTGGCCAATCCTTCAATTGAGTTTCTTACTTAAGCAATTGCCAGATGCTAAGGTGCTCTACATAGAACGCCCGCTAGAAGAATGTGTCGTATCCGCCCGGACCATCAATATGTGCTTAGATGAGCAGAGTACCCAACAATTCCGCCATTTCTATACCCACAACCAAAGCCACGCCCACCAACAACTACCGGCTGATCGTACACTTTTTATCGATTACCAAACCCTCTGTGACCAACCCACTGAGGTTATCGCGGAATTAGAATCCTTCGCCGGCACATCTCCCATTGATCCATCCGTAATGCAGCACAAGATTGCCAATTACCAACAGGGCTAACCAAATCAAAGCCAACTGTTGTAATCTCCACCTAACCCAACTCGCTCCAAAGCGTCCCCCGACGCGACGGAACCAACTAACCCAACTGACACCTCTAGTGATGAACCGCTTCATTGTGGTGATGAATAAATTTAACAGTGGGAGATATTGGTATTCCTACTTTATTTGGGTAGTTTTGAGGGAAGTTTGCGCAAACGGTACCCGTTATGCGGTATGATGCTGTTCCGTAAACTCCCATGAGATGACCTAAACCAGAGGCAAAGCCTCAACCATATTAAAGACCTAATAGGCTCTATTTGAGGACCCTATTGAAGAAACAAATTGTAATCGACCATGAAACAACTTTTACCCTTCTCTATGGGGAAAGTGAGTGCTCGCACATTCTGCAGCCACTTTATCCTTCCATTGGTTTTAATGCTGTTTACAGCTACTGCCTTCGGGCAAGTCCGAGTAGCATTTGTTGGTATATCCCACGATAACCCAGATGAATTTTCATTTGTGGCGGTAACGGATATTCCAGCCAATACTGACATCTTTTTTACAGATGAGGAGTATCGTAATGCTTGTAGTGGTTTTCACTTTGATGGCCTTTGCGTAGGTCAAGGAGAGGATTGGATCCGATACAACTCTGGAGGATCACTGATAACAAGTGGGACGGTCATTGTAGTATCAGAATCAGTAACTACTCCCAATACGTTTACAGTCAGCGGCGGCGGTAGTATTGTAGCAAGTGGGATGGTTAGTAGTTGGAATCAAGGAACAACGGATGTAATGAGCGCCTTTACTGCCACTAATCTTACTGATCCTTTTAATAACATTGATGAGGTCCTGGCATCTTTTAATCCGTTCACATATGATGGTTCGATCAGCTTTGGGGATAATCCCATTGGTGATCACCCCAATGCTATTGTGTTTGAAGATACAGGTGGAACTATTGATGAGAATGCAGAATATACAGTTTTATCACGTGCACTTCCAACTACGGTAGCGGATTTGATTGATCCTTCTAACTATACGACGAGTACGACCCTCTTTACGTTAGATGGTACAAACTTTTCTTCGGCGATTACCAATCCGGTAACAACGGTATGCCCTACAGTAGGCGCAGTGAGTAACTCAGAGACGGCAGTTTGTCCGGGCGAAATGTTTAATAGCACCGCTACTGGCTTGGTGGGTATGGATATGGCTACCAATATGGAGCAGGATTTCGGTATTCGCTTTGTAGCCTTTACTTCGGCCCCCGCTGATCCTTATGTTGGAGGAACGGATTTGGGTACGATCCCTTTTGGTAGTTTAACTGCAGGAGGGACTACGGCGGCACTAGTAGGTGCTAGTCTAGGTACTCCTGGAACATATACCGTATATGCTGTTCTTTCGCCGACACCAACAGATGGTACTTGTCGGCCTTCAGCTGTATCGGGTACAATAACGGTAGATACGCCTCCTAACGCCGCTTTTACGGCGCTAGCTGATTTGTGTGAAAACTCAGGTGTACAAATGGGCCTAGGTGGCGGTACGCCAACCGGTGGTATGTATAGTGGCCCTGGAGTGACGGATAATGGAGACAATACTTATGACTTTGACCCTGCTGCTGCTGGAATAGGAACCCATACGATTACCTATGACTTTACCGACACTAATGGATGTAGTGGGAGTGCGAGTGATCAGGTCGAGGTATTTAGTCTGCCGCCTAACCCTGACTTTACCTTCCCACAGGAAGTTTGTATCAATGATGGCATACAGACCTTAGGCCCATTGTGTGTGCCTTGTAGTGGAGCAGTGTACTCGGGAGCGGGCGTAACTGATAATGGTAATGGAGATGATTTCCAATTTGATCCAGCCGTTGCTGGTGTGGGAATTATTCCTGTCACTGTAACCTTGACCAATTCGAACGGTTGTGTTCGTACCCTTGATGTAAATGTCACGGTGAACGGTTTACCAACGGTGGCCTACACAGCTCCTGCTGATTTATGTGTTGATGCAGGCGTACAAACTGGTTTAGGCGGTGGCACTCCACCTCAAGGCACGGCTACTGGCGATCTGGGAGTGTACAGTGGTCCTGGCGTTACGGATGATGGCAATGGAATGACCTACAGCTTTGATCCTGCTTTAGCTGGTGTGGGTGTGCATACCTTGACCTATACGTATACAGATGACAATGGCTGTACAAACTCAGCCAGCGATGACATAGAGGTGTTTGCTTTACCAAATGTAACCTTCACGGCCCTTGCTGACCTATGTATAGATGCAGGAGTGCAAAATGGTATTGGCGGTGGCACACCAACTGGTGGTGTATATAGTGGTACAGGTGTTACTGATGATGGCAATGGAATGACCTACAGCTTTAACCCTTCAACGACAGGAGTAGGCACGCATACGATTACTTACAACTATACAGATAATAATGGCTGTTCTTCTTCTGCTTCTGATGATGTAGAAGTATTTGATTTGCCGGCTGTGTCTATGACA
>CAJXOS010000231.1 GCA_913057725.1 uncultured Lewinella sp.
TTGATACCTCTCAAAATCGCCACGGACTATTGATAATTCAGAGCTGGTGATTGTTCTTCTAGTTGTCAGGAGGATTACCTTCATCCACCCGAATCTTTAAAAGCAAACAGCGTCTCATCTTACTTGAAGTATCGTTGTGATTTTTTAACGACGATACAACAAATGTAAAATGAAACGCTGCGTTTCTAAGCATGCGCTATGGCAAGATTAGATATTTCTGAAGGCCTTCTCTAGATCTTCGATCAAATCATCAACATCTTCGATACCAACGCTAAGGCGGATCAGGCTATCTGTGAGACCTACTTTAAAACGCTCTTCCTTAGGAATTGAAGCGTGGGTCATACTGGCAGGGTGCCCAATCAAACTCTCAACACCACCAAGGCTTTCTGCCAGGGTAAAGAGATGGGTGTTAGCCAAGACCTTATTGGCGGTCTCGAAAGTGCCACCGTTGAAGTCGAAAGAGACCATGGCACCAAAGTCTTTCATTTGCGTTTTTGCCAAGTCATGCTGAGGGTGATCCTTTAGACCTGGGTAATACACCTTGCCTACCTTAGGATGCCCCACTAGGTACTTAGCAATTTTCTTTGCGTTCTTACAAGAGCGCTCTACCCGGATATGCAGGGTTTTGATACCGCGCAGCATCAAGAAACAATCCTGTGGGCCTGGTACTGCACCAACGGCATTCTGTAGGAAGTACAATTGCTCAGCAATTTCCTTGTTGTTGGTGATAACGGCTCCCATTACCACGTCACTGTGGCCACCAAGGTATTTCGTTGCGGAGTGCAATACAATGTCAGCACCCAGGCTCAATGGTTGTTGGAGATAAGGGCTTGCGAAGGTGTTATCTACGCAAGTAAGAATCCCTTTTTCCTTTGCTACTTCTGTTACCGCCTTGATATCAACCAACTTCAACATTGGATTGGTAGGCGTTTCGATCCAGATCATCTTCGTCTTAGCAGTGATCGTCTTGCGAAGGCTGTCAATATCTGCCAGGTCGATGAAGGTAGACTTGATGCCATAGCGGCCATGCACGCGTACCATTTGGCGATAAGAGCCGCCGTATAGATCATTCGTTGCAATGACTTCGTCGCCAGGCTCCAAAAGACGCATCACAGCATCCATCGCCGCTAAGCCACTAGAAAAGGCAATTGCACTCTCGCCGCCTTCAAGTCCTGCCAGGTTACGTTCAAGTGCTGATCGAGTTGGGTTCTGCGTACGAGCATACTCAAAGCCCTTGTGTTTGCCAGGTTCTTCTTGGGCATAGGTAGACGTCTGGTAGATTGGAGTCATTACTGCTCCTGTGCCCGGATCTGGCTCCAGGCCAGCGTGAATGCATTTAGTGCCGAATTTCATCTTACGGATATGTTCTGTTGGTTAGGAAGTATTCGTTTTGGCTTGCTATTGTGCCTAAAACTAAATTACTAAGTAACAAGGCCGCAAAGGTAGAAGTTTAGTGGGGAAATATGGGTGCTCTAAGTTTAGAAAAGCTTCGACGCTATCTTGACCTCGTTTAGGTGAGACTTTATTGATGTTCGGAAGGGAAAGGAATAGTCTCAAGAATGGGCAGATCTACAAAAGAAAAGCTTGGGTCAAGCAGTACTCAACCCAAGCTTTGGAGACGTGAATCACCGTTCACGTGCATCGATCTCTTCTCACTTCCGTGCTACCGCTCGTTTAGCAGCAGCTACAACATCTACTACACTCAAACCATACTTGTCCAGTAGGTCAGCAGGTTTGCCGCTTTCTCCGAAGGTATCGTTCACCGCTACAAATTCTTGTGGCGTTGGATGATTGGCAGTCAAGACCTGCGCAATAGCTTCACCCAAGCCACCGTAGCGATTGTGCTCCTCGCAAGTCACCATACATCCCGTTTTACGAGCAGAAGCTAGTACTGCTTCTTCGTCAAGTGGCTTGATGGTGTGGATGTTGATGAGCTCAACACTGATGCCTTCCTTAGCCAACTCTTTGGCTGCTTCTACAGCCTGCCAAACCATGTGGCCGGTAGCGAAGATGGAAACGTCAGTACCTTCTGCCATCGTGAGGGCTTTACCAATCTCAAATGGCATGTCTTCGGTAAACATCGGCCAACCTGGGCGACCGAAGCGCAAGTAAACAGGTCCGTGGTGTTTAGCAATAGCAATTGCTGCGGCCTTGGTCTGATGGTAATCACAAGGATTGATTACAGTCATGCCAGGTAGCATGCGCATCATGCCTATGTCTTCTAGAATCTGGTGAGTAGCACCATCTTCTCCTAGTGTCAAGCCGGCGTGACTAGCACAAATCTTCACATTCTTATGTGAATAGGCAATGGACTGACGAATCTGATCGTACACCCGGCCAGTAGAGAAATTGGCAAAAGTAGTGGTGTAAGGGATTTTGCCAGCGTTGGCCAAGCCAGCGGCAATACCCATCATATTTGCCTCAGCAATACCTACCTGAAAGTAGCGCTCTGGGTAGTTATCAATGAAGTTCTGAATCTTTAGCGATCCCGCTAGGTCGGCAGTCAATACTACAACCTGATCATTTTCTGCGGAGATGGCATCAATACCGGCGCCGAACCCATCACGGGTAGCCTTCTTACCGGTACTTTGAATATTATCGAGCATGATTAATGTTCTTTTCTGGATGGTGAGTAAGGGGTTTAGTAATCGCCGAGGGTTTCCTCTAGCTGGTCGAGCGCTTTAGCGGTTAGTTCAGCATCTGGTGCTTTACCGTGCCACTTGTGGGTGCCTTCCATATAGTCTACACCTTTACCCATTTCGGTTTTCATGTCAATGAAGATCGGCTTGCCTTGGCCCGCCATTGATTTAGCTTTCGCCAAGGTGTCAACCACTTCGGCCATGTTGTTACCATCCATGCGTAGGACTTCCCAGCCAAACTCAGCATACTTCTTACCCAAATCTCCCAGGTCCATTACTTCATCCAGACTGCCGTCAATCTGTTGATTGTTGCGGTCACACACGGCGATGAGGTTATCTACCTTGTTGTGAGCAGCGAACATCACTGCTTCCCAGATTTGTCCTTCTTCTTGCTCACCATCACCCATCAGGCAGTACACCAAATGATTGTCATTATCTAAGCGCTTAGCCAGAGCCGCTCCAATCGCGACACTCATCCCTTGCCCTAGAGAACCAGAAGCAGTTCTTACCCCTGGCAGACCTTCATGGGTAGTAGGGTGACCTTGCAAGCGAGAATTGATTTGGCGGAAAGTGGCCAATTCTGAAACTGGGAAGTAGCCACTACGGGCTAGTACACTATACCATACTGGTGAGATGTGGCCATTTGATAAATAGAACATGTCTTCACCTTTACCATCCATATTGAAGGATGGGTCATGTTCCATTGCATCAAAGTATAGGGCGACAATGAGGTCCGTACAACCCAGCGAACCACCTGGGTGGCCAGATTGAGCATCAGATACCTGACGAATTATATCACGTCTTACCTGACTGGCAATTTGTTCGAGCTTTTGAATATCAGCCATAAGCAGTTTAAGAGAAGATGAGTAATGAAACGTAAGCTAGCTCAGGGATGAATCATCTTTGAATATCAATTAAGCATCACAACTCTTTAATAAAGTACTTGGTATATGGTAAGTAGTACGTGGTAAAAACGCTGGTATCTACTTAGTACTATTTACCAGGTACTTTGTACTAAAAGAGATTTTGCTAAGTTGAGATTACCGATAATCATCGTCGTTTTGCTCGACTTTACGTTTATGAGTAGCAAAGATAGGGTAGTGCGGGCCGAAAGCAGATAAACTACAGAAGAATTCCGGTCCGCAAATAGAAAAGGGCAACCCAGTTATTGCTGGGCTGCCCTTTTTATGATCTTACGCGAAGACTGATTAGTTCAGCGCGTCGGTCAATTTCTTACCAGCCTTAAACTTGGCTAGGTTCTTAGCAGCGATCTGGATCGTCTCACCAGTTTGTGGGTTACGACCACTGCGTGCAGCACGGTGACTTACGCTGAATGAACCAAATCCAATCAGTGTAACAGAGTCATCATTCTTCAGGGCGTCGGTGATACCGTCTAGTACGGCATTCAGAGCGTCTTCTGCCTGACCCTTGGTGATACCAGCAGAATCAGCAATCTTATTAATCAAATCTCCCTTATTCATTAATAATAGTTTTGGTTTAGGAAAATTGTGGAGGCAAAATTAAGCTTACCTTTGAATTACGCAACCCTAAGACCTTTAAATTATCAGAAAAATCGCTGAAAGGCCTTGTTTTTACTAGGTTTTCAACCTTTTGCGTATACTTTTGTGGAGTAGATTGTATCTATTATGCTGCTCTAGACGTTATAAACCTGTCAGCGCCGGGATGGCCAAACAGCTAAATTCTTGTATCCTCATGAAGCGTTTATTCTATATCCTCTTTCTTATCGGTCTGTTTTCTTTTAGCACAACTATCCAAAGCTGTAGTCGCAAATCGGGTTGCCCGGCCTATGAAACCACTAAGGTGAAGACTAAGCGGAATGGCAGTCTCTCCAACAGAAAAGGCAGTAGTCAGCTATTTCCGAAAAAGATGCGTCGCCGAGGATAATGGGAATAAAGTAGGGATAGGCCTTTACCTAATGATCAATTAGGTTTCTTCACTAACTGCTTCTCCTAATAGGTTAAAGACGGTGATGGTCAGAAAGAGCATCAAGCCAGGAAAGATGGCGAGCCACCAGGCGTCGGCCGAGGTACGCGCATTGCGCAAAAGCTTACCCCAAGTAACCAAATCAGCAGGAACGCCAATTCCGATAAAGGATAAACCCGCTTCTACCAGAATAGCACCGGCCACACCAAAAGCTATCGCCACATAAACTGGGCCCATAGCATTAGGTAGCGCGTGCCGGAATAGAGCTCTTACAGGGGGGAGCCCCATCACCTTGGTGGCTTGCATATACTCCAAGGAACGAACTCGAAGAAGTTCGCCTCTCACAAATCGTGCAATCCCTGTCCAGCCCAGTAGGCCAATGATAAGTGTGATGGAAAGTACACTTGGGCGTTGTATGATGGCTACAATAGATAGTAACAGCAGTAAGGCAGGAATGGCCGTTAGGGTCTCAATAGCACGCATAACCAAATCATCTACTGGCAAAGCCCGCATATGACCTGATCGTGGAAATAGCCTTCTGCCGATATAGCTACCTAACACAGTTAGGCTAATGATAAGACCAAGTGCCCCAATGTAGTAAAAGGCTAAACGCCCCTCATCCAATAACGGACGCCGAACCATCAAGCCGCCGTAGAGACCTAGAATTAATCCGATTACTCCACCGATCCGTTGCGCTCTACTGGTAATCCACCGATCATTACCGAAAAAGCCAGCCATACTTCCTAGGAACAAGCCAATTATCGTAGCAATAAGCATAGAGGCCAGTCCGATGATCAGCGCAAATCTGGTGCCCCAGATCAAGCCAGCAAGGGTATCATGCCCCAGGCTATCCGTACCTAGCATATGTCGAAACTGCCAGCGCTCTACCTTCTGGTCGTCAAATGGGCTCTGAAATTTCTGGTATATGTTGATCTGTTCGGGCCGGTAAGCCACCGGAGGCCAGTAATCGTTCTCTAAGTCGACTTCATACCAACGGAGGTTAACTTGATCAGTAGGCCATTTGCTTAAACCTAAGTCAACTGCTATGGCCTTGAATAGTGGTGAATGCCATTCTCCTTTATACTCACAGTAGTATGGCTTGTCATTTGCTATGAAATTAGCGAATGCACCAATGAATAAAAGGAAGTACAAGCCACGCTTGGCCCATCGCCAGGATGCTCGCTGATTGATTTTGTTCAACAGCTGTTCGCGTATGCTGGTACGTAGCTTAGCCATTGGCGCTTTGCTTTTGTTGACCTAGCTGAACGCGTGGATCTACCCAGGCGTAGAGGAGGTCTGCCAAGAGAATACCAAAGACCGTTAGTATAGCTGTGAGTAAAAGTAGCGCATAAACAATGGGCCAATCCTTACTTAATATGGAGTCAAATGTGAGCAAACCAACACCCGGTATGCTGAAGATCAACTCGATAATAATGGAGCCTGCTACTACACTTGGCAGTAGGTTGCCAAACATGGTAATCAAAGGGAATAAGGCATTGGGGAAGGCATGTCGCCAAATTACCCGTCGCTCACTGATTCCCTTGGAACGGGCCGTGCGAATGAAATCTGATTGGAGAATTCCTTGCATGGCCGCACGTACTTGCCGAACAACGATGGCTAAAATACCGTAGGTAAGACAGAAAACAGGTAAGAAGAAATGGTAGGCGCGCGTCTGCGTTCGCTCCCACCAGGAAGCCTGAGCCGATACGTCGCCAACGCCCATCGTAGGGAAAATATCAAACCACTCTGGAGTAGTCAGAAATTGGGTGAGTAAGGTAGCCACCCAAAAGCTAGGCAGTGCATAAAGGAAGAACAAGAAGATGTTAAGCCTACGGTCAAAACCACTACCAGCATAAACGGCTGTATATACGCCTAGCGGGATAGCGAGTAAGTAGGCAATAAAGAAGGCACTAAGGTTGAGTCGTAAGGTCCACCGCAGGGCGTTGTTTACTCGTTCTCCAACTTCTTGCCCGGTGACTAGGCTTACGCCCAGGTTGCCACTCAGGATGGGGCTGATCCAGCGATGGTACTTGTTGCCTGTTCCGTTCCACTGAAACATTGGCACGTAGTGTTTCCATTGCTGCGCATTTGCTGTTGTACCCTCAAAAGTTTCTTGTACGACGGCGTACTGAGCGCCGAGGCTTTGTTCAATAGCCGTGTCAGAGGTGATGGCTTCCTGGATTTTATCCAAGTCGCGTCGGATATTCTTGTCTTCTGTACGGATTGGAATTTGCTGCAATAATCGATTAACCTCAATAAGCGCATCACTTTGATGGCTGTCAGATAGGGCTAGCCCCTGACGGATAAGTTGCTCGAGTTCGGAATAAAAGTTTTGAATGGCTGGCCAATTACCATTACGGCCAATGAACGCCTGGGCAGCAAGACGGCGCTCCGCCGGGAAAAGATAGTGAAGGGTGTCTGGGTAAGCGGCGCTGTGAACTCCGAAGTAGAAAATCGGGAAGCGTTCACCGCGCAGCTCAGCCAGACGCTTAAAGTTGCTGCGCTCACTATCATACCGTTCTAAGGCTGATGCTCTAGGATCAGTTCGGTTTTCGTCCGTGATGCCTTCGGGGGTGCACTCATTAAGGGCAAAAGCCAGTAGTGAGATTAGCACCAACGTTGGAACCATGAGGAAAACCCGCCTTAGCGTATAGCGCAACATAAATGCTATGTACTACATTTCGTCGACAAAGGTTTCAAGACCTTGCTCAATTGCTGACAAACAGCGATCAAAAACATCTTCGAAATCATCTGGTTGACCCAAGAATAGCTCTACCGCAATCCATACATCATCATTGGTGACGTAGGCCTTGGTACACTTCATGCTTCGATTAACCGCATCACAAGCCTGTACAACTTGGAGTCCTTCTGATACGCTTTCGATCGGCCAAATGTTGGGGAGTACTACACGGAAGAATTCATTGTCCTCTTCATTTACTTCGATGAAGTAGGTGCGGTCATTGTAACGAAACTGAACGTCGCCGTCCGCATCGATACTGCCTTCCATGCCTTCGCCGCTAAGGAAGTCAAGGTACAATGTCTGAAGCTTTGATTCGCTCCATTGTGCTTGTGCAGCAGTGCTAAAAACCAATACACTTAAAAATGTTAGGGTGGTGCAAATAATTAGTTTCCTCATGTTCGGATAGAGTTGAAAGTGGTAAAAAAATTAAAAAAGATTTATAAGTCTCTTACTTGGGACGTTTAATTTCTCTGCAGGTCATCTGATACGAGTGCTACTTGTTTCCATACCCGGAATACATTACCGTAGCACATCTTCGCAATCTCGTCTTCCTGGTACCCACGAACCAGCAATTCATACAGTAGGTTAGGAAACATACTTACGTCTTTCAGGCCAGTTGGCAGACTGTCTCCCACGCCATCAAAATCACTGCCAAAAGCAACATGATCCACACCACTAAGTGCTACTACGTGGTCTATGTGATCTGCTACTGTTTTTACATCGGCAAAAAGAGATGGATTTTCCTTGCGGAACTGTTCAATGACGGGCTCAGCGGCCTCATCTCGGTAGGTAAGTTCTTTCTCGGCAAGTAGTGCACTTAAGGCCGTTCGTAGACTATCGCGCTGCGCTGCGACCTTACCGTCAAGGAAGGTACTACCAAAGTTTATCTGGATCACCCCTCCACGCTGTGCCAATGCCTTGATCATATCATCGTTCATATTGCGCTCAAAGCCAGGTGTGAATTTACGGGCTGAACTATGGCTGGCGATACAAGGTGCTTTTGA
>CAJXOS010000232.1 GCA_913057725.1 uncultured Lewinella sp.
TCGTCAAAAATTAATTTCCCTCTTTTGATTCAGTGTTTCAACTTAGTTACGCTCATTGTCATTCACTTGAATCTGCGTTAAAACACTGAAGTCGGGAATTAATTGTTCGACTGTAACTAACCAAGAAGACTAAAAACCAGCCATTCCGTCTAATGATGGGGTGTATTGTCAACTGTATAAGTCAATATTGCCTTGGAACCTACTGTAGCCAAGCCCGCTAAGACCGGCCGGATCGTTTTTATTGATGTTTTGCGTGCTTATGCCATCTTGATGATGCTGCAAGGCCACTTTGTTGATACCCTACTGGCTGAGACTTACCGCAATCCCGACTCGACGCTCTATTATATCTGGTCGTTTATGCGCGGTATGACGGCGCCGATCTTTTTTACGGTAACTGGATTGGTATTTACCTTTCTACTACTACGCGATGGACGCCCATTGCGCGAGAACAAGCGAGTCAAGAAAGGCCTTAAGCGGGGACTATTCTTATTGTACGTTGGCTATTTATTGAAGATTAACTTTCCTGCGCTCTTTGCAGGTTACCTGAGCTCCTGGGTCTGGACTATTGATGTGCTACATATTATCGGCTTAGCACTAATTGGACTGATTGCCGTTTGCGCCATCCGGGAACTAGTAGGTGGATCACTAGCAGTATGGATGCTGGTATTCGGTGCGGGTACGTTCCTCATTGACCCCTACTTTACAGAACCCACCTGGGATGAAACACCGCGTTTCTTTGCGAATTTCTTCACCCGCGACTATGGTTCTAACTTTACGATAGTCCCATGGTTGGGCTTCGCCTTTTTCGGTGGCGCAATAGGATATGCCCTAAGTCGCAAACCGAAGTGGGCTTTCTCTCATTGGTTCCCATTTTTGCTGTTAGCCTTTGGATTTACCCTTACCAAGGGTAGCTGGCAAATGCTGTACAACGCTTATCAGCTTACCGGTTGGGAGAATTTGCCAGTCTTGTTTAACAACAACTACCTGTTCTGGCGCTTGGGCCATGTCTTCATGGTCATGTCGATGTTTATGTGGGGTATTGCACGCATTGGCCAGGTGCCTCGCTTGATTACCAAAATTGGTAGTGAGACCCTCACTATTTATGGGGCACATTACGTACTACTTTATGGCACCTGGTTTGGTCTAGGTCTTTCGCAAATATTCGGATACCGCAGCCTTAGCCCGATTCCCTGTATAATCGGCGCAGCCCTTTTTGTATTTGCCCACATTAAGTTCATTCAGCACATTGAGCCGCTACGAGAAATCTGGTATGTACAACTCCCTGCCTATCTACGGCGCCAACAACGTTTGGCGTTAATTTGGCTCAAACGTGACTGGCCAAAACTTAGAGCACAGCTAATTGTTCAATGGCAAAGCAGGCTTTCGGAGGCACCAAATTGGTTGTTACCTTTGGTGCGCGTAATGAGTCGCAGAACTAAAGATTAAGAAGTGTTCATGAAGAACTCTCGTTCGCCGCTCTTCACTATTTTTTTGACGGTTTTTATCGATATGCTGGGTGTGGGGATCATCATCCCTGTACTGCCGGCCCTGTTCTTTGATCCTGAGACAAGTATTGTTCCGCTGAGTATGCCGGAGGACCAACGTTCCTTTCTGTATGGAGCTTTACTAGCGGTATTTCCTTTGATGCAGTTCTTTGGAGCACCGATGCTGGGCAGCTTATCGGATCGTTTTGGGCGAAAGCCCGTGCTATTGATTACACAAGCTGGTACGCTAGTGGGCTACCTCTTACTAGCAGTGGCTATTTTATGGCAAAACCTTCCTTTGCTCTTCTTCTCGCGTATGCTCCCCGGATTTACCGGAGGTAACATCGCTGTGATCTTGTCGAGTATCGCCGACGTGAGTGACGACAAGGACAAGGCTCGGAATTTTGGACTAGTAGGTATGGCCTTTGGCATTGGCTTTATTCTTGGCCCTACCCTTGGAGGGTTACTAGCCGATGATACAATCGTAAGTTGGTTTACGGCCTCTACACCGTTTTGGTTTACAGCTATCCTTACGGCCTTGAACGTTCTCTTCATTCTTTACGCCTTCCCAGAGACCCTCAAGCAACCACGACAGGTTTCAGTAAATCCCTTTACGGGCTTCCGCAATTTGGCCATCTCCTTTAGTACACCTAATCTGCGGCGCATCTTCATCGTAGTGCTTCTATTGTCCCTCGGCTTCACCTTTTTTACGCAGTTCTTTGCCGTGTACCTGATCCAAGACTTCTCCTACTCCGAAAAAGATATTGGGCTACTATTTGGCTGGGTAGGTATTTGGCTTGCCATTACCCAAGGCGTCGTAGTGCCGAGACTAGGAAAACGGTACCCGCCGCAAAAGATATTAATGTACAGCATCCTTGCGCTAAGTGCTTCCTTAGTATTGGTACTACAACCCAATACGGCATTAGGTCTGTACATTCTTAATCCACTAATTGCTATTGCCCAGGGTATCACCTCTCCGAATCTTACGGCCACCATATCCATGCAAGCCAGTAAAGATATGCAAGGAGAAATATTGGGCATTAACCAATCAATGCAGTCGCTTGGGCAACTCATTCCACCACTAATTGGTGGATACTTAATTACCTTCACCAGTAGTTTACCGATCTGGGTTGGCAGTGGACTTATCCTTCTTGGCTGGATAATGTTTGTGGTATTTTTTGGTCGCAAAAAAGAAGCGGAATAGTATGCGTTTACTTTTAGGATGTTGCATCCTGATTTGTAGTTTTCAATTGTTTGCTCAGACCGGGCAAATTTTTCCCAACCTAAAGGGTACCGAACTGGCATTGGCAGTGCAAGAAGCTTATCGCCCACGACAGGTATTAAGTTACCGCGATGCTCGTGACACTCTCTATGCGGTAATCGACCGACAGCAAGACAGCATCTATTGCGCATACAGCAACTTTGCCCACCACGTTTCTGACGAACACGATCCCAGCCAATACATTTTTGAAGACGGAAAAGGAATCAACTGCGAGCACATCTGGCCTCAAAGTAAGGGTACTCGTGACGGCAATGCCAAAAGCGACATGCACCATCTCTTCCCTACCCTCGCTAGCGTAAACCAAGCAAGAGCGAATCTTCCTTTTGGTGAAGTAGACGATGAGGCAACAAGCCATTGGTATTACCAAAAGCAAAACCTCAGGCGAAAACCTGACACTCCCTTAATTGATGCTTACAGCGAGCTTGGCCAAGGTCGCTTTGAGCCACCAGAAGATAAAAAAGGTGATGTAGCCAGGGCTTTGTTTTACGTGTATGTGATATACAATAACCAGGTAGACGTCAGCTTTTTGCAAGATCAGTTGTTAACACTACGATATTGGAACCTAGAAGATCCACCAAGCGCTTGGGAAATCCGACGCAGCAAGTGGATTGGCAGCTACCAGGACGGGAAAGCGAATCCATTCGTTTTGGATCCTAGCTTAGCAGATCGGATATTTGAAGAGTAATGGCTTATAATACACACAACCTTTCTGACACTATTGTTGCTTTGGCTACTCCCCAAGGAGTAGGCGCCATTGGCGTAATCCGCCTTTCAGGTCCCAAGGCTATCAGCATAGTAGACGATGTATTTCCGGCGAAAAAACTTAGTGAGGCCGCTACACACACGGTACACTTTGGCACCATCCGTAATGAGGAGGGCAAGATCCTGGATGAAGTTTTGGCTACACTCTTCGTTGGCCCAAAATCATACACTGGTGAAAACGTAGTGGAGGTCAGCTGCCATGGATCTGATTATATCATCCAGGAAATAATCCGCCTTTTTATTCGCCAGGGTGCACGACTAGCCCAAGCCGGAGAGTTCACCATGCGTGCTTTCTTAAATGGCCGTATGGACTTGAGTCAGGCGGAGGCCGTTGCTGACTTGATAGCCTCCGCTTCGGCTAGCAGTCATGACTTGGCCATGCAACAAATGCGAGGTGGCTTCAGTAACGAAATTGCAGCCCTCCGGCAGCAACTAGTCGACTTTGCCAGCCTCATCGAATTGGAGCTCGATTTTGGCGAAGAAGATGTAGAGTTCGCTAATCGCGATGATTTGCGCAAGCTTGTAGAAGAGATTCAGCGTGTGCTACGTCAGCTAATCCAGAGCTTCCAGTTGGGTAATGTCATCAAACAAGGTGTGAGTACTGTTATTGCCGGACGGCCGAACGCCGGAAAAAGCACTTTACTCAATGCCCTCCTCAACGAAGAGCGTGCCATCGTAAGTGATATTGCCGGCACCACGCGCGACACCATTGAAGAAGTCCTCAATATCAAAGGCATTCAATACCGCCTCATCGACACCGCCGGCATCCGCGAAGCCGAAGACACCATCGAGGCCATCGGTGTAGAGAAGACCATGGAGAAGGTGCGCCAGAGTAGCCTCCTTGTCTATGTATTCGACGTTATAGAAACCTCCCCAGAGGAAGTACGTTCGGATCTTTCCAAGCTGGTGCAGGAAGGAATGCACGTGTTGGTGGTGGCGAATAAGATGGATTTGAATCCGTATACGAAGTTTGAGCAGTACTTTGGCTCCTCCCCTAGCCCCTCCTCGAAAAGAGGGGAAAACTCGACAGTCGCAAGCGATGTCTCACCCCTTGGTGGAAAGTGGGAAACTGCTGATGGTAAGACCTACAGTTTACTCAAAGAAAGAGCACGAGAACTACGAAACAACCCTACCCTCGCAGAGGCCGAGCTTTGGCCACATATTCGGAAAAGGCAGATCGAGAACTGTGAATTCCGACGCCAGCACATTATCGGACATTTCATTCCAGACTTTGTCTGTCTAGATCATAAATTGATTTTAGAAATTGACGGTGGTTATCATCAATCACCGGAGGTCAAATTAAAAGATGAAGAAAGGACCCAGATCCTAGAGAGCATGGGCTATCAGGTACTTCGCTTCAAGAATGAAGCCATTTTTGAAGACTTAGATAGTGTGCTTAATCAAATTCGGGCCGCCCTGACCCAGCAAGCTACAGATTCCCCTTCTCGGGAGAAGGGGTTAGGGGTTGAGCGAGACAACTGGGTCCCCATCATCGCCAAAGAGGGGATGAATGTGCCCCACCTCAAAGAGAAACTCTACGAGGCAGTAGTAGCCGAAAAGGTCAATACGGATAGTACAATTGTCAGTAATGCTAGGCACTATGAAGCCCTAGAGAAATCCTTCGAGGCACTGGATGCTGTACTCCACGGCATGAGCAGTGGTATTACCTCAGACTTCATTGCCATGGATATCCGCCGCGCCCTCTACCACCTAGGTGAGATCACAGGCGAGATTAGCACGGATGAGCTCCTGGGGAATATTTTTGGGAAGTTTTGTATCGGAAAGTAGACTACTAACAAATAAAGGCGACACCCTACCAAAAGAGCGTCGCCTTCATTTATTCTTGTAGATCGAGGTCTTTACTCAATCACACCCAATTCCTTACCCACTTTCGTAAAGGCAGCGATAGCCTTATCCAGGTGCTCAGGCTCGTGGGCAGCAGATAGCTGTACGCGGATTCGGGCTTGCTCCCTTGGCACTACCGGGAAGTAGAAGCCAATCACGTAGATGCCCTCATCCAGGAGGCGAGCGGCAAATTCTTGCGAAAGCTTAGCGTCATAAAGCATCACCGCACAGATGGCCGACTGCGTTGGCTTCATATCAAAACCAGCGGCTTGCATTCCTGCGTTGAAGTGCGCAATGTTGGAGCGCAGCTTATCCATCAGCCCGTTAGAGGCGTTCATCATGTTGATCATCTCAATACCAGCAGCAGCAATCAGCGGCGGGATAGAGTTGGAGAACAGATACGGACGACTGCGCTGGCGCAGAATATCAATAATCTCCTTTTTGCCCGTCGTAAAGCCACCAATGGCACCACCAAAAGCTTTCCCTAGCGTACCGGTAATGATCTCCACCTGCCCCAGCATATCATACAGCTCGGTCACACCACGCCCGGTCTCACCCACAACCCCTGCTGAGTGACACTCGTCTATCATCACCATGGCGTTGTACTTATTGGCCAGCTCCACAATCTTGTCCAGTGGCGCTACGTGGCCATCCATAGAGAATACCGCATCCGTCACAATCAAACGAAAGCGTTGCTCCTGGGCTTTGATCAACTGCTGCTCCAGATCTTCCATATCGGCCGTCTTGAAGCGGTAGCGAGCAGCTTTACACAAGCGTACACCATCGATGATGGAAGCGTGGTTGAGGGAATCAGAAATGATAGCATCCTCCTTCGTCAGCAGCGGCTCAAACACACCGCCGTTGGCATCAAAGCAAGCAGCGTATAGGATGGTGTCCTCTGTGCCAAAAAATTCGGCGATTTTCTTTTCCAGTTCGCGGTGAATATCCGTGGTGCCACAGATAAAGCGAACAGATGACATCCCGTAACCGTGTGAATCCAAGGCAGCCTTAGCGGACTCTACTAACTGTGGATTATTGGATAGCCCCAAGTAGTTGTTCGCACAGAAGTTAAGAACGGTTTGTCCTGAATCAAGTGTGACCTCGGCACCTTGCGGAGAAACAATAATACGTTCGTTTTTGTACAAGCCAGCCTCCGTAATAGCAGCCAACTCTTTCTCTAAATGCTGTTGAAAATCAGTATACATGATCCGAGTATTTCTAATTTGGTTTGATTTATTAGGCAAGGCAAACTTACAAACTTGTTATCCAAAAGCCGTTAGTGTCACACCGCTTAGTTAAAAAATAGGACGCTCCGATAACGCTGGTGGGGCCTCCCCGTGCTTTAGGCACAGGGCGTTACGCTACGTAGCTCGCTATTCGCTCGGCTGCGCGAATTCGCATCCAGACCGCTAGCGCGGCTGCTACTTCGCATCACTAGGCCAAAAGCATACCATATTTTTAGTCGGAGAATCAAAATAATTTTCTGTTTCCAGTAAATTTGAGCCCCGTTTTGCCCTTAACCAATTAGTGAGCACACCTCACTTAACAACCATTTTTGAAATATGATGGCTTTAGTCAAGGCCAAACCCGAAAAAGGGATTTGGCTGCAGGAAGTTCCAATACCAGAAATCGGCCACGACGAAGTGCTGATTAAGGTTTCAAAAAGTGCTATTTGCGGCACTGATTTACACATCTACCTTTGGGATGATTGGGCCCAAAAAACAATCCCTAATGGCCTTACTATAGGCCACGAGTACATGGGGCACGTCGCAAAGGTGGGTTCATTAGTCAAAGCATTTAAGGAAGGTGATCGCGTCACCAGCGAGGGACACATTGCTTGCGGGCATTGCCGCAACTGTCGCCGAGGTCGTAAGCACATCTGCGAAAACACCCTAGGTATTGGGGTAAACGTTAATGGGTCCTTTGCCGAATACGTAAAAGTCCCCGCCTCAAATGTCATGAAGATCAATGAGAGCATTCCAGATGAAGTCATGGCGATCATGGACCCCTTCGGCAATGCTACTCATACTGCGCTTTCCTTCCCCCTCATTGGCGAAGACGTACTTATCACCGGAGCCGGTTTGATCGGTAGTATGGCTATTGCTGTCGCACGTTTCGCAGGTGCACGCTATGTAGTAGCAACGGAAACGAGCCCTTACCGAGTCGAACTCGCTCGTAAAATGGGTGCTACGAGAGTAATCAATCCTATCGAAGAAAGCCTGGAGGAGACCTTGGATAAATTAGGAATGCGAGGCTTTGATATTGGTCTCGAATGCTCAGGAGCTCCTGCTGCTTTCAATCAGATGGTAAAGCACATGTACAACTCTGGCAAAATTGCACTTCTGGGCATCTTGCCCCCACATACCGAGATCGACTGGAACAAAATCATCTTTAAGGGTCTTACCCTAAAAGGCATCTACGGCCGGGAGATGTATGAGACCTGGTACTTCATGGAGCAGATGCTCATGTCTGGCTTAGACCTATCACCAATCATCACCCACCGCTTCGCTATTGAAGACTTCCAAAAAGGCTTCGACATTATGGAGGAAAAGATGTGTGGGAAGGTGATTTTAAACTGGGATTAGACCTGGCACTTCAGAATTTCTAGAAAAATTCAAAAAAGTTTCGCGGCTGCTCAATCAATACAAATAACTAATAATCAACAGATTGATCGTCGCGAAACTTCCTCGCCACTAAGTGACAATTAGAAAAAATCCACTTTTTTTCATTTTCCTTAAAGTAATTCTCACGCTGCTCCGTCTTCCTATATGAAACGAGCATGATTTTGTTTAATCACAAATTCACACTAGGGAATGATTAAACAAAATCATGTGAGAGCGAAGCGATTACATAAGTGCAGAAAATGATTTGCACCTATGCGAAGCCGCAAATCATTTTTAAACA
>CAJXOS010000233.1 GCA_913057725.1 uncultured Lewinella sp.
CGTAGCTAGCCAAAGCACCGAAGATGAACACCAAGTTCAATAGAAGTGCGATAACTGAAACGATACCACCGCCTCCGTAGTAGAATACCATAAAGCCAATAACGATCAAGAAACCAATCGCCAAAGCGGTCAATGAGCTACGAATGTTTTCTGCACCAAGGGTAGGACCGACAACCGACTCTTGAATGATCTGAGTGCTAGCGGGTAGCTTACCGATCTCAAGGATGTCAGAAAGGTCGGTAGCTTCTTGTAGTGAGAAGTTACCCGTAATCTGGCTTGATCCACCGGTAATTGGTTCGTTTACACGTGGAGCAGATACTACTTCGTTATCCAGCAAAATCGCAACCTCGCGGTTACTGTTATTTGCTGCTTCTGTAGTCATGCGGGCCCAAATCTTAGCACCGGTCTGATCCATATTCAAGGATACTGCCGTTTGGTTGGACTGAGGGTCTGGTTGAGCACTCGCTTCAACTACGTGGTCGCCACTCAAAGGTGCCTCGCCGTTGCGTGGCATCTTGATAGCGTATACTTCATACATTTCTTCCGGACGACCATCCTCATCTAGGATGGTGCTCTCGAATGGTTCACGAGAGTAACGGAAACGAACATCAGAAGGGAATAGGTTAGTAACCTCTGGCATAGCCATCACACGACGCAATTCGTTCAAGTCGCGGTCATTTACTACACCGATTACTGCACCATTACCTGGTGACATAAGGTCGAACAATGGACCTGCCAAGCTATTCTGAGCATAAACGGTATCAATGCTCTCGATTTCGTCTAGTTGGTTACCTAGAGAGTCTACAACGAATAGCGTGTCTACACGTAAAATCTCCTGCTGTACTTCACCATTACTCATGATGGTACGCAATTTTTCATTTGCCTGTGTCAACGCGTTGCTGATAGGAGCATCAGAAATACGGTAAGTCTCAAAGAACTCCAAGTTAGCTGCTGCCTGCAAGAAAGAGCGGGCACGCTCTGGGTTGTCGATACCCGGTAGTTCTACCAGGATCAGGTCACGCTCAGCGTCCAGGTTTACGTTTGGCTGTACTACACCCAACTTGTCAATACGTTGCTTGAGCAGGTTAAATGTTAGATCTACGGTTTCATCAGCTTTAGTACGCAGAATCTGAATTACTGCGCCATCGCTCGTTTCGTAGTTGATCTCATCGCGCAATGCTTCATTACGTTGGAAGATCGGAGCCAGACGTTTTTCGCCGCGGATAGCTGCCCATTCATCGGCAAATAGTGCAACGAAATCAGACTGTGCATTGAGCTGTGCTTTGGAGGCGTTATCTAATGCTTCTCGGAATGTGGGGTCTTTGGAGTTTTGAGCAAGGGTTCGTATTAGTTCTCTCAGGTCAATCTGTAATACAACACTCATACCGCCTTTCAGGTCAAGGCCGTAAGCCAATTGCTGGCTTTTAAGTTCCTGATAGGTATAAGATTTAAGTAATGGTATTTTGAATACCGTTTCATTGGACATAGAGTCCAAAAATGCACGTACGGCGTCCGTATGGACACGGTTACGTTCCGCTTCATCTTCAACGGATGATGATTGTTCCATGGCGAAGCGCTCAGCTTCTTTCTCTACGCGATTGGTTGGTAGAATGAACAGATACTGGATCAAAGTCACCAGAATCATCACCACAAGGAAGAATTTCACAATTCCTTTGCCTTGCATAATTTCAAAGTTTAAAAATTCCGAGTTAAGAATTAGATAAAAAAATATGTGTAAATAACTCTCCAAGAGGGCCTCCAAAACAACCTCTTGGAAAAACTGCGCAAATATACTCTTTTTGTGTTAGACAGCCCTTTTTTCCACCGCTAATTAGCTTTTGCTGGAATTGAAAAGGTCAACGCCCTCTAAACCACGCGATTGCGGGCCTCTTTATTCAAAAAAGCTTCAATATTTAATACCACTTCATCCAGCAGTCGTTTCCTAGCTGCCTGGGTGGCCCATGCCACGTGAGGCGTAATAAGACAATTCGGGGCCTTTAGCAGCGGATGATCTGATGGAGGTGGTTCCTGACTCAAAACATCAAGCCCTGCACCACTTATTATACCATCCTGTAAACAAGACAGGAGATCGGCTTCATTTACCAGCCCACCTCGTCCAGTATTGATCAAGTAAGATGGTTTCGGCATTGTTGATAACAAGGTGCGATTCACGATTTCCGCATTGGAAGCGGATAGGGGAGCGTGCAGGCTAACAATGTGACAGGTGCGGAATAGCTCCTCTAGCTCAACAAAGGTCACCCCGTGCATCGCATCGCGTAGCGGATGTTTGTGGGTAGACCTCCATGCCAAAGGCCATTGCAGCCTTGGCCACCGCTTGTCCAATACGGCCAAATCCATAGATGCCTAGCCGTAAAGAGGTAAGTTCTAACAAAGGAGAAAGCGTATAGGAGAAATCTGGAGAAGAGGCCCAGTCTCCACGTTGCACCGATTGATGATGTGCATCTACTTGATTGATGAGTCCTAGCAGTAGTGCAAAAACGTGTTGGACAACCGCCGGAGTGCTGTAGCCACTCACATTAGCAACTGCAATGTTTTTTTCTTGCGCAGCGGCCGTGTCAACATTGTTATATCCAGTAGCGGAAACGGCAATCAGCTTTAAATTTGGCAGTGCTGCCATTGCATCACCATTTATTACTTGCTTGTTGACGATCAGAATTTCTGCGCCACTAGCCCGCTCTAAAAGCAGCTCTGGTGGAGTCCTATCGAATATATGTACTTCTCCCTGGCTTTGCAGTTGCGTCCAGTCTAGGTCTCCTGGATTTAGTGTGAAGCCATCTAAGACGACAATTTTTGGCATACTATTATGAGCTTAGTTTTGAACTAGTGTTAAATCGTCTGTTCCAACATTTCAGGCTGACGAACCACTTTCTTGAGGTACAAAAATAGTTTCCCTCCGTGGGAAGCATCTAAAACACGATGATCCATGGCTATAGAAACTTTCATAATTGTTCTGGGAACGATCTCACCATTCACGACCCAAGGCATTTCTTTTATGCCGCCTAGTATGAGTACAAAGGGAACGTTGGCAACAGGGAAGAGTGCCGGATACCCAATCTCTAAGCCAAGGGATCCAATGTTTGAAACCACAAATGAACCGAATTGATGCGTGCTTAAGCCCGGAAGGTTAATTCCCCAGCGTACATTGAGCAGGTAAAAGAACTGGTATACCCAAGTTCGGAAAGGCCATGGAATTCTACCAAGCCGTTCTTTGAGCTTCTGACTTTCATCTACTGTCTTTCTGGCCTGTCGGATTTGCTCTTGCAGTTTGGGGACAGCTTCCTCCAAGGTGTGCCGATCCGCTTCTGCAAGGCGGATTGAACCCATTTGGCCGCCAGGCAAGAGTACGCTGATCATGGCATCTATGCTGGGGTGTTTAACAACTCTGCCCATGCGTATAAAGGTGTTCATTTCTGGGATCTCTTCCTGGATGGCTCGAGCTGTAGCTAGGGCAAAAATATGAGTGGGGGTTACCTTTAGCCCTGTCTTTCGTTTCTCCTTGACGAAAGCCATCAGATCCGTGATGTCAAATTCAACGGAGCCAATGATTTTGGAGTCGGTAGGTTTTTTGTAAATCGTAGCGGCGGTCTTACGCCATGCAGTATTCAGTGATTCGGACATACGGAATTGTTAGCGCCTACAGCATTTGACTGCTGGGCAACGTGTTTTCCGGGGTCTATCGGGCTAATAACGAAATTTTAGACAAGCTGTTCGTGATATCGGTGAATGATTTCCGCTAATTCTTGCGGAGATTCTGTCCGGGCTAGGACTTGTTCGACAATCATTAGCTCCACCAGAAACCTATTCTGGTCAAAAGCAGAGGTATAGGCTTCATTGAAATAGAAGCGAAAGTCGTCAAAGTTTGAACAGCGAAGTAACTTGTAGAAACCGTCGCGCACATCGTAGACCGTAAGGTAAAAGAATTGGGGGATTGGATAGGGGCCGCGAATCTGCACCAGGACAGGGAAGTCCAGGTAGCTAGCTTGAAGTAAACCAAAGAGATTGGCCTCAAACAGAGGATAATAGTACTTATAGCTCGCTACTCCTTTTTCCTCCAAGGTAGCCTGAAGCTTATACAATTGAGCTTCCATTTGGTGGAGCGGAATAATGGGGCCGGTAGTCTGATCATAGTCAACCCATAGGCCACTGCCTAGTTGTAGGTATTCCACGGGCCCGATTCGCAGCTTATAATCAAAGCGCTCGTAGCCAGGGACCACATAACCAGGATAATAATACTTCAGCCCATGCTCCAGACAATAGTCCATTTCTAACAGCATGGTGTAGTACCCCAAGCTGCTGCTAGAAAAGTCTGGATCATAAACGCCCAGGATACTGGCAGCACTGTCCTTTCCAACATCGAAGAAGCTGAGACCCACCAACCTGTCTCCAAGGTGGATACGCACCTCAATGGTTTTAAAGGTGTGATAGTCCTCATCATCAAGCAAACTTTCCGCTAGGGAGCGAGCGATATGGCCACGGAAGTGTCGCTTGTAGCGCTGGTAAAGGATTTCCTTCTCCGTCGTTATTTCAATAGGGCCATAGGAAATCGTGAATTGTTCTCCATTGCGGCGCATCAGTTTGCGTTGGCTTTTGCGGTAGCTAAAGCCTTCTAACGGTAGACGAGCCCAAATCGCAGAATAGAGTTGATCACCAAAGCATAGAAAGTGAGTGGTGAAGATGGATTGCCCCATACGATACCAGCCCCGAGCCAAATACTCGTCAAGGTCCTTTCCAAGGACAGATTCAGGATAGTGCTTTTCGGCGAAGACTGACATATAAGGTAAGACCGGTAGAGATAAGCAAAGAAACAATGTTTTCCTGAGTAAAAGTTCCTTGGTCCTGGCTAATTACCGGATTATTTTGTGGAATTGACTCCTGAGTTTTCTTATTGCCTTTTTTCCTATGCAAATGAGACAATCGGCAGTCCCAAACTGTTCGGTAAATCTGCTAGTAATCGACTACCGTCTTGTCCTAGCTAGTGCTGGCGAGGCCGAGGATTTTGATGACTAGGATCTAGTTGGTCGAGTAGCAGTAGTGAAAACTCCTTGGCAGTACTACAGCGAAAGCGCAGTTTTCTTAATTCCAAAACGTATGGAAAAAGTTCGAGACTACGAGGTGTAGGCTCGAAGAACGTGATCATTCGATTGAAATCACAATGCCAGCACTCATAGCAATCAAGTTCCAGCCTATAAATCCCCACCCAGGCTTGCTGAGCAGTAGGGCAGTGCAAGAAGAGAAAACAGGGCGTATCCAATAGCTTGTAGTGCCCTTTTTGCATCATCTGCATTTCAAAAAAGACATATTGATTGAGCTGTACTTGATACCCTTGCTCTTCTAATTCTTCTTGAGCGACGGATAGCCGGTTCTGCATGACGATCAACGGGCCAAACTTGTCCTTTTCGTACAGTTCATAGGAATGCCATGTTCTATCCTGAAGACTCCAGAACTCGATGTTCCCGATTTCTTTTTTATAATCAAAAAGAGGAATGTCTGGTGATATGTATCCAGGATAGTAATATTTTAGCCCTTCCGTTTGGCACCAGCGCATTTCCAGCAGCATCGTGTATATGCCTAGACTGAACTTCTTGTAGGCGGGGTCATAAATACCTGCCTTGGAGTATGCACTGTTTTTGCCGCAATCAAAGAAACTGAAGGCAACCAATTGATCACCATCATAGACGCAGCATTCTAAGGTGTTGAATATGCGACGACCACTATGAATAGTATGGATGTCAAGCTCGTCGGTACTCTTGGTCGGATGCTCGCGCATGTAGCGCTCGTTAACTTCCCGTTTTTCATCGGTGATCTCCGCTCTGCCAATCCGATATTGGAAGCGATCGTTGTTCTGCCGGAGCAGCTTCCGATGCCGCTTCTTCCACTTATGTGTAGTGAGGGGAAGACGGGTAGGAATAACGCTGAATATTTCACCAAGCTCCAATTGAATAAAATCAGCCGTGTATATCCGTTGGCCTAACGGCCGCCAACCTCTTGCGAGAAATTCATCAAGTTCAGTAGCGCTTACCTTAGTTGGTGCTAATATTGCAGATGGCATATTGAAATTTTCCGCTGAGCGTCGTATGTGCCTTTAAAAATGCACAATATTTCGCCCCCGTTTCAGCTCCTATTCCTATCGACAAAGATAGCCCTAATTTTCTTTCTGGCTGGTGACTTTATTAATGAACGATTGAGATTTCTCCCTTCAGCACACTGCTGCTTCCATTGATCCATTCTACTTCTGCAGCATAGATATAAACTCCGGCCGGAAGGAGCTGTCCAGCACTACGCCCATCCCAGGCACGATCAGCAGAATTTGCCGCCAAATTTGTGGCCTCGTACACTAAACCGCCCCAACGATCAAAGATCCTCATGGTTGGAATATTAGCAATCGAACCACGATCGTAAATGATAAACCGATCGTTGGTGCCATCGGCATTCGGAGAGATTGCGTTGGGCACATATACTTTACCTTCTGGAACTACGGTGAGAAGAATGCTGGTCTCTGCCTCACATCCGTTCTCATCCACAATTCGCAGGGTGTAATTGGTTGTTTCGGTCGGTTGCACTACCCATTGCTTCACACTTACTTGCAGGCTATCCGGCAGGCTTGGTGACCAAATGATAGAATCTAGTACTTCTGGCGGCGGATTGCTAATGATTGACAGGGTCACATCACTTCCTAGATTAATTGGACCGTCCTCACTTGCTTCAATCATTACGCTCGGCTCGGTAGGCGTAGGAAGTAGTGCCGTTGACTCTGCTTCACATCCACCAGTATCCTGTATATATATGGTGTATTCTCCTGGTACGAGATTGCTGAATTCAGTAGTAGGTACGAAGGTTACTCCATCTAAGCTAGCCAAGTACGGGGGAGTGCCACCCGTCGGATTTTCAATCTGAATACTTCCGGCAACCGGGTTGTCGCAGGGTGCTGGTACGGTAGTCAGGTCAAAGCTCACATCTCCTCTCAAATCTTCGACAATCGTTGTCGCGGTAGATTGACAAATGTTGTTTTCATCACGGACAATGAGTTCATAGGTGCCAGGCTCCGTCACTTCTAGACTGCTAGAGAATTGATCTACCAAGAGAATGTTATCCTGGTACCAGGTATAGGCAATATTATTTCCGACACTGGTATTTGGCCCACTTAATATGATTTCATCTACGATGCAGTCTAAACTAGCAGTAGCCGGGAGGTCTGCAATGGGGTTCTGTCCAAGATCGAAAGATTGAATCAAAGTGTCATTTGGACAAGCTGCGCCGCCATCCACGAAATAGATGAATGAGTAGTCACCAGGTTCCGTAGCGATCACATCACCGGTGCTGGCATTTATTGTGGCGGAAGTGGGGCCTTCCCAATAAGCCCAGGTTCCGCCAGGTGTAGGATTCACAAGAGCGCCATACAAGTTTACCGCATACGCACTCCCTGTATCAAAACAATCGACAAAGCTATCAGGAGAACCAGCATTAGGTGGTTCTGCAACCGTGAAAATAGCTTGCGTATTATCGTTGCAAAATCCGGTGCTTACTGCATATTCTAATACATGCACACCTGGATTTAGACTTGCTGGAATAAAGGTAGTAATGGGCTGTCCGTCTAGCGTCCAGGTACCACCAGTACTTGTGTTTGCTGTGAAGTAGGAAATAGGGTCTACAGCATCCGCTAGCCCACAAATACTTGCCGGAACGTCTAGTTCTGCATTGAGTTCCGTTACATTGATGTTTACAGTCGTGCTGGTATTACAGTAAGCTTCGAAGCTAATATCATCCAACGCAAAGTCGTTGCCTGCTGGAGTGAAATTGGTATTGACAATGCAGATCTCTGCAGATGTCGTGGCACCACTTGACCACTCGGAGGAGAACTGCTGCCAATTGCAGGTACTAGCACTGGCGTTAAAGGGTGTGCCAAGCTGGACACCATTAACAGAGAACTGCAATTGAGCGGGGTTTTCGCTGGTCACGGATGTTACCCAGGCACTGAAGAAATAATCCGTATTTGCTTCTACTGTAATTACCTGGCACCAAAGATCACTGGCATCTCCACTGGCATTAACCAC
>CAJXOS010000234.1 GCA_913057725.1 uncultured Lewinella sp.
CTTAGAGCAAGAAAATTCCCAACACGCTCTAAAACAAGGGTTGATGGGCAATTACCCTATCCTAACAAAAGCTCTGTAAGTGCGGAATTTATCCGTCTTCAAAAAGGGGGAAAGATATATTACGCCTTAAACGAATACATTTGTGAAATGATTCAATTTAAATGCACAATATTGAGGGGGGGGGAATATTGAACTAATTCCAGTGATATGAGGTGTATATTAACAAAAGTAGCCTAAAACCTGCCGCCCTCCAGACACAACATTACGTACAACTTAAATAATGTGACATAATTATTTTGCACCTAATCAATCAACACTGTCATAAGTTTTCGTTCAGTCAGAAAGCTGCAAAATGGCTACAAACACTATTAAATACTCGCTTTATGCTATTATGTTTCAAAAAAACCAGACTAATGCATAAAAATGAAAAATAATACATACAATTTTATTGTGTGACATATTCTTACTGTCATCTTATGGTCTTTTATCAGAATTCTAGGTGCGAGAATCGATTAGAAGCCTAAAATGAGGTGAATTCTGCCCTTTAACTTACTTGGAGAATGAGGATTTTGCTGATTGAAGATGAAATGCCTGCTTATAGGCGCTTAAAAAAAATGTTACTGCATAAGCTACCAAATGCAGAAATAAGCGACCAAATTGAAAGCATAAGCGACGCCGTTTCTTATTTTAAAAATGAGCCAGACCCAACGCTCATTTTTATGGATATTCAGCTGGCTGATGGCCTTAGTTTTTCCATCTTTGAGCAGATCGAAATCACCGGTCCTGTCATATTTACTACTGCTTTTGACCAATATACACTCAAAGCCTTCAAGGTTCATAGCATTGATTACCTGCTTAAACCCATTGAAGATGAAGCTCTTGACGCTGCACTGCTCAAATTTGAGCGTTTCTACCAAAAAGAAAACCAACTGCCCTCACAAGTGATTCAGCAGTTGGTTAGTCAGTTGGAACAGCCCGCCTACCGCGAGCGATTCTTAGTCAAAACAGGAAGTTCTCTTACGTATCTACAAGTCCAGGATATCGCCTATTTCTACTCGGACCAAAGCCTGGTCTATGCTCGTAAAAAAGACCAAAAACAACACCATATTGATGCCAGCCTGGATCAGCTAGAGCAGCAGCTGGACCCCAAGCAGTTTTTCCGCATTAGCCGCAAGGCTATTGTTAATATTGATGCCATTGTGAAAATCGACACCTACTTCAACGGGCGACTCCTCTTACACCTCAACCCCAGCAGTGATTTTCAAAGTACCGTTAGTCGCGACCGCGTAGCGGCTTTTAAGGCTTGGTTAGACAGATAAGGAGCACGAACACCGTCCGTACTCCCCTCTATGCGTTTACTTAAGGTTGTATCTAGACTATTCACCGGTCCAGACACCCAAACTTTAAAGACAAGGTTTACTTGTCACTATTGCGGCGATTCACACTGATCACCGTTCCATCACCAAAGGTGATGCCATTTCTACGTTGGTACAGCTCCATATAACGACGGTGCATCTCGTCCGACTGCGTCTTTCCGTTTATCTTCAAACGCTTATCGGTAATCTTGAAGGTGAAGTTTTCTCCATCCTCTACTAGGCCGTCATCCTCTAGTTGAGCTCCCAGCCAATCGCGATCATCATGGCCACGGAAGCGAAGTCCTTCACGCCGAGCCTCCCGCATTTCACGCTCGATTTCCGAGCGCTCACGTTCGATCTCTGAACGACGTTCTTCCGCCTCAGCTCGGCGTTCTTCTACGATTCGTTCTATTTCGATCACTCGCTCGTGCTGCTCTTCCTCCAAACGACGCATCATTTCTTCCTTCTCAATCATGATCTCTTCCAAACGAGCCTCATCTACTTCAGGGTCGCCAGAGAAGCGAATGACATCAATACGCTCAATCTCGTCTGGCTCAAGGCCCATCTCTTCAAGATCGCCTAACTCTCCGTCCTCATCAACGATGATCACCTTGTGTTCTCCATCCTTAGTGACGATTTTGATCACACCGGTTTTCCCTTCAGTTGGAGACACCATGAAGATGTCATCACCTTCGATATCTGTCTCAAACTCAATGGCACCGTCGGTAGAGAAGAAAATATTCTCATCATCGCCATCTTTTTGGATCCAGATATTGTGCTCATCGCCAGCATCCTCAGACTCGATGATGATCACCTCTCTAGTGCCATCCTCGTCGATGTGGATAGTTTCCACTTGCTTACTCTTGATGATGATGCGCTCGCCAACTGGTGGAGCCGGCGGTGCTGGTGGCGCTGGCGGAGCAGGAGGAGTTGGTGCACCCGGAGGAGCCGGCGGCGCTGGCGGCGCAGGAGCACCCGGAGGTGCTGGAGGAGCCGGTGGCGCTGGTGGTGCAGGGATAGAAGCAAGCTTCTCTTCTACCATCTTTTCGTATTTCGGAAAGTCCGATTCCGGTATCTCTTCTCCATTGATGGTCAACTGCTGGATGGCTCCGTCCTTAATGGTCACGTCCATCTTTTCTCCATCCTTATCGACCTCCATTCTCACTTTCCCCTGCGGCAAAGTATCTACCAGCATGGCGGGATGATCCTCAATTTGGGTGATGGGGTTTGGATCAGGCCAGGACCAACCGGTACTGACCGAAACGAGCAGCGCTAAAGAAAGCAGGATACTCATTACTGCAATTTTTTCTCTCATATCAGATTGTTTATCGGGTTGATTTAATATTCTTTTGACGCGATAGAGCAGCTGGCGTTTATTCTGCCCAAGTAGCCCTAATGCGAACTGCACATTATTCTCACGGCGATGATCAGCTACTCGTAATAAGGTTTTGGCGTAGGCCAGAGAATTTCCAGTATGGCCAACTGCCAAGTCATCACAAGATTGCTCACGAAGTGCGCGAATCTCATTCCCCAACCACCAGACAGCCGGGTGGTAGTAGAAGACAGCCTCGATAAAGAGCTGCACGACATTGAGTACATAATCATAGCGACGCAAATGAGCCAACTCATGCGCCAATATGGCTTCAACCTCCCCTACCGACAGTTGATTGACCATCGCCAAGGGGAAAAGGATGAGCGGCTTGAGGTGGCCGAGCAATGTAGGACTGCTAACCTGCTCAGACAATCGCAAACGCACGCTGCGGGCAATGCCCATCTTATCGCGGAGCTTCTCTAGCACATCCAGCCAGTCGGCAGGTACAGGCTCGTGCTTACTAAATCGAAGCTGCGTCCACCAGTAATAGCCAAGCAACATCTTGATTAAGAAGAACAGCATACCGAGCCACCAGACCATGGCGATTAATGGTAGGCTAGGTTCAATAAACTGGTGCAGCTCCTGCCAAATGGTAGGCCCGGTAATCGCTTCCGCGAAATCGGGAAGGACAATGACCAGTGGATTATTTGCGGTAGCTGTAGCCAGCTCCTCAACTGGTTGATACAGGATAGCAAACGTGATAACGGCTAAGACCAACTGCCCTACCAAAGCGCCATAGGCCATGCCATATCGTAGACTAGCCGAGCTCTTCGGCCGAAGCTGGTAAGCCGTTTTCAACAATGCGATTAATAGGGCTCCTTGCCACAGACTATGCAATACCGTCCAGCCTAAAGCCTCCGCTAATGCCTGATCGCCAAATAACGTCCAACTACTCATGACCCTTTGTTTTGATCGTTTTCAATCTTGTTGATCAACTCCTTGATCTCTGCTAGTTCATCATCGGTGGCTTCGTGCTGGCCTAGTGCTTCCATAACCAATTCAGCGGCCGAACCCCGGAATGTCTTGCGAACAAACTGCTGGAGCAGGTTGCGTTTTACCGACTGCTCCTCCACCGCTGAGGCGTACACATGAGTGCGGGTACTGGTGTCGCGCTGAAGTAAGCCTTTCTCCACCATGAGCTGCATCAGCTTAAGGGTGGTCGTGTAACCGATTTCCTTACTGGAAACCGCGTTGAGGCGCTCATTGATCGCCCTTACGGTAGAAGGCCCTTGGGCCCACAGCACCTGAAGTATGTCTAATTCGCTTTCCGTTGGCTTTGCCATATTCAATTCTTTGCATTCGCTGAAAAAGCACCTGTCGGTTAAATTGGATACAAAACGGACAGGTGCAGTAATGGACTAGAATAACGCTTTATACTTGATATTTCTGGTCCAGACAAAACAGCGAGTGATTTTTACGAAAAAATTCGTACTGTAATGTTATACGAAAGATTTCGTAAAAGCAAATCGATCTACGAAAAAATTCGTAAAAAGGATGATTTTAACAATTTCTCACCCTATCATTCCATCCGCTTAAGCTGTTCATTATGGGTTAAAGCAATGCACATTAGCCCGTCCTTAGAGGGAGATTGTCTACCTTTGACAGCATAAATCAAACGCATCTGCTATGACCCTCCGCCACTTGTCTCTTTTCCTGAGCACCTTAGCGCTAACCTTCTTTGTTTCTTGTACCGAAACCCCTCCTAGCAGTGGAACTGGTAGCACTGAGTCGACCGGTACGACCACCGAAACAGAAGTGACGGAAGAAACGCCTACCCAACCGGAATTGGCGGCGCCTAATTGTTCTGTTGATGGTGAAGTCTTGGACGGCAATCAGATCTGGCTACAGTCGCCTGATGTTTTAGCGGTCATTAAAGCTGATGCTAGTACAGCCGCGGAGGGTTACGGCCCAAGCCATCGGATTCTGCAAATTATGGATGGGCGAAGCTGTGAGACCAAGTTTCAGACCGAACTTCCAGAGAATGTTAGCCCGGATTATCCTTATTACATAGCGGAAGTACAATACAATACCCTCAGTAGCATCATAGGCATTCAAGGATTCTACAAAGCTTTGATTTGCGATATGAGCCAAGACTACAAGGTGACTGAGCTGGAGCCTGAGTACTTTGTAGAACGCGAATATGATGATCCGCAAACTGGCATGGTACAGCGCCTGGAGGTTTGGGAAGATTATCTCTTAGGCTATGCGCAAGACTGTGGTGCCTTTGCGTTTGACCTGAGTGACCGTGCCAACCCGAAAGCCGTCATTCCTTTTGCCGAATGGCAGAACCCCGAAGCCGGCGACTACCATAGCCTGTTCCTTCTTCCAACGGAAGGTGGTGTGCAAGGCATTATTCCTGCTTATGATGCAGAGGAGGACGCCTTCATGCTTCACCCCTTGTTTGACAAGCCCGTCGAAGTATCCGATCAAGTACAACGTAGTGCACGCAATAACAGGTTGCTAGTTCTTCGCCAAACCAATGTCGAGCGGACACCGCTGGCCATCAACCTAGACTCACGTGAGCTTCTGGAATTGCCGACCGAGGTGGCTGGACAGGCGACCCAGGATATCATCGAGTGGATGCGGGGGCGGGAATAGTTGGCCCCTCGCGTCGGGGTATTACCCTCGTGTCGGAGTATCACCCTCGCGTCAGGGGACGCTTGGGAGCGAGTTGGTTAGTTGGAGTTTACTGCTTTCGCTTTAATTCCTAGTCCTATTCACACCATTGCTTTCCTGACAGCTCCGACTTAAGCAAGGTTGACCTATCTTGCTGATTTTCACCTACTTTATTACGATTCTAAATTAGAATCCATAGTGGATTTGTGTGGGTATTTCGTGTAACTTTGATAGAAAGCCCACACCTAATGAGAAACCTGAAATCTGCACTATTACTCGTTTTTTTAGTTCCCCTACTTGCCTTTGCGCAAACGCCAACACAAACCATTCGGGGAACCATCCTTGACAAGGATACCCAACAACCACTTATTGGAGCGACGATCTTCGTTACCAGTCTTGAGGAGCCGCAAGGCGAGATCACAGACTATGATGGCAACTTCAGTATGGAGGTCCCTGTGGGACGGCATCGGCTGGAGTTTCAATACCTGGGTTACGAACTTTTCGTCATTGAAGATGCGATTGTCAATTCAGCCAAGGAGCTTGTCCTCCGGATTGAACTGGTTGAAGGAGCCATTACAACCCAAGAAGTTGTCGTAACGGCTCGTGCCCGGGGTAATGACGCTCTTAACCCGCTAGCGGTCGTGAGTACGCGATCCTTCTCAGTGGAAGAAACGCAGCGCTATGCCGCCAGTGCCAATGACCCTAGCCGAATGGCCCTGGGATTTCCTGGCGTACAGGGCAGTCGTGATGCCCGATCAGACATTGTCGTTCGGGGTAACGCCGCCTTTGGCTTGCTTTGGCGACTGGAGGGGATAGATATCCCTAACCCAAACCACTTTGCCCGTCGAGGATCTTCCGGTGGTGGTATCACCATCTTCAGTGTAAGTATGCTGAGCAATTCTGACTTCTTCACCGGCTCCTTCCCAGCTATGTACGGTAATGCCCTTTCCGGCGTGTTCGACATCAAATTCCGGAACGGAAATATGGAAAAGCCAGAGTACACCTTACGAGCCGGTATGTTGGGCCTTGACTTCTCGACCGAGGGGCCCATTAAGAAGGGGCGTTCCTCTTACCTATTCAACTATCGCTACTCTACTTTAGGCATCTTAGATGCTTTTGATATTCGCCTGGTGAGTGAACGAGAAAGCAACCGCTTCCAGGACTTTTCTTTCAAGATGAACTTCAATAGCGAAAACGGTAAGCACTATACTACCGTGTGGGGAATCGGAGGACTGAGTGATGAGTTTGAGGAAGCCCTAGAAGGCGTAGAGAATTGGGCTACCTATACCGACTATTTGACCCGCGATTTTGATACCGACATGGGGGTAGTCGGGGTAAATCACAATTATCTAATTGACGATAAATCCTATCTGCGAGTAGGTACGGCCTTAATGGGCCAGCGGATTCTCTACCGCAACGACACCCTCGACCAGAACCTGAACGCTACCACCCTTAATGACCACCTATACAAGAACTCTCGATTGGTTCTTAATTCCTATTACAACCGTAAGCTGTCTAACCGTAGCTCTTTACGAGCCGGCTTTATTGCTAGTCAGTTGTACTACGATTTGGACTACCGCTTCCTCCTCGGGGATACCTATCAGACTTTCTTAGATGAAGATGGCCGTACGGGCTTGTACCAACCTTATGCTAACGTTCGCCTACGGCCGCATCCTCGCTGGACGGTCAACCTGGGTTTACACGCCATGTACTTCAGTCTAAACGAAACATCCGCGCTTGAGCCCCGCCTGGGTATGGTCTATCAATTATCCGATAAGGCATCGCTTAACCTCGGGTATGGCCTGCACAGCCGGATCATTCCATTAGGTCAGTACTTCATCCAGATTACTGACGATCAAGGCGTGGTAAGTCAACCCAATCTCGATCTGGATCTTATGCGAGCTCATCACCTTGTTCTCGCCTTGGATCAAATGATCGGAAACACAATGCGATTGCGGGTAGAGACCTATTACCAGCACTTATTCAACATTCCAGTGAGCAGTGACCCCAATAGTACTTTCTCCCTGATCAATCATGTGGATGGCTACACTGCTCGCGCGCTGGTTAGCGAAGGTACAGGTACCAACTACGGCTTGGACGTCACCTTTGAACAGTTCTTTAGCGAAGGCACTTTCTTCATCCTAGCCGGCTCTGTTTTCAGTTCCACCTACGAACCGCTTGATGGTGAAACCTATGATACGCGATTCAATAGTGGCCTAGCCGCATCCTTTATGGGCGGTAAGGAGTGGCCAATGAGCGAGAAAGCGATCTTACAGACCGGTGTACGCTTACTATACACGGGAGGACAACGACTAAGCCCCGTCCTGAGTCCGGAGCGAGATCCTAGTGATCCTATTAGTCCGATCCTGGATGAGTCTCGCCCGTTCTCCGAGCAAGTAGGAAGCTACTTCCGGCCTGATATCCGCGTGGCCTATCGGAAAGACAACCCGAACAACGCCTGGTATCTCGCGCTTGACATTCAGAATGTGATCAGCCGGAGAAACGACGATGCCCTCGACTACGACTATGATCCTGACTTAGGAGATTGGGTATTTGGCTACCAGGGCAGCTTGGTGCCAGTGCTGAGTTTCCAGATTGACTTCTGATGACGAATATCGCGTCGGGGGATCACTCTTGCGTCGGGGGACGCTTGGGAGCGAGGTGGTTAGGTGGTTAGGTGGTTAGGTGGTTAGGTGG
>CAJXOS010000235.1 GCA_913057725.1 uncultured Lewinella sp.
TTTGAGCACCTTGGGTAATAATCAAGGCTGAGGTATTGTCACCAGTGGTGATCAAGTTTGCCTCCTGGCCACGGATTACTGTTCCTGCCTCAATGTTCAAAACACCGCCTTCCTCCAGGAATACGAGTCCATCGAGTGTGTAGCACTGATCAGCACTCCAGTTGTAAGTAACGCCACCTACCAAGTCAGCATCAGTTACAACGGTACAATCAAACTGATCAACAGGTGTAACAAGGTCACCTAGGTAGCCATATGCATCCAGTGCAGTCCAACCTTCTAACCAAAGATCAGCGTTACCAAAAGCACCACGGTAGGTTACTTGCTGAAAGAATGCATCACCTGCAGTTGGGTTTCCGCTTAAGTCTGGAGAACCAGCGTTTAGACGTGGGTCAAGACCACCGTCATCTGTGCGGCTTACACCAGCAATAGATGGGTCATTAAAAGTATTATTAGCAGCACCTAATGTACTAGCAACAGTAGAAGAAGTAGCAACCGCGATTTCGTCAGGATCTACAGCTGTGAATAAGTCAGCAGCAGTGTTGCCCGCGCCGAAATCGTACCAGGTGTTGTTATTAAAGGCCAAATCACCTGCCTGCAGGCGTTCGAAAGAGCTCTCCGTGTCACGGTCTTCAATAGCAAGACCAATTGCTGGAAACTCAGCGAAGATCGAGTTATTGTAGAAACCACCAGCGTTGTCACGCAACAATAGCGCAAAATCGTTAGCGTCACCATCAGGAGCCAACTCATCACCAGTACCGATATAAGTAGCATTGTAGATGGTAGGCTGAGAAAAAGGAGCCTGGTTGTCAGGATTCGCACCATCGTGCTCACCGGCGCGGCCAGTTGGATCATCAGATCCTTGAAGAGAGAACCAGAACTGTCCGTTACCGCGGTAACCGAAATCGTAATCGTAAGAGTCATCGCCACAGAAAGCAACCGAAGCGTGCTTTACGTTAACTGTACCACCAAACCACTCGATGCCATCATCGAAGTTGGCGAATACTTCTATGTAGTCGATCTCCGTACCAGAGCCTACACCACCAAGTGTTAGACCATTGATCTCATCACCAGGAGCCAAAGCAGCACCACCGTGACGGATAGATACGTAGCGTAGAACACCACTATTATCTTCGTCATCAGGGTTATCACCTCCACCGAAAGCAGTACGATCTTCTACTGTAAGACCCTCAATGTTATCACTTCCACCAGGGCGTGCTACCGTAGCGCGACCCAAGATGAGTAGACCACCCCACTCACCACGATCTTCTGATAGAAAGTCACCTGGATCATTGACGTCATCGTCCTCAGCAGTGAAAATAATAGGGTTATTAGCAGTACCTTCTGCGAAGATTTGAGCACCACGAGTGATGATCAGTGCAGAAGCAACATCGCCTTGGTTAGGCTTACCGCGAACTACGGTTCCTGCTTCGATGTTGAGGCGACCACCTTCTTCCAAGAAGACAGGGCCATCAAGAACGTAGGTATTATCGTTTGTCCAATTGTAGGTTTGACCTCCTACGAGATCCGCATCCGTAATGGTAACTACGGTTTGGGATGAAAGAGAAATTACTGACAAAAGAGCCAGTGCTAAAAGCGTGTAGAGCTTACCGTTCATTAGTACAGCTATTAGATTAATTAATTCGCTGCAAACGTACTGCTGCTACCTTAACTGGCTTTTAAAGACAAATTAAGTTATTGTGAAGAAACCCTTAAACGAAGGTTAATTGAGCCCACAGAGCAAGGCTAAAGAACTGAAAAACAACATATTGAAATGTAAACACGAGGTTAACTACATTTCCACCTCCATAATATTCCAATATCCGTCCAGTAAAAAGAAGAGAGACACCAATCCCATTAATCCTGCCGTCAGAAAAGCGGCCGCCACATCCAACCAGAACCAGCCGGTAAGGTGAGTAACTAAGAGAATCAGGGATAATGTGCCAGAGGCTATAGAAAGGATAGATTTGAACCGACGAAAGACCGAAACCTGATTGTCATCCGACAAGCGGGTAAGCAGGTGGCATAGCAATAGCAATGCTCCAAATCCAAGTACAGTAGTCAATAAGGCTGCGGAGGTAAGAACGGGCCCTCCTTCCATCCATCGGATATAGGATTCGTTGACCAGAAGGCCGCAAAGAAGAAATATAAAGAAGCTACTCAAGAACTGTGTAAGCAGTTGCCATTTAAGCGAAGGCTTTATCCAAATTACTAGCAACAAGAGCGCTACAATAAGATGAAGCACCCCTTGTCCGAATACTAGCATCGAACCGGTAAACAGCGCAAACTGCCAATAAGTAATAGCGGAGAGTACCGTGGCAAGGATAAAAACAGCAAGGAGTAAATAGGAAGAACGTGAGAATTGAGGAGTAAGGAGAGTAGGTTTCACGGTCTGGCCAGGTTTTTTATGGATGAGTTTTAGGTAGCTGGTATCAAATTTGATCCGAGTTCAAAAATTAATACCAGCCACCTTCAATACCGTTACCCTTTTGACTTAAAAAAGCACTAAGGGTTGAAAGCAGTTTCCACAAAAATCAAAAATTGCTATGAACTGCAAGTTAAGAAACTCACTTTTCGTCTTTTGAACGCCGAATTTGGACATTCGCAGTTCCTGGGCCCATTTTTGGTTTGTTACCGTAATAGTGCTCCTTATCTAAGGTCATATTTGGTCCACCAAACAGGATTCGCCACCAAGCTTTTGGTGTACGGTATGTCGCCATATCCTTAAAGATATCTACCCACTCGTGGAATACCAACCATACGGGGTTGTAGCTATCAACTGGCTTAAGAATACCATAACTCACCTTTTCCTCTTCCGGCTGGAAAGTACCAAACATGCGGTCCCAGATGATAAAGGTAGAACCATAGTTCTTATCCAGGTACTTGTCATTCGTACCGTGGTGAACGCGGTGGTGACTTGGTGTTGTGAAGATATATTCGATCGGGCGAGGAAGCTTCTTCACCAACTCCGTGTGTAGCCAAAACTGATACAGTACCTCGATCTGGTTAGCGATAAAGAATACTACTGGGTGGAAACCCATCAGTGCTACCGGAATAAAGAATATAATCTTGATGTGCTGCGTCCAGGAGAGACGGAAGCCCACTGTGAAGTTATATTGCTCTGAATTGTGGTGTGTTACGTGAGTAGCCCACCAGAAGCGTTGCTCGTGCGAAATACGATGCGACCAATAACGACAAAAGTCAATAGCAACGATACACAGAAGGTAAGACCACCAAGTATGAGGAATGTACCAAGGCACTAGATTATAGAAGAATAGAATAATTCCGAAGAGTAATACTTTGATTACTGCGCTCAGGCCTACATTACCCAATCCGATAACCAGCGCAGAAAAACCGTCTTTTTTGTCGTAATGCTCTTGAAGTTCTCTGGTGCGAATGTACCATTCGGCAATTACCAGTAAAAACATAACTGGCGCCGCATAAATAATTACAGGAGGCAGATCCATAGTAAGGACCTGTTCAATAGTAAAAGTTGGTTTCTCCATAATAAATGATGACAGTTGCGTTCAGAATTAGTATAGTATGTACAATAGAATATTGCTGCGTCGCAAAGGCACGCATTGGCTTTCGGTGTGGACTTAGTTTCGCTTGATTTGCTTTGGTGGTGGCCCAAGATAAGGTCAATTAGCGAAAATTCACCAATTTTCTATGAATTCTATAGCTAATCGTAATCTGTATTACAGCGTCCAAATAGTTAAATCAATCAATGTATCGTTTTGTCAACTCTCCGTAGGCATCAATTCTACGATCTCGAAAGAAGGGCCAAATTCGGCGTACATCTTCCGTACGCTGCCGATCGATTTCGACCACCGCGGTATAATCCTGATCCGAAGGGGCTGCCATCAATAGCTCACCCTGCGGACCAGCTACAAAGCTTTGCCCCCAGAATTGGATACCTGCCGTCTGCCCAGAGGGATCGGGTTCAAAACCAGTACGATTCACGGATATTACTGGAAGTCCATTAGCGATGGCATGCCCTCGTTGTATGGTCTGCCAAGATTGAAATTGTCTTTCTTGTTCCTCTGCCGAATCCGAGGTCTCATAGCCAATAGCTGTTGGGTAAATCAGCAGCTCTGCGCCAGCCATTGCTATCAGTCGAGCTGCTTCCGGATACCATTGATCCCAACATACGAGTACGCCCAGTTTACCTACTGATGTTGAAATCGGCAGGAAGCCTTGATCACCAGGAGTGAAGTAGAATTTTTCGTAATAAGCAGGATCATCAGGAATGTGCATCTTGCGATAGGTACCGGCGATTTGCCCGTCCTTTTCTATGACTACTGCGGTATTGTGGTACAGCCCAGGAGCACGCTTCTCAAAAAGCGAAAGAACCAATACCACTCCAAGCTCAGCAGCTACCTGACCAAACTCCTCGGTTGAAGGGCCTGGTATCACTTCTCCTTGATCAAACACGGAAGTATCCTCGGTTTGGCAGAAGTACAAACCACAGTGTAGTTCTTGTAGGACTACCAAAGAAGCGCCTTGTTGGGCACAGGTACGAATAGCTCTAATGCTCTTTTGGACATTGACTGATCGGTCCGTAGAATTGGCTTGTTGGACAATTCCTACTCGCAATGTTTCCATAACTCAAATACTGATGGTGGGCAAAGATAGGTAGGCTAAAAACAATTACGGCTTCTTCCGGGCGGAAGAAGCCGTAAATAAACATTGAGAGAGAAATTCGAACGCAATAAAAGAAGTACTGGAGTTTAGTTGGTGGCTGTCGCCACTCTAAGTTGTGTTCGGAATTTCTATTAATACATCATCTGCTACAAATGTAACTGTTTACACACCCACCCTAAACCCCATAAATGGGGGGTCGACCCCACTCTTGTAAATTTCTTGTGTCGGTACCGCTTTTAGACACGGAATAATCCTACTTCAAGTCACTTAATTGGCACTCAAACAAGAAGCGGGCCACCAGACAAAATGCCTGATAGCCCGCTTGTTTATTGATATCAGTGGGATTTAGAAGCGTACGTTCGCCAAGCCCACTAAGTCTTTCACCTCTTTAACAGTTTGCTGAGCGCGTTTCCGAATCTCAGCACTACTTGCTTTGATTTGGTTCTTAACGGCCTTCTTATCTGCTAACAGCTCTGCCTTACGTTCACGGATAGGATCACTAATAGCCACTAGACCGTCGGCAACAGCTTGTTTAAGTGCTCCCGCCTCGTAGTCTGCCATCAAGCTTGCGTGCGCTTCCATTTGACCAGCAGCTTTAAGCAGACTGAACAAGTTTTCAACGCCAGCACTCATTTGCCCCGCAGGTGTTTCACCGGTATCGGTCACCGCAGAGCGAATCTGCTTCTGAATCCGCTGTGGGTCTGCGAACAAGTCAATATTGTGCTTTTCTCCAAGACTGGCACTCATCTTCCGATTTGGATCAGCAGTTGACATTACCTTTGGCACTTCCGTATACAAGGCTTCCGGCAAGGCGAAGTACTCCTTTCCTAACTCGTTGTTAAAACGCTGAGCAATATTCCGAGTCAGCTCAAGATGCTGTTCCTGATCCTTACCAACTGGCACTTTGGTAGCGTGGTAGATCAAGATATCAGCGGCCTGCAATACGGGGTAAGTGTATAATCCTACGGAAATGAAACCTTCCTGCTTCTCCGCACTTTGAGCACTCTTATCCTTAAACTGCGTCATACGCGTCAGCTGTCCGTAGCTGGAGAAACAGTTTAAGATCCAATTCAGCTCTGTATGCTCAGGCACAAGGGATTGGATAAACAGATTCTCAGGCTTAATACCAGCGGACAGTAGGTTAATCACAAGATCCCAACTGTTCTGTCTGAGCTTTTGGGGTTGAAAAGGCATCGTCATCGCGTGATAGTCTACCACGCAATACAGACAGTCGTACTCTTCCTGCAACCGCAACCAGTTCTGGACAGCTCCGAAATAGCGTCCAAAATGAAGATTACCGGTGGGTTGAATACCAGATAGGATTGTACTCATGATTAGAGATAAGTTGTGTTTTGTTTTTTACAAAAAAGTGCAATCGAAAGTTCCACTACTATTTCATAGCTGCCATCAAGGAAATCTCAATATTGACAAATTTTGGCAGGTTGGCCACTTCTACGAGTTCGCGAGCAGGAGCTGTCTCTTCCTGAAAATAGGTAGCGTAAACAGCATTGATGCGCGTGTAGTTATTCATATCACTCACGAAAACAGAACACTTCAGTACATCCTCGAAGGTCAGACCAGCCTCTGCAAGAATGGCTTGCAGGTTTTTCATTACCTGATGAGTTTCCTCTTCGATGGTTCGGGTAATCAATTCTCCACTAGCTGGGTCCAGCGCAATTTGCCCGGATACATATAGTGTACCATTGTGAGCTGTTGCTTGGTTGTACGGGCCTACTGGTGCAGGTGCGTTGCTGGTATTGATAATCTGCTTCATAAGTAATTATTGTTTTTCAAGCCGGTAAAACAAGGAAAGCTCCTTGCCCGAACATCAGGCAGGAGCTCATATGTCTAGATAGCTGCTGGCGGAATTCCAGCCGCAACTATCGTCATGATCGTGCAGTATTAGTCTAGCTCTGGTGCCTTGATTAGCAACTTACCACGATAGTAAGTGTTGCCATCAGCATCTTCGTAAGAGCGGTGGTACAAGTGACGCTCACCAGTTACTTTACAAGTAGCAATTTGAGGTGTATCGGCCTTGTAGTGCGTACGACGCTTGCGCTTGCGTTGCTTAGAGATTCTACTTTTTGGATGTGCCATTGTTATCGTTTTTATCCGCCTTGATCTTTCGAACAAGGCATTTTCTCATTTACATTAATCGGAAATCAGTTATCGTCCTGTTTCCAGTTCTTAAGGGCATCCCGCAAGGGATTGTTGGTGTTCTCTTCTTCCGTCTCTTCTTCTTGATCTAAATAATCAAGCATATCTAAATCACAGGGTGGGTCTTGCTCATCATCGCAATCGTAGACCTTAATCATAGGAATTCGAAGTACGATAAACTCGTAAGCAAATTGAGCCAGGCTCCAAGAAGAAGTTTCGAAAGGAATATAGACAACGTCTTCATCCTCCGTTTGATCTTCTGGATCACCGTACTTAACCAGCAATTGATTCATTCCCTCGATGGGCAACTGAATCGGAGCTAAGCAACGATCACACTGCTCTTCTATCCAACCCTTAAGGCGGAAGTCAAATACCAGCAGATTAGGGCGTTTATCCAATTCAACAGTCAAATCAACTTTGGCTTTTTGAATCGGACTTTCGGGAAACGCGGCAAAGAAATCATCATCGATCACAAATTGAAAGTCGTGATTTCCATTACCTAAACCCTTGAGCGGGAGAACATACGGTTGGAGTGCATCCATAAGTTGTCTACTTTTAGACACTGTGACACCCGCGTATCTGACAGTGGTTTATTTTAAAGCGGCTGCAAAGATAGGAGTTTGTCTGATATTTTTCCGCCTTTAAGACAAAAAAATAGCATGTATTCTTAAGATACGCCGAAATGTGTTAATTAAACTTGGGTTAATGCAAAAACACCGGTTGGTAACAGCGGGATTATGTAATTTTACGACAGCGACTACTCGTGCAATTTTCCAGACTAATTTAGACGGCCCGTATATCAACATTTACCGTGTTTTGCTGATCTAAGGATCAGAACGCTGCATCATGTTCATTCGCAAAATAAAGCACATGTCTCGACACTTTAGCGCCCACTTGACGCTATTCCTCCTATTTACGCTTCTTGCTTTTCCCCATGCAATGTCGCAAACCGTCATCTTCTCCGAAGATTTTGGCCTCGTTGGT
>CAJXOS010000236.1 GCA_913057725.1 uncultured Lewinella sp.
AAAGCTGAAGACCTGGACCTGGTCGAGGCCAACGAAGCCTTTGCCGCCCAGGCCCTGGCCGTCATTCAGGAAGCCGGTCTCAACCCCGATATCGTGAATGTAAACGGAGGGGCCATTGCACTCGGCCACCCGCTGGGCTGTACCGGTGCGAAACTTCCAACTTACATATCGTGTGCTGTCCCAGGCTGGCTTATTCACAGCTGCTTCCATCTTGCGTGCTAGTGCGTCCGCTTCTGGTCCACTCTCACCTTGAGGTAGTGGTTGGTTGGCAATAAAGCCGGCGATGACACCTAACAGTATGAGTACTAGAATTGAAAGGCCGAGGTACTTGAGGATTCGTTTCATGTCTTGAGTTCGTATTATAGTATGGAGTACACGTGCGCTAACACAAAATCTGCAGAAAATGTTTTGGTTTTGACAATTAGCTGACGTTCTTCCTACATCTTTCGGCAGTCCGCTGGCGTTATTCCATCGTACCGTTACTTAAAGAAATTTTTCTCGCCTTAAACAAAAGAGAAATTTGTCTGTTTTTAGGAGTGAAATGTTGGTACAATAAATAGAAGTTCTTACCTTTGTGAACGCGTTCAAATTTTTTCATGGGTAAACTATGTCCATGAAACTCTCTAAGAAAATAGCCTTTAAAGGCTTAAAGATGTTAATAGGGTTTTAGGTGTTTATTTTGGGATCGGTACATACGTACCGATCTTTTTTGTGCCTACTAGAAAGATAGTAAAGAAACAGCCCCGATTTACCATAGCAGGTGAATCGGGGCTGTTTCTTGAGTAGGGTTTTTAGCCTATTGTCTATCAGTAACTTAGGCGTACTAGTTTTAGCCTGTTCCTCCGTTCACTCGGAATGACAAGCTCATTAGGGCTAATTTGAACAGCAGCCCTAAATCTCAATCGCAAGTCTAAGTTGGTAGTGCTGAATAAGCTATTTCGATCATACTCACCTAAGCCGTTGATGACGTATTCACTAACGGTATTTTCGAGTCGAATCTCATCGTTAAACAAAAAGCGTAATCGACCAGGCGTCTCAAATAAGAAGTAGCTGGAGAATACGCCATTGTCATCTTGACTGTATTGCTTTTTGTGCAGAATCGTTTCCCAATGGAGCTCACCAGTAGGGTGGACGGAAAGGATGAAGACCTCCTCAAAGTAGAAGTCGACGAGATTACGTACCGTCGCATCGTAATAGACACGGCTGGTCGTACCTGTTCGCCGTTGCAACTGTCGATTGCGCTCTCCGATGAGTAAAGCGCCACCATCTCTTCGAAGGACGATCTCTCGTACTGAGGTTTCATTTAATCCTTTTCCTTCTCGGTAATCTCGCCCGAGTAAGTTCTGCAGAAACTCCTCAGAAAAGGCCTGAAATTGCACTGACGCTTTCTCAGCACTTCCTGGTTGGTGTCGAATGTAAAAGTATCCTTTGGCTCGTTCTGTGTTTTCTTCCGTGTACAAGCCCGCCGCTACAATCTGGTTATTCAGGTTGTCAGCTTCAAAGAATACATCATAGGAGAGGAAGCCTTGCATGGGGATATTCGTGCTTTGGACATCCCCTGCTCCATCGTAGGATAATATTTGATAGTAGTGTTGTTTTCGCCTGGATCGAAAGTTGTCTTTTTGGAAGATGAAATTGGCTCCACCTCGATTATCTACTACTGCTTGCACAAAGTCTCGTCCGTAGAGGAAGTCTTGCAATGGGAAGTTCTTCTCCCAGATTAGGCTTTGAGTTGGGATGTCAAAGGAATAGGCATGGACAAGGTCTTGGTTTTCGACATAGTACAAGAGAAGCTTACTCCGATCGTCTGAGCGTACTAATTCAAAGCGCGGTGTGAAGAACAGATACCCTAGGATGACCAAGATACTTGAGTCTACTAAGTTCGCTCCAGGGTCATATCGGTGTGCCTTGATTAGTGTATTGCCTTTCTGCCTAAAGGAATAGACGAGGGTGAAGTCCTGGCGTGTAGGAACAATACCTAATACCTTTGGTAGTCGGCGATCCAGGACAATTTCTTTGCTCCAACTCTGTCGCATTTGTCGGTTGAAGGCCTGTACTTCAAACTCCGTTTTCCGGTCTCGGAATAGGAGAACGTGGTTGCCCATCTCTCCCAAAACCTCGTAAGCTACATCTGAGTTGATTGGGATTTCTTCAGATACAGTAAGTACTTGAGCGCCACAACTGAGCGCCAAGGCTAAAAACGGGAGTAATAGTAGCTTCTTCATCCTTGGTAAATGACTTTAGTACAGGCTCTTAAAATACACACCTTCTTTTTGTTAACGTAGACCTTATTGCTTAAGTTGTCAAATATTATCCCTGTATCTGTCCTAGATAAGGGGCTTTTTAGCAATTCCACTTACCTTTGCGCGAGTTTTAGGAATATTTAGCATGAGCAAGCGCAATAAGCTACAAAAGTTTGCCGACCTCCAGGGCTTCCCGAATGTGTACGAAAATTTCCACCATGACAACCCTCAATTAGTGGGTGTCAATGGTCAGGAAGTAGAGCTTCGAGGATCCTGGGCGAAGGAGCATTTCAAGAACGAACAGGCCATCACTCTAGAGTTGGCATGTGGGCGGGGTGAGTATACCTTAGCCTTGGCCGAACGTTTTCCTGATCGCAATTTTATCGGCGTTGATATAAAAGGTGCCCGCATCTGGAAAGGAGCCAGTATTGCCATACAACAAGGGCTGGATAATGCCGCGTTCCTACGCACGAGGATAGAACAAATAACTCATTTCTTCACGCCGGGAGAAATCAATGAAATCTGGATTACCTTCCCCGATCCCTTCTTGAAAAAAGGTAAGGAGAATCGTCGCTTGACGAGCCCGCGCTTTCTGGATCAATATCGGAAATTGCTACCACCGGGTGGTTTAGTGCACCTCAAAACGGATTCTCCAGAGTTGTATGAATTTACCCTAGAGGTAATGGAAGACTACGAGCATGCAGACTTGCTCTTGCATCAGGATGATATCTATAGCAAAGAGCTAGTCATGCCCGAGCTGGAGTTTAAGACTTATTACGAGAATATGCACCTGCGGGATGGGAAGACCATTAAGTATGTGCGCATCCAGCTAAAGTAAATAGAGGCCTTCTTCTAATTTTCTTTCCATTTAGTACTGGGAAAAGACCTGATTCGACGAAATCCTGTTGCGTTGATGAACACCTATTTGTATCTTATTAAGGAAATCTCAGCGCTCTATGAAGAATTACAAAATTGGTAACTACCCCTGGCAAAATTGGTTATCAGGTGCTTTCTATGTTGTAGGAGGTGTCTATTTATTAGCTTTTGCGGATAAAGATTCTCCTAAGTGGTTAGTTGCAACTATTCTAATTGGACTAGTCTTAGTTTTTATATCTCCCACGAATGAGCGACGGGTCGGAAAAGATTTGAATACGACTTTTTCAAATGACTCTGTTTTCGAAATGCTCAGCACTATTAGATTCAACTGGCGCGTACTTGGTATAGCTTTAGTTGGAGTAGTTTTTGTGTGGCTCTATAATACTGGAAATAGATTTGAGTACCCTTATAACTGGATTTTGTTGTGTTTGGGTACGTCTTTTATAGCGGGGGGAATGATTGAATATGTCCGATACCGACGTGGACCAACCCTTCGTATAGCGATCATGCAAGATCGAATCATTCAGTTAGATCAAAGGCAAACCACGATACGCTTCGAGGATATCAAGACCTTTCAAGAGGATGAGGTCCACTATTCCATTATTGGTGATGATACTTCAATTAGAATTGACAAGCGCGACTTTTCTCCAGATGATCTGGAAGTGTTCGGGCAGAAGCTGCGAACAGTAATGTACAGCTAGTACTAGAAAAAGAAAAAAGCCTACTCCTATCGCTAGAAGTAGGCTTTTTTGCCCATGGCGCTGAAGTTGCTTACAGCTTGTGCATCAACTTAGTTACCAATTGCTGAGCATCACGGTCAACCAAGCGAACTAGATAAGTTCCTTTTGGTAGATCAGTGATATCGTACCACTGGCCATCATTGTAAGTGAAAGACTTCACAATCTGTCCAGTCAGGCTAAATACCTGTACTGTTGCCAGTTGCTTGCCAGCCTTCACAGAGAATAAACCATTAGAAGGGTTAGGATAGACCTTCACCTGCTGTTGGCTCACACTAGTAGTACTAGATGGCTCGGTATTGAAGTAGTATAGATTGCTAATGCTTACGTTAGGATCATCCTGATCTGTGACGATAAGTTCAACTACTGCACTACCATCGGTGGAATTTGGATAAGCGTGTACATCCATAGTACCTTCTTCACCAGCAGTTAGCACGATATCATTATCAGCTACGGCTGGGCCGTGACATTGCTGGTTGTCACAAACAGCGGTCCACCATTCAGTTGTCTTTTCGATTACGTTACGAGTCCAGGTAAGGTTACGATCTGTATCACCTGTATTATTAAGGGTAGAGTAGGCAATACCCTCAAAGTCACCAGCGGCAAGGTCTGTAACGATAACTGGACCCACATTAAATTCTAGTGTTTGGGCACTCAGGCTACCGATGAGGAAAAAAGAAAAAAGCAGGAGTATATTTTGCTTCATAATCGTCTAATTTGAATTATTGTGTAAAAATAATCTTAATCAGCACTTTCGCCAAAAAATTAATCCGTCGCGTCTTCTAGATGACGCGACGGATCATATGTTATTCAATCAGGGCCGAAAAAGCCGCTGTTTGAATGGCTTAGTGTTGTACGATGAAACGACGGTTCAATTCGCGATCAGCGTTGAACATACGTAGGAAGTATACGCCGTTGCTTAGCTGAGAAACGTCCAAAGTCAATTGGTTGCGGCCACTGTTGAAGTTAGTAGCACCCAATTGCTGTACGCGCTGACCAGTAGCGTTGAATACCTCAACTTGTAGCTGGCGAGCTTCTTCTAGATCGAAATCAACACGCATCATATCCTTCGCAGGATTAGGGAACAAGCTGATGTCAGTTACTTCAGTCAATTCTTCAGTAGCTACAACATCGCTAACGTTGATGTTATCTAGGTAAAGGTTGTTACCCCAACCAGAGATAGCACGGAAACGGATGTTAACTTCTTCACCAACGTACTCGCTCAAGTCGATCATTTCAGTAGCCCACTCACCAGAACGAGGAACAAAGAATGGATCGTAAGCAGGAGCAGTGTTCAAGGTTGCACCTTGACCATCCCATAGTGTCGTGAATGTAGCAGCACAGTCTGTAGAAATCTCTACAACTAGGCGGTCGCTAGAAGTACCGTCACCAATCCAACTCGCACTTGCGCGGTCGAAGCTCAAAGCAGGAGTTACTGCATTGCTTAGGTCAATCTTCTGGTAAGTCAAAGAAGCCTCATCAGGAGTTGCGCCAGCAGGGTTCCACTGGTAGAAGTTGACGAAGATAGAACGATCAGACTCACCAAAACCACCGATAGCACTGCCGTCGCCACTACCAGCAGGTAGATCAGCAGCAGAGTAAACGATGAAAGAGTTACCACCGAATTCGCCCAAAGGAATACCAGGAGTAACCAAGCCAGTCTCAGGGTAGCTTAGGTTGTAGCTTTCGTTGTCCTCCATTAGTTCAGTGCCAATTGGAGTATCAGAAAGTGCACCGTAAGTAACAGCAGCAGTCTCGTTGTTAAGACCGTTGATGTCTACACCCATACCCATATTTACTTCAACTACAGCGAACGTAAGTGCGTTGTTAGCTTCGCTCAAAACAACCTCAGCGAAAGTCAAAGTAGTAGATGCACCAGGAGCCAAAGTTTCAGTTACTTCCAAAGTTTCAATCACGTTGTCGTTGATCAAAGCAGCAACTTGTGCATTAGTGATATCAACAGAACCGCCGTTTTCGAATTCTACCATTGGAGTGATCGTAGCACCACAAAGACCTTGTGGGTCAGCAGTCAGGTTGTTACCCAATCCACCATCAACCGCGTTAGCGATTTCTTGTGGCTCAGTGATAGCACCCTGGAACATTTCAGTAGTAGCGTGGTCTTGTACGAAAGCAGCAACGCGTAGTTCGTTCAAACCGTAGATGTAGTCAGGAATAGCTCCAGTGATTGTGAAGTCCCAAGTTTCACCAGCAGCGATAGTAGGTACTGCAGAACCGTTTTGGTCTGGGTACATCTTACGCATTACGTCAGTGAATTCAGTCTCACCGTTAGAACCAGGAGCAGTTGGGAAGTTTACTTCTTTCTCCAACAAAGCAATGTGCAAGCGGCCATCAGTCATAGTGAAGTCCTCCATGCTTTCGTTGGTAATGCTTACTGTAACAGTAACTTCAGTCACGTCTTCGTTCAACTCGTGAGTCAAAGTCATACTGATAGGAGTGGTCAAGCCAGCAGCATAATCCATTACTGCTTGGTTATAGCCGTAAGGGCCACCTTCGTAGCCACCACCAGCAATATCCCAACCACCTGCGCCGCCAGCGTAGTCATCGCCAGGAGCTAGACCGTCGATCCATGCAGTTGGTACACCGGTTACACCGTAGTACTCACCACGGCCGTTAATCTCCGCAGCGTTTTGCTCTTGGAATGGATCAAAGCCAGGGAAGTACCACTGGTACTTGATCGCTATTACATTGTCTGTGTTTGCGTTCAACAAAGTGTTGAAGTCTGGATTTTGTGCTGCACAAGGAGCACAAGATGCATTTGTCCATTGCTCAATTACAACGGTACGCTGGGCTTGTGCCAGCAAAAAGATAGGTGCGCACGCTAGTGCTAGTAGTAGAAGTTTACGCATCATACATTAGATTGATAAAAAGGAAAATTGCTTATTTGCCGGACAAAGTTAATATTTAGTCGCTATGGGGACTGTTCAGCCAAAATTTATTTTTTCAAAGGCAACGTAGCTGACGAAAAAAAACTAGCGTGCGCTGAACGATACCTACTCACCATTGTAGTTATCTGTCTATTCAGCAGCCTCAGTTTTGTCGCTTGGTGTACGGAGAAGAAAAGCTGCTAATACAGAAATCAGAAGCCCAATTGGGAAAATCTCCAAAAAGGTGAAGCCGGCCATAACCCAAGGGTTGCTATAACTCTCGCGCATTTCTTCCAGCCGTTGGATTTGAGCGGCAATTTCTGTTTCGCTCTTACCACTCTGCTCAATGAGTTCTACTTGAGATTGCCAGTACGCTTCCATCATCTCTGTTCCCCCACCATTATTATAATAGACCATCCAACCGGCCACATAAAATACGGAGGCGATGAGTGTAATCATTAGACCCAGCTGGAGCCCCTGTCCAAAGGTGATCTTACCTTCTTGTTTCTTATCTCGCTGATTGCGTACTCCAAAATAGATCATGGAGAGGGCCGCAAGCATTACGCTATAGCCAATAACCTCACCCCAATCTGGATGGTGCTCTCCCCAAGAGAAGGCCAATTGCCCAATGACTACAAAGATTGATCCTGCAAGAAGTCCGAAAATAGTAGCTGTACGTAACATGATAATTTTGTTTTGATTTTCCTGCAAGTAGGGCCTTTTCCGGGAATAATACCCTCACCCGAAAGTACCATTTGTGGGTATGAGCCCGAAATCACCCGAAAGTATGAGGGAGAAAAATCAAGATTACGGTCTACTTAGAGAAGGCTTAACATGAACCCCATATTTTCCGACTAACCAACTTGCTAACCACCCAAGGCACCTAAATACACCTAAGAAGAGATTTACTTAAATTATGCAAGGCTCGTACTGACTCAACTAAATTCACTAGTCAACTAACCCAACTACTCAACCAACTTATTTTTTAAACCATATAAGGCACGCGAATCAAGGGCTAAAAAAGACGTAGAAGC
>CAJXOS010000237.1 GCA_913057725.1 uncultured Lewinella sp.
AAAACAGGAAAATAAACGTATGAATAGTCAGGTGGAGAAAGTTCTGCAGATGGCCCAAATTGATCGGGGTGAATCTAAGCTCCGACTGACGGAAGTCAATCTGCACGAAGTGATCTCCCGGGCGGTAGAAAATATCAGCTTGCAAGTGGAGCCGCGGCAGGGTACAGCAAAGGCCGTACTATCTGCGCAAAATCCAGTTTTCACGGGCGACCTGACACATATTTCAAATGTGATCAACAACTTATTGGACAATGCTAATAAGTACTCCCCCGAAGCGCCGGTTATCACCGTAACGGCCACAGATCAGGCAGATGGTGTGCGCATATCGGTACGTGACGAGGGGATGGGTATGAGTAAGGAAGCACGCAAGCACATTTTTGATAAATTCTACCGTGTGCACACTGGAGACCTACACGATGTAAAGGGCTTTGGTTTAGGGCTGAGTTATGTCAAAGCCATAGTAGACGCCCACCGAGGTAGTGTTGAGGTCAAAAGTGAACCTGGTAAGGGTAGTGAGTTTATTCTCTTTTTCCCCCGACAGCAAGGAGCAGGGCAGACAATGCTGAACTGACCCTTGTAGAATTAATTAATGTATCTCAAGGTTTTGCAAACATCCATTACTCGTATGGCACATAAAATTCTCTTGGTAGAAGATGACCAAAATTTCGGCGACGTACTGCGCTCGTACCTGGAAATGAACGATTATGAAGTAACCCTCGCTACTGATGGCGAACAGGGTCTTGAATGTTACGAACGTGGAGAATATGATTTGTGTATATTCGATGTGATGATGCCTAAGAAAGATGGCTTCACACTTGCAACCGAGATACGAGAGAAAGATACTACCATGCCCATCATCTTTTTGACTGCTCGCGGTATCAAGGATGATGTATTGAAAGGCTTTAAGATTGGTGCAGATGACTATATCACCAAGCCATTCAACTCAGAAGAACTTTTACTTCGCATCCAAGCGATCCTAAAGCGCAGTCAACAGCAGGCTGACCCGCGCGAAGATGTGAAGGAATTCAATATCGGTCGTTACCATTTCAACTTCCCGTTGCGTATTCTCACTTTCGATCCAGGTGGCTCGGAAGAGGTGAAAGAGAAATTGTCGCCTAAAGAGGCACAGCTGCTTCGGATGTTTGCAATGTATCTGAATGATATTTTGCCTCGTAGTGAAGCCCTAAATAAGATTTGGGGAGAGGATACTTACTTTACTGCTCGCAGTATGGATGTATTCGTGACCAAGCTACGTAAGTACCTGAAATTGGATGAGAACATAGAGATTGTAAACATCCATGGTAATGGTTTCCAACTTCTGGTTAAGGCAGAGGAACAGGCTTCTTAACGACATATGTTGAAGTCATTACGATTTTTTTTAGTGTATAATAGGCTGGTATTTTAAATTATTACTAAATTTGGGCAGATTTAGTGGTAAACGGAGAATCGTTTGTCACTTCATCTTCAACTAATATAAATATGATTTCGGCACATTTTGCCGTAAAGAATAGTTTTTGGGATTATGATTATGGCTAGACAGAGGTAACACCTGTCTAGCTTTTTTTATGCCTCTACCACTTATATGCTTTATACCAATCTACTCAAGCCTTTATTATTCCGCTTCGCTCCTGAGCAAGCACACCATCTAACGGTTAAGTTATTGCAGACTAGTCTGCAGATACCAGGTGTTGCCACCCTTATGCGCTTGCTATACTATAAGCAGCATACTGCTCTACAGCGACAGTGTTTTGGACTTGACTTTCCAAACCCTGTCGGCTTGGCTGCCGGCTTTGATAAGGATGGCCGCTATTATGAACCCATGTCCCACCTGGGCTTTGGGTTCATTGAAATTGGTACCGTGACTCCTCGCCCGCAGGCGGGAAATCCACAGCCGCGTTTATTTCGCCTACCGGCAGATGAGGCGCTGATTAATCGGATGGGATTTAATAATGAAGGGGTGGATGCTATGGTGGAGCGCCTCAAGAATGGCCGAACACCTAATCTCATCATTGGTGGCAATATTGGTAAGAACAAGGATACGCCCAATGAAAGAGCGACGGATGACTACCTCATCTGCTTTGATAAGCTGTTTCACTATGTGGATTACTTCGTGGTAAATGTAAGTAGCCCGAATACACCTAATCTCAGAGACCTGCAGGAAAAGGAACCTTTAACGGCCTTACTTACCGCCCTACAAAACCGAAATAAGAGCTTTCCAAAACCGAAACCGATTCTACTTAAGATTGCTCCAGACCTCACGGATGGGCAGCTAGATGATATCTTGGAGATTGCAGAGCAAACCGAACTAGCAGGCATTATTGCGACCAATACGACGATCAGTCGAGATGGTTTAAGTACGCCAGAGACTGAGGTTTCTGCAATCGGTAATGGAGGATTGAGTGGAGTGCCGCTACGAGAACGTGCTACCGAAGTTATTCGCTACTTGGCTGATAAATCTGAAGGGCGTCTTCCTATTATCGGCGTCGGAGGGATTCGTACAGGTAAGGATGCCGTAGAGAAACTAAAAGCAGGCGCTTGCTTGGTGCAAGTATACTCTGGACTAGTATATGCCGGTCCAGGACTGATTCGAGAAATATGCGAAGCGGTAATAGCAGAGGAGGGAGCGTAGGATTCCTAATCTAACTAAGTCGCTGGACAAAATAGAAAGCGGGAAGTGTCAATTACGACGCTTCCCGCTTTTTCTGTCTTAGCTATGTTTTACCCGCTTACGCCTCAGCACTTACAGGGGTAGGGAGCAACTGGTTCTCCATCATGTATTCTGCGATCTGAACAGCATTAGTTGCTGCACCTTTACGTAGGTTGTCCGCCACAATCCACAAGTTGAGACCATTCTCAATAGAGTCATCACGGCGAATGCGTCCTACAAAGACTTCATCTTTGTTTTTCGCAAAACGTGGCATTGGGTAGCGATTGTTTTCCAAGTCATCTTCGATCACCACGCCAGGAGTCTCAGCGAGTAGCTGGCGGATGTCACCAATTTCAAATGCTTGGCGAAGCTCTACGTTTACAGCTTCAGAGTGGCCACCGTGAACAGGTACACGTACTGCAGTAGCAGTAATGCCAATCTTATCGTCGCCTAGAATCTTGCGGGTTTCATGGACAAGCTTCATTTCCTCCTTGGTGTAGTCGTTGTCGAGGAAGATATCACAATGCGGGAGGCAGTTCTCGAAGATAGGGTAGTGATATGCCATTTCCGTTGCATCGAGTTCTTTACCGTCTCGCTCACTCTCATACTGGTGGACGGCTTTTACTCCGGTGCCAGTAAAAGATTGGTAGGTAGAGATTACCAAACGGCGAATGCCGTATTTTTTATGCATGCCAGTCAATGCCACTACCATCTGAATAGTAGAACAATTTGGGTTGGCAATGATTTTGTCTTCTGGTGTGAGTGCATCAGCGTTCACTTCTGGAACGATGAGTTTCTTCTCGGGATCCATTCGCCATGCTGAGGAGTTATCGATGACAACGGTGCCAACTTCTGCAAACTTAGGTGCCCAAGTTTTAGAGGTGCTTCCTCCAGCAGAAAATATGGCTACATCAGGGCGGGCGGCGATGGCTGTTTCCATACCAATAATCGTATGCTCCTTACCCTGAAAGATTACCTTCTTACCTACGGAACGTTCGGAGGCAACAGGAATAAATTCAGACACTGGAAAGTTACGTTCTTCCAGTACGCGGCACATAACAGTGCCAACAAGGCCAGTAACGCCGACAACAGCTACTTTCATTTGTTTAAATTTTTTCTGCGGCTGCGCCAATATGCAGAAAAGCTTCTGCACAAATGTAACCGCTGCGCTCTCGCATAATCTTCTTTAATCATTTACTTATGTGATATAATGATTAAACAAGATCATGCTCGTTTCATTATTGGTTTTTTTGAGGTCCAGCTCACCCTCTAAGGGGCTATGGTCCACTTAACAGAAAAATAAGATGCAAAGATAAAGGCAATCCTGCTTTTTCGCTACTTTTGAAAAATGAAAGGCTTTCTTTTTTTGCTTGTTTTACAGGTCCTGAGCTTGCCTGTAATGGCACAGTTTACCGATGATTTTTCTACCGGTACCCTATCTGATGATTGGCAGGGCGATCGCGACAAGTTTGCGGTCATGAATGAGCAGTTACAGCTCAATGACCTTGAGGCTGGATCGAGCAACACCAGTATCCTGTATGCATTAGCTCCTACTAGTACTGCAGAAGCGACTACCTGGCTAGTTCAGCTACGTTGCGATTTCTCTCCTTCTGCTAGTAATTTCGCTACTGTTGTCCTTGCTGCGGATCAAATTCCGAATTCGGGTGGAAGTTGGAATGGATACTTCCTTAAAGTAGGGGGCATTTCTGGCGGCGATGATGCCTTAGAGCTTTACCGAAGAGACGGTTTGGATGAGACGCTGCTAATTTCCGGCCCTCTGGGAGCTGTAGCAACCGATCCTGTGACAGTTGGTATCCTAGTAACTCGTAGTACGAGTGGAGAATGGGTATTGGAAGCCGACTATTTTGGAGGAGAAGATTATGAGGAGCAAGGCACTGCTACAGACGCTACTTATAGCAGTGGTAATTACTTTGGTATGGCTTGCCGATATACGAGTAGTCGAAGCATGGCCTTTTTCTTTGATGATGTGGAAGTCGATCCTACTGTAGTGGATGATGAGGCGCCCGTTATTGAGAGTGTAGAAGCAGAGACACCAACGAGTATTATTGTACAGTTTACGGAACCGCTAGCGGATGCCAGTGTCCAAACTCCGGCTAACTATAGCTTGGATAATGGTATTGGGCCAGCCACAACAGCAGAATTTGTAGATGGTGACCGCAGTCGAGTACGCCTGATGTTCGCTACGGCTTTGTCGAACCTGACTCAATATACTTTGACTGCTATCAATATTGAGGATCTTTCGGGGAATATTAGCCCTTCGCAAACTTATCCTTTCCTCTACTTCATACCAGAAGTGCCAGCGCCTGGTGATCTGATCATTACGGAGATTTTTCCTGATCCCACACCACCCGTAGGACTTCCTGATTTTGAATACGTGGAGTTGTACAATAACAGTAATAAGGTCCTGAGCATTGGTGGCCTTGGACTAAGCACAGGTGGCGCACCACGTGAGATCAATGAAGTTTTGTTTCAGCCATTTTCTTACATCACACTTTGTGATGAAGATGCTGCTGCTGAGATTCAGCAAATCTTCGGAGGGGAGGTCGCTACACTAGCCTCTTTTCCTGCACTTACGAATGGTGGTGATGATATCATCATACTAACACCAGATGGAGAAGAACTAGTAGCCTTGCGCTATGACATCTCCTGGTACCAGGATCCTTTACGGGCTGCTGGAGGATATTCGATGGAACTCATTGAGCTAGACTTGCCAAATGACTGTCCGGGTAATTGGCAGGCCAGCGACGCCTTAGAAGGTGGAACTCCGGGTAGTGAGAATAGTGTACTAGGAACCGAAATTGAAACAGATCCACCAGTTCTACTGCGCGCCTTTGCGCCAAATGGCAATGAAATCATTGTGCAATTTGACGAACCGCTTGAAAGTGGGGCTGATCTCTCGGCTAGTTTCTCCTTGGAGCCAGCGGTGGAGATCGGATCGGTAACCTTAGAGTCAGACCTGCAAACTGTTCGGCTGAGCTTAACAGGTGCATTGGCTGAAAACACCGTCTACGAGCTCAATGTAGCGGCGGGGATTACGGATTGTGTAGGCAACGTGAACGCAAGTTCATCAAGTGTGCAGATAGGCCTGAGCCGCAGCCCTCAATCAGGTGAACTTGTTATTAATGAGGTATTGTTCAATCCGTATGTGGGAGGCGTAGATTATCTGGAGTTGTACAATCCTGGTCCGGCCATTCTCAATTTACAAGGCCTTCGCCTAAGAAATGAACTCATCACCTCCGGAACTATTGCGACGATAGTAGAGGATAACTTCGTGTTATTACCTGATAGTTATGTTGTTTTTACGGAGGACCCAGCAAATGTACTGCTAGAATACACAGTGCCAGATCCTGCCTCCCTGATCGAAAATGATTTGCCTTCGATGGGAGACAAGGTTGGGAATATCACTGTATATAGTCCTAGTTTGGAGCTACTGGATGCTTTGGACTACACTGAAGATTGGCATACCAGATTGTTGAGTGACCGCAATGGCGTAAGCCTGGAACGTTTACGGGCTGATGCGCCAACTCAGAATGAGGGCAATTGGCACTCCGCTGCATCGACGGTTGGTTTTGGTACACCGACGGGGCAAAATAGTCAGGATAGGTCTTCTGTTATTGAACCAGAGGACACCTTCTTTACTTTGCCGGAGCAAACATTCTCACCTGATCAAGACGGCTTTCAGGATGCTCTGGAAATTCAGTATACGACTGATCAAGTGGGATACTTGGCTCAGCTCCGCATTTTTGATGCCCAAGGTCGACAGGTTCGCCGTTTGGACGATCTAGAACTACTAGCTGGAAGTGGTAGTTTCTTGTGGGACGGCACTACTGATAGCAACGAACGTGCCCGAATTGGTATTTATATCCTCTTGGTTGAAATCTTCACGCCAGAAGGGGATACCGTTAAGGAAAAACATACCTGCGTGGTAGCAGGACGGTTAGACTAATAATCGCAATCCATTTTCAATAAGAACTAGCGTTATGGGGCTCAGTAAAGTCTTTTCACTAGTACCGTCTACTCTGCCAGAGTGGGGGCACATGATGATCATTCCAGTTCCAGATGAAGTTGTTGCTGCTTTCAAAGAAGCTAGAGTAAAGCGCTTTATTGGCACCCTCAATGATGAGTATGATATGCCTTGCGCACTACACGGAAGAAAAGGAGGAGGACACTATATAATGCTGAGTAAACGTGTTCGAAAAGAGTACGAAATCGACCCCGAACTTACCCTTAAGGTACAGTTGTCTGAAGATGATAGTGAGTTTGGTTATCCCGTTCCTGAGGAGTGGCAAGCTATCCTGGACTTTGATGAAGAGGCTGCTGTGATATTCAAGAATCTTAGCCCTGGAAAACAACGCAGCGTGTTGCATATGGTGAGTTCTGCAAAACGTGAGGAAACCAGAATTACGCGTGCATTAAAAATTGCCGAGAACCTGAAGTTGGGTATTCGAAACCCGCAACAATTCCTGAAAAACATTTGATAAATCACCGATGAAGAAATCAATCTGTCTTTTATTCCTTTTCACTTGTGTAGCCCTTGTACCAAGGTTCTTATTTGGGCAATCTGATGATAAATCCTTTCCCGCTAGTTGGGAAGGGGAGTGGTCTGGTGAATTAGTCATTAGCACGGGAGCTGGTGAAGCTCAGCGCATTCCAATGATTTTGAGAATCCTGCCAGTCGAAGGAGATCGTCACACTTTCTCAATTGTGTATGGAGAAGATACGCCAGAGAACACTCGTCCATACTTTATACAGGAAGTAGATGCTTCAAAAGGGCATTATGAGGTAGATGAAGCGAATGGCATCATTCTTGATGACTTTCTCATTAACGGTAAACTCTATAGCCGTTTCGAAGTGATGGGTAGCCTATTACTGACCACAATAGAGATGCGTGATGATCAGCTCATCTACGAAATTATCTCCGGAGCAATGGAGCCGCTGCGTACTACCGGAGACACAATTATTGCAGGGGAAGAAATCCCGCCAGTAAAT
>CAJXOS010000238.1 GCA_913057725.1 uncultured Lewinella sp.
ATCTGCCCTGGCGAAGATGATACAATAGATAGCGACAGTGATGGTACACCAGATGGCTGTGACGATTGTCCAAACAGTGCTACTGGCGATAGCGATGGCGACGGCGTGTGTGATGACGCTGATATCTGCCCTGGTGAAGATGATACAATAGATTCGGACGTAGATGGTACCCCAGACGCCTGCGACCTTTGCCCAGGTTCTGATGACAACCAGGATATGGATGGCGATGGCCTACCAGATGGTTGTGATGATACCATTGATGGTCAGGATGAAACCGGAGCTGGTGATCCTATCGTAATTGGTGACCTATATCCTAATCCGACGACGGGCTTGCTCCGCATGACCTTCTCTGAGGAGGCAAAAGGCATCATCTCTATTTATGATGTGTATGGTCGTGAAGTCCAACGCCATGACCTGAGGAGTAATAAGTTCTTTGATTTAGATGCCTCGCAATTGACCGATGGCACATATCTGGTTGTATTGCACCAAGCGGAAGGCTATGTGACTAGCCGGAGGTTTGTAAAAATCTCACGCTAATGAAAAATGGCTCATCCCGGTGTTTTTACTGGGATGAGCCATTTCTATCTAAGCTTACAGAGGTATTTACTGTAGTAATTGCTTGATCCGAGCATATTCGCCACGGTTAGTGGCTGTTCCTCGACAACCCAACTCATCTGCTTTTTGATCAATAGCTTCTACCCGATTACCCGGATTAGGGTGGGTAGAGAGGAATTGTGGTGGACGGTCGCCGGAAGAATTTTCCATTTTGCGGAAAAAGCCTGCTGCTCCAGCCGCATTGTAGTTCGTGCCGCACATATAGATGACGGAGTATTCATCAGCCTGAGTCTCGTGCTCGCGGCTAAAGTTTAGACTCGCTAACCCTAGCGCAATTTGCTCAACGGTGCCAGGGGAAGTATTCCCTGTGATAACGCCTAACATGATTTGCAGACCGTAGGCCTTAGTCATTTGCTGAGTACTATGACGTTGCGCGGCGTGGGCAATTTCGTGCCCCATTACACCAGCTAGTTGGTCTTCAGAATCAAGAAACTTGATCAGACCCGTATATACGTATATATAACCACCTGGAGTGGCAAAGGCGTTGAGGGTCTCATCGTCGTCGATAATCTTCACCTCCCAAGCAAATTCGTTGCGGTAGGCTACTTTACCCGAATTCAAGAGGGTAGTGGTCATGTTACGTATATAGCGATATACCTCCTCATTACCTTGCTCTGGAAGAATTGGAAACTCAGAAGGGTTATTGTTGATCTCCTGGCTCACTTGGCGACCGAGCTCAATATCTTGCTCCACGGAGAATAGGTTCAAGCCTCCGGAAGAACCGCAACCAACAGCAAAGAGAGATAAAGCCAGCGTGCCAACGAGCACAAAACTTAGAATACGCATAGGATGTCGATAGTTTGAGTGTAGGGAGCCAAACGTTCGGGCTCCAGAAAAATGGATAGTTATGTAACGTTCCTACAACCAAAAACTGAGATGTAAGGCTGTTAAAAAAAAGATAACGAAAGGGAAAAGCAGGGCGCTGCCGTTAAACAATAGTTAAACCAACAGGCAAATCTTAGCCACCATGGGTATCTTTTTCGTTGTTTAAGCGTCCATAAGGCGAAGATAAATCTTAATTTTGGCCTTGAATTCAAAGCTATTAAATTCATTTCCCGTTATGATGTATCGTAAGACACTATCTCTATTTTTCGCAGCTTTCTTCCTGTTTAGCCTTTCTGCTAATGCGCAGAAGATCGCTTTTGTGGATGTACAAGAGATTCTTGAAAATATTGCAGAATATAAGGAAGCACAGACTGAATTGGACCGTTTGGCCAACCAATGGCGCCAAGAAATTGCCCAAGAATACGATGTTATTAAGGGTATGTACAACCGATACCAGGCTGAGCAAGTCCTTCTAAGTGAGGATGCCCGTAAACAACGGGAAGATGAGATCATGAATAAGGAAAAGCAGGTACGTGATATGCAGCGTGATAAGTTTGGTCCGGAGGGGGCACTATTCCAGCGTAGGCAGGAATTGGTTCAGCCTATTCAGGAACGGGTCTATGCTGCTATTGAAAGTTACGCCGGCGAGCGCGGTTACGACTTTATTTTTGACCGCTCCAGCGACTCCGGTATGATCTTTACTAATCCGCAGTACAACAAAACGGAGGATATCCTCCGACGTTTATAATCACTTTTTCGGTGGCGGAAAAAAACGTATTTTTGGCCGCTCATTCGAAATGGTATTAACCAACATTTGAGAGTTTACACAAAATCGCTAGAAAGATGAAGAATGTAATGAAAATAAGCGCTTTGGCCTTAGCACTTTTCGCTTTTGCCTTCACTGCGCAAGCACAGCAACAATTTGCCTACGTTGATGCACAAGCCATTCTGGCTGAGTTGCCAGCGGTAAAGCAAGCAGACGCTAACCTAGAAGCACTTCAGGCACAGCTAGAGAAACGATTGACTGCCAGCATCGAGCAATTTCAAAAAGATGTAGCAGAATTTCAGCAGAAAGTTGAGCGTGGTGAATTGGCACCTGTTCAACAGCAAGAAGAACAAGCTAAATTGGAACAGCGCCAGCAGGAACTTGCAGCCGAAGAGCAAGGGATGGTGCAACAGATCCAAGAAAAGCGTACAGAACTATTACAGCCTATCTATGATGGCTTGAACGAAGCGATCAAGGCAGTAGCTGAAGAGCAAGGCTTCACCTTTATCTTCGACAAGCAAGTACTGCTGTTCGGTGAAGATTCAATGGACGTAAGTGAGGCAGTAAAGGCAAAGATTAGTCTCTAAGCCTTGATGACCGGAAATAACAGTCCGATTGGAGTTTTTGACTCCGGCATTGGCGGCCTCTCGGTCGCCAATGCTATTTATAGCCTACTCCCTAAGGAGAGTATCCGCTATTTTGCCGATACGGGCCGTGTTCCTTACGGGCCACGTTCCAAAGAGGAGATCATTAACTTTTCACAGGAGATAACCCAGTTTCTCCTTGATCAAGGTTGCAAGATGATTGTAGTCGCCTGTAATACGGCTACAGCTGCAGCTTTGCCACAACTCAGGGCTGATTGGCCGAAAATACCCTTTGTGGGCATGGAACCAGCTGTGAAGCCCGCCGCCCAAGCCACCCGCTCTGGTAAGGTGGGAGTGATGGCCACCTTGTCTACAATCCAGAGTGAACGCTACGAGCAACTCATGCACCGTTTCGCTGCGGATGTGGAAATTCTTGAGAACCCATGTGTCGGCTTAGTTCCCTTGATTGAAGCCGGTAAGCTGCGGCATCCGGAGACGACTCAACTATTAGACCGTATTGTCTCTCCGATGTTAGCCGATGAGGTGGACACCCTGGTGTTGGGATGCACGCACTATCCATTTATCCTACCTGTACTTCGCCAACTGGTCGGAGACAGCTGTCAGATTATTGACCCGGCGCCAGCAGTGGCTCGCCAGGTAGCCCGCAGGCTTGAGCAGCATCAGTTGAGTGCTGGTGAAAACGCAGAACCAGATTTTGCCTTTTATGCCTCTGGTGCTCATGCTGAACTGACAAACTTCACAACTATACTTTTTCAAATCTTAGAGTCCCCGCTGGGGATTGATGAAAATCGTTGATCTAAGCTGATAAAAATCAGGTGCTTAGCGCCGACATAGGCTGAACTTAGTGATGAGATCGAAATATTGATCTTCATTTAAACCCAGCCGCTATGTTTACCAACTTATCATTCTCCGGATCTGAAATCTTTTTGGGCCTCGCTTTGATAGCATTAGCCATTGTAGGCATCATTGCTTTTGGGCGATATCGTCTGGCCCGCCTTTCTGAGGAAAATCTTAAGGCCAAGCACGCTAATGACGGACCGTCAGCAGTAAGTAGCCGTAATAAGTATCCAGAGGTAGATATACTCCACAATACTGGGGTATTCTGGAAATTTGGTCTGGTTACCGTTTTAGCAGTTGCCGTTATGGCTTTCAACTGGACCCTTGTCGAAGAGCGGGTCGAGATACCTGTAGGTGCGCTGGAAATGGAATTTGATGTTGAGATGGAGGCTCCTCCACAAACAACAACGCCACCTCCGCCTCCGCCACCTCCACCTCCTGTGATCGAAGAGGTACCCTCTGACGCTGTCTTGCTGGACGAAGACGTTACCTTCTCTGACCAGTCTGCTAGCGCCGACTTAGCGGTAACGGAAGCGCCGATTGCAGCCCCAGAGAATTCTGCTCCTGCACCTCCACCTCCACCTCCACCACCACCTCCTGCTTTAGAGGTGAAAGAGATCTTTAAAGTAGTTGAAGATATGCCTCGCTTCCCTGGTTGTGAAGACTTGACAACTACCGATGAGAAGAAGGCTTGTTCACAGAAAATGATGCTGGAGTATATCTACAAGAATATCAAGTACCCAGCGATTGCTCGCGATAACAACATCTCTGGTACCGTAGTTATCCGCTTCGTTGTCACGGAGACAGGGACTATCGAAGGCGCAGAAATCGTAAGAGATATCGGAGGCGATTGTGGGAAAGAAGCACTGCGCATCGTAAATATGATGAACGATCTGCCGGAGCGCTGGACCCCTGGTAAGCAGCGCGGACGCAAGGTGCCGGTTTACTTCAACTTACCAGTTAAGTTTGTCCTTAAGGTTGATCCTTGATGCTAAACGACAGGCTTCAATAAAACGAACGGCAAAATGATTGCCAGCTGAGTACTCAGCAAAAAGCAGTGGCTCGAAAGAATTTCGAGCCACTGCTCATTTATATTCAGTTGGTAGTAAGCAGTACTTGTTACAGCTCCATAAGGACTGAGAATTACAAAAGCAATCCACCCAACTAATTCAACTAACCCAACTAACCAGTTTGAACCACCCAAGACACCGAAGGTCACCCAAGTATTTTGAACCATATCCTACCTAGGCAAACTTCAGCAGCGGACTAATTCAACTAACTCAACTAACCCAACTAATTTAACCTTCCAACCATCTACTCCACCTTCCTATACTTCTCCGAACAAGGCTCAATACAGGGATAGAATACTTCCAGTTCATTATTCTTCAGCTCCATCCGCAAGGGCATACTTTGCGCACAACCTTCGGTTTGAATAGTCATGTCTTCTGTCGAGTAGGTACCTTCCTGAACTTCCGCTGGGCCAGTAGCCATATTGCACAATGAGCCATCAGAGACGACTGTTCCATCACCAGCAAAGGTCAGGTGTTTGTCCTCTGTAGCATCTTGGTAGCTACCCGTTCCATTTCCAATATCGAAGTAAACGGCGGTCATTTTCCATTGCCCCACCAGTTCATGTTGAGTTTTCGGAGTACAACTGCTAATCCAAGCCAGGGTGCCAAATAATGCGAGAAGCCTGATCATACGTCAAGGTTTTGATGTTCCCCTAAGGTAGCTAGAATCAATATTAAGCAGAAATACACTTGACTAATCTAAAACACGCTCCCAAGCGTCCCCCGACGCAGGAGAACAGAAATCCACAACCCTGACCTAACTCATGCTCCCGAGCGTCCCCCGACGCGGGAGAATATCAAACCACCCAAGACACCGAAGGTCACCCAAGTACTGTGAACCATACCCTATCCTACGCAAGCTTCATCGACGAACTAATTCAACAAACCCAACTAATCTAACTAACTCAACTAACCGCTATCGAGCGTCCCCCGACGCAAGAACCTACCGCCCCCGAGCGTCCCCCGACGCAAGTGAAGGAACAACCAATGCCGAAGTCCCAAGCACCGCCATATTCCGAGTGTTTTGCACAAAGAGGACCACTGCCAGATCAGAATTTCCTTGTAGATCCGCGGGTAGATCAACACTGTAACTACCCTTCGTATCTGTTTGCTCAATAGAAATCAGCTCGCGGACCACATTGGTATGGCTCAAATGGCGGCCACGGTTTTCCCCCCGTGGCACTTCATTTTCAACTTCAGTAGAAACTAAGGCCAGTTGTAGGGTTGCTTGATCGCGAGTTTCTGAGAGGTTGTAATCGATTCTTATGGTGTTTTCTTGCTTGGACCATGTAGCGGCTGCTTCGATCTCTACGGGAAGCAAGTTGGCTTCGGCAATAGCGGCCCGAACCTCTCGTTGGCGGGAGCCAATGTGCCCACTCTGGCCATTAATCACCAATTGTGGGGTGTAGACACCTCGGTCGTTGATATGACGTGCGTAAATGCGCTGACGATCAGAAAACGCAGCTTGACTGTAAGGGTCGCGCCAACCCAACCGATTCCAATAATCAACATGATAAGATAGGGCTATCACCTCAGCTTCCCCTTTTTCAGTCTCTTCTGCTAAGGCTTGTAAAACAGCATCTGCTGGTGGGCAACTCGAGCATCCTTGTGAGGTGAATAGCTCTACCAAGACAGGTTTTGGACCAGGATGATTCATTGTTACGGGCTTTGGCGAAACCTGAGCTTCAGCCTTTTCTGAGAAGCCGCACGCTATGACGGAAAGAGCGGATAAAGCAAGGAAAGCAAAGACGAATCGGGACTGCACTAACATAACTTTAAGACTTTGATGTCGTAAAAAAACGCTTTTGGTACTTGTGCTGTTAAGCAAACACCTGTACATTTGACGACATAATGAGGCGATTGAAGTAAGCGCGAGCATTGTCACTCATCATCAGATTCTTTTTCTGGTGCTTATTTCAGCCCGATAATAATATGAATCAACAGGCCCAAAATACTGCGTTTTTTGTGAGCCGCCGCCGCCGTGAGCGTCGTCGCCCCTAGGGGCGTATTGTTGTCATATTATCCCATCTGGTGGGCTTTGTATAGTCCGCTTTTCCACTAAGCATTAATTCCTACGGAAAACTAGAGCTTGTTTTGGGTACACCTGAGGTACTCAATTATTCACTATTTAATTCATCTATACAATGGATATTACCATTCGCGTAGCCCGGCCGGAGGACACGCAGTATGCTGAGGCAATCTGTGACCTCATCAAGGAGTCGGCTAAAGCCCGTGGTACCGGAATTGCCGAACGTCAACCGGAGTACGTTCGCACGAAGATCGAAAACGGAAATGCTGTTCTAGCCCTACGCGGCGAGGAGCTAGCTGGCTTTTGCTATATCGAGGTGTGGAGCCACAATCGTTATGTGGCCAATTCAGGTTTAATCGTTGCTCCAGCATTCCGACGGTTGGGTTTGGCTCGTCAGATTAAGTCGCACATCTTTCAACTGTCTCGCCGGAAGTTTCCAGAGGCCCATGTCTTTGGTATAACTACGAGCCTGGCAGTAATGCGCATTAATTCAAGTTTGGGCTACAAGCCTGTTACCTTCTCTGAGCTAACACAGGATGAAGCCTTCTGGAACGGCTGCCGTTCCTGCCCCAACTTCGATATTCTGGAACGCAACGAGCGCAAATTGTGCCTCTGCACTGCTATGTTAGCAGAAACTAGTGAGGATACGACTATGGCTACAGACCTCACTGATCTTATCATTTCAACCCCACAACTGTAGCGTCCCATTTAGCTGGACGCCCACAAAACGAAAACAATCATGACAAATAAAAAAGTCGTTTTAGCCTATAGCGGAGGTCTGGATACCTCTTATTGTATTAAATATCTGAGTAAGGAACATGGCTATGAGGTCCATGCTTTGACCGTAGATACTGGCGGGTTCTCTGCTGCCGAACTGCAAGACATGGAGGAACGCGCCCAGCAAC
>CAJXOS010000239.1 GCA_913057725.1 uncultured Lewinella sp.
TCAGCTACCCAGCCTTACATCTGGTGCACTACCGAAAAGACAAGTATAGGGGCGTGTTGTTCTTAATTTCGTTTGAAGTGTAATTGAGAATAGGGTGTTCCTATGTTTGTGTTTTTTCGGTTTAATTATTTGATTGATAGCATATTGTGTGTTTTTAGTACCGATGATCAAACTTAAAAGTAAGAAGTAACTCTTTTTGGTATTTAATCACCGGATGCTATGCTTTTTTCTCCATCCACTCCAACAAGTTGAGGTACTTCAAAAACAATAATTCCCGTGGCTCTTTTAGTCTCTTTCTAAAGGTCTTTAATTGAGATTTGAAAAACCGTTGAGTATCCTCTGGCGTGAGTTGAATTAGTGCACGTAACATCTTGTGTGCTTCCCGCTGCAAGGCGGTTACTTCTTTGGCTTTTACAACACTTCGGCCAAAGGAGATCAAGCGATAACTCATCCGGTCAAATTCTTGGGTTTCAAAGAGGCAAAGTAGCTCCAAAAGGCGGGCGTTTATTTCCAAGTCTTTTCGCAGCGGTTTGTCTCGTTGATGAAGTATGGGATGTAAGTATTCCAGCGCTTTTTCATATGCTCCATTACCAAAGGCAGCTCCCGCAAATTTGTAGTAGAAGAGTAGCACGCGATGTTCATCCATAAGTGGTTGATGATGCTTAAGCTCTGCTGCTAGTTCTTGAGCAAATTTGAATGCTCCAGCATAGTCTTTTTTCAGGAACAGAAAGTTGATCTGACTAAGCCCTCGATAAACAAAACTGACGTGCTGACTATTGGGGTTCAGTTGTGCGTAATTATCCTCCACATACTTCTCCAATTCTTTGAGATAGCGCCGGTAAGTCGCGGCATCATCAGTGAGGAATAAGAATACAAGCAAATAGTACAAGCTTCGCATGTACAAATCAGGATCTTTGAGCTGCATACTCTTATGCACCTGAAAGAGCATAACCCATTCCATGGCGTGGCTAAGCGCCCCTTTAAAATCCAGTTGAATGTAGCGATACCACAGGTAAGATTGGAAACGGTTGGTTTTCTCGAAGAAGGTATCTGCGAAGCGGTTATTGAAGTGCTCAGGTTGCATATTCCGCCAGGCCTTATTTAGCGCTTGTACTTCCTCTGGCGTAGTCGCAAAACCATGTACGATATAATAACCGTGGATCTGGATATTGAGGTTGATCATTTCACTCGCCGTTTGGGTGATGCGGCTGCGAAGGGTAGATTCCTCCAGCAAGCGCTCCATTTTCTTCTCTACCTGGCGAGAACGAGTAATATGGCGGGACTCAATTAGTTTTTGGAATTCAATAATCTCCAGGTGCAAGATGTCCTGGTGATGGTCAATGGCAATGCCTTTTATTCGTTCCAAAAGGCGCAAGCTCTCCATATATAGCCCCTTACTATAAAGGATTCGAGCGAAATCCAACTGCTCGCGGATTTCAATATCTATCTGTTTGTTGATATAGGTCAGTCGCAGGCTGGTAAGGAGTTGCTTTAGCAGGTGCCGCTTGAGGTTTGCCAGCTGACCCTTGGTCGTCTTACCTGGAAGTTTGACCAGTATTTGTTTCTCATCGTAGGATTCCTGCTTGTCCAGAAGGTCAAAGAGCACCATGAATTTGCGCTGCTGATCGCCCATAGTTCGGTTGGCGTAGAGGCGAAAATGACGCTTCTCCGGCTTAGTTAAGGTTTTTACTAACCTAAATAGCGGATCCTTTTTTTTGGTAGGCATACCAAGTTTATGAGTTCATTGTGCTGGAAATCAAATAGTTAGGTCCTGAAAGTTGCCGGTAGGAGTAACATGGTTGTGATAACAATGGTTAGGACAGGCTAGGGGCTCCCAGTAGATTTGCTTGCAGAAATGAGGACAAGCTGTATGACGATACAAATTGCACCTCAACTTCACTAGAGCTCTGGTTAAGATTCGTTAACCACAAAAGTACTAAACTGATGAAAAAAATCGAAGCTATCGTGCGTTTATCCCGCTTCGAACGCATTCGAGATGCACTCGCTGCAATTGGGGTAAACTTCTTTACACTTACTGAGGTGAAAGGCTTTGGTTTACAAAAAGGTGAGCAGCTGATGTACCGGGGTAGTGTCTATGATTCAGACTACATTGCCCGCTTACGGATTGACATCTTTTGCAAATCCGAACAAGTGGATCAAATCATCGATGCCATTGTAAGTGCAGGCCGTACAGGTGAGGTGGGCGACGGTAAAATTGTCGTTATGGACCTCGAGCATGTAGTACGCATTCGCACCTATGAGATTGGCGCTGAAGCCATCTAAAAAACTGATTTTAATCCATCCCGCAGGTGGATTCCCTCCCTACCTTTCGACCAAATTCCAACTCAATTTATTACAGAAAAACCAACGCAATGAGCACTGTGCTCAAAAGGGCATCTTTTTTCATTGCTGAGGGAAAACAATCTACAATCTAGAGCAATCATGGAACAAGGATTATTTACCGCTAATAACGTTTGGATGCTGGTCGCAACCTGTCTGGTATTCCTAATGCACTTAGGCTTCGCAACCCTGGAGGCCGGCTTCGTGCAGAAGAAAAACGTGGTCAACATTCTGTTCAAGAATGCAATGATCATTTCAATCGGGTTACTAACTTATTGTGCCATTGGCTTTAACCTAATGTACCCAGGCGAGGATTTCGCTGGTGCATTCTTCGGCTTCGGAGGTTTTGGCCTGAGCATGCCGGAAGGTGATGCAGGTGCAATTGCTTACGCTGATGGTGGCTATACCTACTGGACAGACTTCATCTTCCAGGGTATGTTTGCCGCTACTGCTGCAACTATCGTTTCTGGCGCAGTAGCAGAGCGTATTAAACTGAATTCTTTCCTCATTTTCTCTGTCGTATTGGTGGCTTTGGCTTACCCCATCACCGGTATGTGGAAATGGGGTGGTGGTTGGCTAGACGCCAACGGCTTCTACGACTTTGCTGGTTCTACCCTGGTACACGCTATGGGTGGTGCAGCGGCCCTTGCTGCAGTACTTGTGCTTGGCCCGCGTAAAGGCAAGTACGTAGATGGCAAAATCAAGCCAATTCCTGGACACAGTATGCCTTTGGCAGCTATGGGAGTATTCCTACTGTGGTTTGGCTGGTTTGGTTTCAACGGCGGCTCTGTTTTGAGTGCCGACCCAGTAGCTGTTTCACTGGTATTCGTAACTACCGCTTTAGCTGCTGCAGCTGGTGCAATTGGTGCTTTTATCATCTCTTACGCCATGTTCAAAACCCATGATCTTTCTATGGTGTTGAACGGTATCCTTGGTGGTCTTGTCGGTATTACTGCCGGTGCAGATCAAATGGGTCCACTCGCTGCAATTGCAATCGGCTTTATCGCTGGATGTATTATCCCGCTATCAGTAGTTTTCTTCGATCGTGCTAAGGTCGACGACCCTGTTGGTGCTACCTCTGTACACTTGGTGTGCGGTATTTGGGGTACCCTGGCTGTAGGAATTTTCGGCAGTATGGCCGGATTGAAGCAGTTGTGGATTCAACTATACGGTGCTTTGGCAGTAGTTGCTTTCACATTCATTTTCTCTTATGCACTGATGTACTTACTAAAAGTGACGATCGGAGTTCGTGTAAGCGAGAAGGAAGAGTTGAAAGGACTAGATGTGGAAGAACACGAAATGCATGCGTACTCAGAATCAGTGGAGGAATCTGCTTTTCAGCTGAGTATCAAGTAATAAAATCACCCGGATGGTTGGCGGCAACCGGCCGTCCGGGTTAAAGATTCGCTCTTTTTTATACGCTCTAAATTGCAAGTCCCCGCGGCGCGGCAACACCAACGGGGACCAGTAGATAACGGCAAACCGCTACCTAACTCACGGTAAAAATACAGTATCCCTGTGTTTTGTTCAAGTGGGGCAACTTAAAACTTAATTTGCTCCTGCTTTTGCCACCGTGGTTTGCCTTTATCGAATGACTATCAATTCTCATTTGATCACTAGCAAATCAAACAACCATGCAAAAGCAATTACAAAACCTTACGATACTTTTCTTTTTACTGATTTCGTGCTGGGCAAAGGCTCAGGATATGGCTGAAATTACGGTTGATGAATCACTACCTCCGGTAACTGTTGAAGAGACAGAAGCCGCAGAGGAAGAAGCAGAGGAAGAGGATGCGAAGTTTACCCTTTCGGGCTCCGCAGATGCCTACTTCCGTGTAAGCACCAATGACCAGGCCCCGGCCTCCTCATTTGCCAATCTACCCGGCTTTAGTTTGGGTATGTTTAACCTGATTGGTACCCATGAAGGCAAGAAGGCTGGTTTTGTGGGAGATTTGGTCTTCGGACCACGTGGTGGGGATGCAGTTTTTGCATCTGGTGTGCCTACTATTGGCGACGGATTCGCCGCAAATGCTTCGACCTTTGTGAACCAGTTGTACGTGTACTGGAACGCGAGTGAAAATGTGACACTGACTTTAGGTAACTTCAATACCTTCTTAGGCTACGAAGTTATCTCTCCAGTGGGCAATTTCAATTACTCTACTTCCTACATGTTCTCCTATGGCCCCTTCTCACACACCGGTTTGAAAGCTGACTTTGGTTTAGGTGAAGACTTGAGTTTAATGTTGGGTGTTTTCAACCCTACTGATCTTACTGAAGCTAACGTAATTGGCTCCTATAGTATGGGTGCTCAATTGGGTTACAAAGGCGTCTTCTTGAACTTACTGTATGGCGACCAAGATGGTGATTTTGAAGGAAGCGCTGGACCGCTATTCCAAGTGGATCTGACGGCTGGTTTCGATGTGACAGAAGACTTGTACGTAGGTATAAACGCTACGATGAATTCTTTTGAACCAACAGAAGGAAGTGACCGTCCAGGTTTCTACGGTTTAGCAGGATATTTCCAGTATGCACTAAGCGAAACAGTGGCCTTAGGTTTACGGGGTGAATACTTCGGCGAAAACAATGGTGGCTACGGTATTCTCGGTGCCTATGACATCGATGCTTCCGCAAGCGTAATCGACTTGACGCTTTCAGGAAATATCAATTTGGGTAACCTTACATTGATCCCTGAAATTCGCCTGGATTCAGCTTCCGAGGATGTATTCCTGGATGGTGATGGTAAAGCCACTTCATCTCTGGCATCCTTTGTTTTGGCTGGCGTTTATGGCTTCTAAAGAGAGGCTGATTTAACGCTAATAATGTAAAGGTTTTTCCTATTGCAGAACTATAAATTTTTTGATCGAAAATGACTAAGTTCAAATTAGAGTACATTTGGTTGGACGGTTCAGCACCAACCCAGGGTCTACGGAGCAAGACCAAAATTATTAAGGATTTTAGCGGTAAGCTAGAAGATTGTCCAATGTGGTCTTTTGACGGTAGCTCTACCCAACAAGCACCAGGTAATTCTTCTGACTGCTTGCTTAAGCCAGTTGCAATTTACCCTGATCCGGGCCGCAAGAATGCTTTCCTGGTAATGACGGAGGTATTGTCTTCTGACGGTAATGCTCACCCCACTAATGGTCGTGCGACCATTGATGATGAGGACGATGATTTCTGGTTTGGTTTCGAGCAGGAGTACTTCCTGTGGGATCCTTCTACCAACCGTCCATTGGGCTTCCCTGCAGAGGGTTACCCAGAGCCTCAAGGGCCTTACTATTGCTCAGTAGGCGCCAAGAACGCTTACGGTCGTGAGATCGTTGAAGAACACATGGATCTGTGTATCGAAGCAGGTCTAAACATTGAAGGTATCAACGCCGAGGTTGCTGCTGGTCAGTGGGAATTCCAGATTTTCGCAAAAGGTGCACAAGCAGCGGGTGACCAGATTTGGGTTGGTCGCTATCTACTAGAGCGCACTGCGGAAAAGTACGGTGTTGCTATCAATTGGCACTGTAAGCCTGTTCTAGGCGACTGGAACGGTTCTGGTATGCACGCTAACTTCTCTAACTCTGTACTACGTACCTGTGGTTCAGAAGACACTTACAAGCAGATCTTGGAGGCTTTCCGCCCAGTTACAGCAGAGCATATTGCTGTATACGGTGCAGATAACCACCTGCGCTTGACTGGTTTACACGAAACACAGTCTATCGACGAGTTTAGCTACGGTGTATCTGACCGTGGTGCTTCTATCCGTATTCCTGTAGTGACTGTTGAGAACGGTTGGAAGGGTTACTTAGAGGACCGTCGTCCAAATTCAGAGGCTGATCCTTACAAGGTAGCAGCCCGTATTATCAAGACAGTTAAATCGGCTCTAGTTCCTGCATAGGAATTTTTATAGTTCTCATCCTGGCCTCGGTCGGGATGAGATTTTGCCATTTACGATGTAGTATATTTTGTAGTCATCCCAGGCTTTGGTCCGCACCATTGCCCGGGATGACTTTTTTATTGGGGCTTATTGGGCAAAACTTGTCCTAATATGAATGCAAAACCTTATCTTTATCCGTACTTCTGAGAAACCACTGTACTGAGATCCCCTAAAGAATAAGTTGAACCAATTAACACTACTCACGAGTGGTACCCTATGAGGCTGTCTTAAAACCATGATCCCATGACTAAAAACTCTACACTCTCCCCGGAGTGTTTGTCCCGTGGTTGGGTTAACCGTGTACCCGCTATTGCCACGCTTTTTCTCCTACTATTTCAATCCTTTTCTCTTGCTGCGCAAGATCCTTGTCCTACCATTGGTGGCCTGGATGCGCCCACTAGTTTTTGTGAAGGATTTCCGTTTACTGTATACGCTACCGGTTTGCAAAACCTAGACCAAGCCGAAAATGGTGAAGCTAACTTCGAGTTAAGCTTGGTTTATCTACCGGCAGGAAGTGCTGACGATCCGTATTTGGAAGGTACTTTCATCGCTCAGTCTGCTCCTGCAGCTGGTACAGCGGAGTTCTTTGAAATAGGAGGATTGCTTGCTCCGGGCGATTACGATCTCTATGTCATTCTTACCCCTGATCCTACTGATCCGACTTGCCGCCCATTCGCCGCAGGTACGATAAGTATTTTGACTTGCGATGACCTCGGTGATTTCACTTACATCGATTTTGACAATGACGGTACCTACAATGGTGTCGATGTTCCACTACCGCAGGTTTTAGTACGCCTTTTCGACGCGGACGCTGATACAGAGATATTAGACATGGGACCTGAGACTAGTAATGTCGACGGTAATTACTGGTACACCGCCGTACCTCCAGGTAGCTACTATTTCAGCTACGAACCTCCAGCTGGTTTTTTACCGGGTACAACTACCGTAAATACCAATAACGGTAACCGAATTGACGCTGCTGCAGGTAATGGTGATGCAAGTACTGCAGACATTGCCTTTACAGGTGTTGCACCCGATTATACTTTCGATGCAGCCTTCATCGGTACAGGAACCATAAATGGCGCAGTCTGGGCAGATGATGACTTCGGTTTCGATTTTAATGAACCAGGTGTTGATGATGTGGAGTTGAGCCTTGTCTGGTATGGCCTCGACCAAACCTGGGACACACCAGATGACATTACGCTAACTCGAAGTACTGCTGCGGGTGGAGTGTTTATTTTCGATAATCTTCCCTACGGCGAATACCGCTTGTCGGAAACAGACCTTTCGGGTACCGTGCTTGCTGCTGGTTATGATCTAGTAGCGCCTAATACCACTCCCGTTGAATTGACTATTGATGCGGGGACGCTTACCCAGGC
>CAJXOS010000240.1 GCA_913057725.1 uncultured Lewinella sp.
TTGATTCGCGTAAGACATATAAGAACATGTAAGGTGGTAACAATTAACTCAACTAAATTCACTAATTCAATTAACCACCCCCCGTTCCTGAGCGTCCCTTGACCTTTTGTTCCCGAGCGTCCCCCGACGCGAGGATATCCAACCTTCAACCATCTCACTAGTCCAACAACGGCCACATGCCACGCTTGCCGATATCGTTACTCCTTCGGCGTCGGCGTTGACCATTGTTCTGCTGGCTATTGCCCTGCTTCTTGTTGTTGGAATTCTCCTTGCGCTCCTCTCGCTTGCGATTATCTTGTTTTTCTCCGCTGTTCTTGTTGTCCTGTGGCTTTTGGCCTTGTCCATTTTTAAGTGGCCCAGAACGTCGATTATTTTTTCTCCGTCGGTTGTTGTTGCGCGAACGGTTATTGCGGTTTTGAGAAGGAGCTTTTTGTGCAGGCGCTTGTTCTTTTGGTGCCTCTTCGCCTTCTCCAGGTAGGTAAGGGTGATCAGCAACCACTGGTATTTGCTGACCAATCAGTTTTTGTATGTCTTTAAGATACGGGCGTTCTTCCACATCACAAAAGGACATAGCAATGCCACTGGCCTGCGCCCTTCCGGTACGACCAATACGGTGCACGTAAGTCTCTGGCACGTTTGGCAGGTCAAAATTGATCACAAATGGAAGCTCACTGACATCAATTCCACGGGCGGCAATGTCAGTAGCTACTAGCACATTGATTTCGCCATCGCGGAAAGCCTTTAGGGCCCGCTGACGAGCACCTTGAGATTTGTTACCGTGGATAGCGGCTGCTTCTACATTGGCCTTCATGAGGTCTTTCACGATCCGGTTGGCACCGTGCTTGGTACGGGAGAATACGAGCACAGACTCCATCTGCTTCTCTCGAATGAGGTGTAACAGGAGCTTGCGCTTGGCCTTCTTCAGTACGTGATAAAGTTCTTGATCCACACGTTCGGCCGTAGCCTGGTCGGGCTTGATCGTGATCTTTTCTGGGCGGCCCAAGATGTTTCGCGATAGATCCAAAATAGCAGGAGGCATGGTAGCAGAAAAGAATAAGGATTGCCGTTCTTGCGGAATCTGCTTTACAACCTTGCGGATATCATGAATGAAGCCCATGTCAAGCATGTGGTCAGCTTCGTCCAAGACAAAGTATTCGACGTGCTTCAAGGTGATAAAACCCTGATTAATCAAATCTAGAAGCCGCCCTGGAGTTGCCACTAGGATGTCTACACCTCTTTGTAAGATTTGCGTCTGTGGTCCTTGCTTTACGCCGCCGAAGATTACGGTATTGCGTAGGTTAGTATGACGGCGATAAGCGCTAATACTATCATTGATCTGAATGGCCAATTCTCGAGTAGGAGCGAGAATCAAGCAGCGAATTTTCCGTGGCCCTTTCGGACGGTCCGACATGAGCTGTTGGATCAGGGGTAAAGCAAAAGCAGCTGTTTTGCCAGTACCTGTTTGGGCACAACCCAAGAGGTCTTTTCCTTCTAGAAGTAATGGTATAGCTTGCTCTTGAATAGGTGTAGGATGCTCGTATCCAAGTGCGGATAGTGCGCGTAAAATTGGGTCTGCGACCCCCAACGATTTAAAAGTCATTGAAAAGAAATAATCCGGAGTACCTTCTGTAAGAGCTTTGAAATTCCGGGCCGGCCGGCATGATCACAGGTGATAAACTAATCAGGAAAGTAATTCGGGTGCGTTTGTAGTCAAGCGTCACCTTGCGCTGAATGTGGCTGCAAGGTACGCATTTTATCCACGAAGTACATCACGGATGCTCTCATCCTTATCAAAAACGCTCTTGGCATAGGGGCAGAGCGGGATCACACTCTTGCCTTGCTCACGAACTACAGCCACTAATTTATCAAGTAGTTGCCGGCCAACGCCCTGGCCACGCAGGTCGTCAGAAACTTCAGTGTGGTCAATAATGATGATGCTATCTCCAGCTTTGGAGAACGTCATTTCTGCTTTGGTTTCACCATCGAGTTTGAGGAAGGCCCTACCGTTGGTGTCGGCTTCCTCAAACTGAATGTCATATTTGGTCATTTGAGCTTATTTATGCGTCTTTGAATTCGACTTTTACGTGACTGCCGTCGCAGTAGGGCTTATTACTGCTGGCTCCACAACGGCATAGTGCCGTCACTTTGTGTTTCTTTTCTTCCGTACCATCCGTGTGCTTAACGGTAAGGTTGCCATAGACGAGAACGGGACCATTCGGACTCACTTCCACACGAGTATCTCCCGTGATTTCTGCGGGCTTATCCGCCGCATTATTATGGTAGTAGCTTAGTGCGCCGCTAGGACACTTATCGATTTGGGCCATAATGCGCTCGCTTGAGGCACCGTCAGCATTAATCCAGGGACGCTTTTGTGGGTCAAAAACTTCACCTAGGCCACCTTCTCCCTTCCAGCAAATGGTAGAGTGAGCACATAGGGCAGGCTTCCACACAACGGTAATCTCGCCATTGGTGTATTCTTTAGTAATGTCCTTCATAATATCGGATTAGTTAGGTTCGTACTTCAGTTTCTGGATCATTTCACTGGTCAGCGGATCAGCGTATGCACCATAGGCATCGATCAAGAGTCCCTTCAAGTTATACTTTTCAGAGGAAATGGCGTACAAAACGGAAGCATCAGCAGGGTTACTGTCGCCTTCAAAGCGATAGACTTGATCTACCTCAAAATCTTCGGTGAGCATTTCGTAACCCAAGGCTCGGCACTCTACACAGTTGCTTTTCAAATTAAGATCCTCATTGTACCCTTGCTTTTGTAGGGCGTCGACCGCTTGGGAAAGCGTATCGTAGTAGATACTGGACATTTTTATGGGTTTTATAATGGAAGCAATTGAGCTGAAATTTGGTTCATCCTATTGCCAAGAGCATTGTCTGAAATTAGCTATCTTCCGTGCAGTACTGACTAGTAAAATAAAACCGTATACTCATGTTCCAAAACAATCGCTATCGATTGCTCCTCCTGCTTCTTTGTGTGGCAGGATTTGTGGGAGCCCAAGAATCAGAAGCTTATCAACGACTTGCAGAGATTGCTGAGATTGAGCAAAAGGTCATGATGCCGATGCGAGATGGTGTTCGCCTAGCTACCGATATCTACCGACCAAAGACGGATGAGCCCGTTCCCGTCATCTTCTCTCGTACTCCTTACAACTTTAACCCTTATGGCGATGGTGAGGAACGCACGCGCACCTTTCAACGCGCCTACGAAGCAGTGAAGCGTGGCTACGCCTATGTGGTGCAAAACGAGCGCGGCCGTTATTTCTCTGAGGGCGACTGGGATATTCTGGGCGTCCCCTTGACCGATGGTTATGATGCATTTAGTTGGATGAAGGATCAGTCTTGGTGTAATGGTAAGATTGGCACCTACGGTTGTTCTTCAACCGCCGAATGGCAAATGGCTGTAGCAGCTCTTGATCACCCATCACATGCCGCTATGGTTCCAATGGGATATGGCGCTGGTGTAGGTAGGGTAGGAGATATCTACGAGCAAGGCAACTGGTACCGTGGTGGTGCCCAGCAGATGTTGTTTACAGCTTGGTTGTACAGCGTACAGCATGATCCGATGCGCCCTCGGCCGCCGGTAGGTATTTCTTCGGAAGATCTTCGGCGTATCCATCGTTTCTATGATATGCAACCAGAGTACCCTCGAGTAGATTGGTCAGAAGGTCTGGCGCATTTGCCAGTCTCTGATATCATCAAGAATCAGAAAGGCTCAGTTGGCGTTTACGAGAAAATGATTCAGCGGAAGCCAAATGATCCGGATTGGTACAAGGGAGGCCTGTACCACGATGATATGGTGCTGGGTGTACCAAGTATCTGGTTCTGTAGCTGGTATGATGTATCGATCACCCCAAACATCGCTTTGTTTAACCACGTGCGTGAGAATGCAGCGGAAGATGTACGAGATCATCAATACCTATTCATTGCACCGACACTTCACTGCCGCTACACGCGTGCTACCGAAAACACCATCGTCGGTGAACGCTCAGTAGGAGATGCCCGCTATGACTATGATGGTCTGATTTACGGCTGGTTTGACTACTGGCTAAAAGGAGAAGAGAATAACATCTTAGAAGAAACTCCTCGTGTGACCTACTATACAATGGGGAGCAACAAATGGCAAACTGCCGAAACTTGGCCTCCTGAAGATAGTGAACAAGTGACCTTCTACCTGGATAGCGACGGTGACGCCAACAGCCTATTTGGCAGCGGCCGGTTGGTGGATAGTGCACCAGGAGAAGATCAGTCTGATACCTTCTCCTACGATCCGCATAATCCAATCACTTCTTATGGTGGTAATGTCTGCTGTACAGGTAATGCCGTTGAGGGAGGATCCTTCGATCAGCAACAAATGGAGACCCGCAGCGATATTCTAGTCTACAGTACACCACCACTAGAAGAAGGTGTAGAGCTAAGCGGATTTGTAGAGTGTACGCTCTATGTAAGCTCGGACGCAAAGGATACTGACTTTACGCTAAAGCTCATTGACGTATACCCAGACGGTAGCGCTTACAACCTGGACGAAACTATTCAGCGTGTTCGCTACCGGGAAGGTTACGACAAGGAAGTCTTCATGGAGGAAGGAGAAGTCTATAAAATTGACCTGACACCGCTGGCTACCAGTAACTACTTTGAAAAAGGACATCAGATCCGTATCGAAGTCTCAAGTAGTAATTTTCCGCGCTTTACGCGCAACCTGAATACTGGTGGTGATAACTTCAATGAAGCGGAAGGTGTGGTGGCACGCAACACCGTTCATCATTCAGAAGAATACCCTTCTCAGGTTCGTTTGTCGCTGCGTAAGAACTAGAAATCCTAAAATATTGTACCCGAAAACGCACATTTTTAACCGATATGCACGTTTCAAACAACAATACATCATTGTTTAACCACCCAAAAAGAAAGTCAACTATGAGATGGTTTAAAGTCTCCCTACTACTCGTATTATGTCTGCCCTTGCTTGTAAGCTGTGTGAGCAAGAAGCAGTACGACGCGCTTCAGTCACAGCTGGATCTCTGCAATGAAACGGAGTCCAAAAGTGCGGCAGACCTTAATCGTCTGACGCGCCAATTGAATACTTGCGAGCAAGAACGTACCCGTTTGACTGCTTTACTAGAAGGTAGGGATGCGCAAATCGTTCAGCTGCAAGACCAGGTGCAAGATGTGCGTTCGCAGCGCGATCAAATTTCACAACAGCTGGATAATGTAACCGTATTGTCGCAGTCTGCTAATGATAATGTATCAGAGACCTTGTCGCAGCTGGAAGGCAAGGATCAGTACATCCGCCTATTGCAAGCTGCTAAGAATAAGACGGATTCTATCAATCTGGCTTTAGCCGTAAATCTGAAGAGTGTATTGGATGATGGCATCGCTGATGACGATGTGGAAGTTCAGGTAGATAAAACCGTGGTCTTTGTTAACCTGTCTGATAAAATGCTGTACCAAAGTGGTAGCTACAATATCACTAGCCGAGCAAACGAGGTACTAGGTAAGATTGCCCGAATTGTACAGGCACGCCCAGATTTGGAGGTGATGGTCGAAGGCTACACTGACAATGTGCCGATCAGTACTGCTTGTGTTAAAGACAACTGGGATCTAAGTGTTCTACGTGCTACTTCTGTGGTTCGCGCCTTGCAAAGCCAGCATGGTATTGATCCGAATCGCTTGATTGCCGCTGGCCGCGGTCAATACAATGCGCTAGTTGGCAACGATACTGCTGAAAATCGTTCCACTAATCGTCGCACAAGAATAATTATTCTACCAAAGCTCGATCAGTTCTATGATCTCCTAGATCCAGATCAAGTTCCTGCTGTAAGTAGAGGATAAACGGCTGTAAATCAACTTTTACAGTTTGCGCCCCGAGTCTGTTTTCATGCAGGCTCGGGGTGTTTTTATTTGTTGTAGTTGGTACTAATTTCTCGAGAAAATCAAAAAAAGATAGAACAGGTGCAACGTTTTGAATAGTCTCCGCATATAGTTGGCGATACCGATCGGAACCCCATTTCAATGTCAGTATTCAATAACTATCACGCATGAGACTTTTTAGTAAATTTTCTTTCCTTTTTCTTTTTGTAGCGATCCTCTTTGCCAGTTGTGATCGCGAGAACTTAGACAACACTACTACGCCAGACCCTGGTTTTGAACCAGAAGTCGTAGTTGTCAATAACCTAATTGCAGCGCTTCAAACCACGACCAATGAAGGCTTAGAGTTAGGCTGTTTTTCGATTGATTTTCCTTTCGAACTCCTATTGGAAGACGGAAGCACTATTGAGATCACCACCATTGAGGAATTCGAAGCCGCTGGTGATCCAGAGTCGGGCCTCGTTATCGTAGACTTCGTTTTTCCACTGAACGTCACCACAGAAGACGGAGAAAGCGTTCAGGTCAATGACAATATGGAGTTGGGCATGCAATTTGCCTCTTGTATTCCTGATGACGGTTGGGATGATACCGAGACCGAAGATGGCACACTTCTAATTCCAGCCTTCTTGTTCGAGGATCTTTGCTTTGACTTGATTTATCCAGTTGATCTACAAGATATCGATGGTAATGCTTACGTAGCCACGAATGAGGCAGAGCTGGTAGATTTAATCATCACTGTACCAAGCCTGGCCTTTACGTTGCCAATGACCGTTACAGACGAAGACGGTGAAGAAGTGGTCATCGAAAGCGTAGCTGGGTTTTATGATCTATACTACGAGTGCGATGGAAATGTACCATCAGGCACCGAAGGAGGTACAACAATTGACCTCGACGAACTTGGCGAGTGTTACCTGGCAGATTTGACCATTCAATTCCCGTACACGGTTATTACCGCCGATGGCGAAACTATCATCATAGAAGATGCTAACCAAGAAGCTGATCTAATCCTAAGTGGTGTACACTACACAATAGAATACCCATTTAATTTGGTGGACGCTGATGGTGGGCTAATCGCTGTCAACAGTGAACAGGAGTTTATTGAATTGCTTCTGCCATGCATTATTACGATCGAACCAACCGAGCCATGTGATCCGGATGCCCATATCATACTGTTTTTCAATGCTCACAATATTTTCACTGTCTTCGAATGTCCATTCGACATCAACTATCCAGTAGAGGTTACCGTTGATGGTGCTCCTGTCACTTTGAATAGTGTAGAGGATTACTACGCAGAAACGGGCGCTCCATTCAATTTCGTTGGACAAGTGGAGCTGGTCTATCCAATTACGGTTACGGTACAGGAGGATGGCTCAACGGTAGAGCTGAACTCTGATGAAGACTTATGTGAGTTCATCACAAGTTGTGAATAGAGGATAAACCCAGTTTAAAGCTAAACCTGAGAACCAAGGAGAGGAGATCCAAATAATTAGTGCTCACTCTGCGTCAAACACTTCTCCGGTTTTCGGGTTTAGCCTTTACTTCCTGAATCCTAACCATGGTTGATCCAAGTGTATTAGTATCCGTTCGAAAAGGTGATAACGCCGCCTTTAAGCAACTCTACCAGGCTTGTATTGGGTATGTTTACTCGATCACCAAGCGGTACGTTGCCAATGAAAGCGACCAACCCGATGTCATCCAGGAGATCTTTGCCCGAGTCTTTCTGAGCTTTGGAACCTTCGACCCCG
>CAJXOS010000241.1 GCA_913057725.1 uncultured Lewinella sp.
TTGAACAGCAAGCCTTACATTAATAGAATTACCCAGGATTTTAGTGAAGGAATAATCGAAAATTCAGGAGATTATTCAAGCTAAAAGCCTGAATTGAAAGAGGAAAGTTCATTTTTGACGAGCACTAAAAGGGAAGATTCTCCGAATATTTTCCTTTTTTTGCTTTGGTAAGTGTTCTAAGTACATTATCTATTTGTCTTAGGCACTTTGCCTCCCCAATGACCGAATGCTTCGGAAAATCAATTACCAACTAAGTGGGCAAATTAGAATAGCTATTTGATATTCAGTCAGCTATTCTCGTCCGAACCTCTACTGTTATGATCCGTCGCCTATTATTTCTGGCTGTGATAGCACTCGTCTTCTACAGCTGCCAATCTTCAGAAACTCCTACTCCTGAGCGCCCTCATTTGCCATGGGTATTTAGGTCGGTCCTTGATGGCCAGCCGAGGATGCTTACGGTAGCGCTCCACGATAATTTGTGGTTAGCTTATAGCACGGAAAACGCGGCCCTTGTCAAGGCGTGGCGCGGAAGTGTTAATCTGGATGGTGCGGTATACACTACCGTGCACGGTCCGCAGCCGAGCTCATTAGGAGATCGCTGGTTGGAGAGCTCCGTTGAACAGCCTTGGCATGTTCTTCAGGGCGGTAATGAAGTACCGGTGAATGTGCAATACCGTGGTCATCACTATGTAGATGAACAGGTTTGGATTAAGTACGAGCTTCAGCTCGATGACGGTACCGTAATCCACGTAAAGGAAAGGCCAGAGTATTACACCAACGAATACGGCCAAACCGGCTTGGCACGAACCTTCGAGACTGCGGATGTGCCAGAAGGCGTACAAGTTGTGATGAGCACACAGTATGCTAGTCTACCGACGGCAACAGCCTTGAAGACGAATGGTGAATGGATAGATCAAACCAGTGAGAATGCTGGTAATACCAAGATGGCCAACATAGTTGTAGATGGTGGACTCCAGTTGGTAAATAATGGTATCACTATTCTGAAGGCCTTTTTCACAAATCGTCCTGGGATCAAAAATGAGAATAGGGTAGCAGGCGCCGAAGAAGAAGAGCGTCGTCCTTTAGGTTTCCGCCTTATCGCTCGGAGTGATTGTCGGTCTTGTCACAATACTTACCTACAAACGATTGGGCCATCTTATGTGGATGTAGCCCGCCGGTATATCAATAATGAAGAAAATGTGACCATGCTGGTCAACAAGGTCCTCCAGGGAGGTGCTGGTAACTGGGGCGAAGCTGCTATGACGCCGCACCCAGATTTACCTCCAGCACAGGCACGTGCCATGGTCAATTACATCATGGAACTTGATGCGGAGGATGAAGAACGCTTAGCTGCGATCCAGACCGATGAGGGGGTAGATCTTTCAGCCGCTAAAGAGGGGGCCGATGTAGATGCTAACGATTTCCTTCCAGGTGCCGTAGGGCACTTGTGGCTGACCGATGGTAATGTGTCATCGGTATATGATGTTGACTATGACTCGGAGCCAGTCTTCTCTGGTATCCTGCCGGAAGTAAACTTCTACGCTGCTGATTTCGGTGAGCTTGAGGAGAACTTTGCCATCGAAGTAGAAGGTTATCTGCGTATTCCAAAGACAAACAACTATACTTTCCGCCTCACCAGTGATGATGGTTCCGTCCTCATTATTGATGATGAAGTAGTGATTGGAAACGATGGTTTCCACGGTGATACTTCGGTGGATGGCGAAGTAGTTCTTGCTGAAGGTTATCACCCGTTCCGGGCTTTGTTCTTCCAAGGCCTTGGTGGACGCACTTTCCGTCTCACCTGGCGATCTTTTGAGACTAAGCGCTTTGAGCCGGTTCCATCTTACGTGATGATGCACCGCCGACAAGATCAACCGGATGTGGTAAGTGCGAACCTATCTAAGGATAACATCATTCCAGGTGATGCGGCTGCATTGAATGAAGTACACCCCAGCTACGACCTAAGCCAGGCTCGTCCTGATGGCTTCTCGCCTAAGGTGGGAGGTATGGATTTTCTGCCGGATGGCCGAATGGTCATTAGCACTTGGGATGCCGACGGTAGCGTATATATCGTGGATGGTGTTAGCTCAGGAGATCCATCGCAAATGTCATATAAGCGCATCGCTGCAGGTCTGGCCGAGCCGCTCGGTTTGAAAGTAGTAGATGGTTCTATCTACGTTCTACAAAAACAGGAGCTGACTCAGCTGATTGATCACGATGGTGATGAGATGACGGATGAGTACCGCACAGTTAGCAATGACTGGCAGGTCTCGGCAAACTTCCACGAGTTCGCCTTCGGTCTAGCTTATCAGCAGCCATACTTCTATGCGGCATTGGCAATTGGTATTCTACCTGGTGGAGCTAGTGCACCGGATCAACCTAAGGATCGTGGTAAGGCGGTACGCATTCACAGTGAAACAGGGAAGATGGAGATCGTGGCAGAAGGGCTTCGTACACCAAATGGCGTAGGAGTCGGTGTCGATAACGAGATATTCATCGCTGACAATCAGGGCGACTGGTTGCCGTCTTCTAAGATACTGCACGTATCAGAAGGAGCATTCTTTGGCTCACGTGCGGTGGACTCTGCACGGGTAGCACAGCAAACCGTGAAGCAACCTGTAGTCTGGTTGCCACAAGATGAGATCGGTAACTCACCTTCTACACCTGGCTATCTGAATGATGGTCCGTATACAGGGCAGATGATTCATGGCGAGGTTACGCATGGTGGTGTGAAGCGGGTTTTCGTCGAGAAAGTAGATGGTGAATATCAAGGTTGTGTATTCCGCTTTATCCAAGGACTGGAAGCGGGAGTAAATCGCCTCGTCTGGGGCCCTGATGATGCGCTTTATGTAGGTGGTATCGGTTCTACCGGTAACTGGCAACATAGTGGTAAGCTGTGGTACGGCTTGCAGCGCCTCAAGTACAATGGCGACCCTGCCTTTGAAATGTTGGCAGTACGTGCCAAAAGTAATGGAGTAGAGATAGAATTTACCGAACCACTTGATCCCGCATTTGGCGCGGATGCAGCCGATTACAATGTACGTCAGTGGTACTATCTGCCGACAAATGAATATGGTGGACCGAAGCTAGATGATCGCCGGATGCCGGTACAGTCTGTTCATATGTCTGCTGACCGTAAGAAGGTATTCCTTGAGCTAAATGGTATGCAAGAGCAGCACGTCATCTATGTTCGCTTGCCCTATTATTGGACCAGCACTGCGGGCCGTAGCCTGTGGACAACAGAAGCCTGGTATACCCTGAATCAAATACCAACCGACGATCCAGGTATGAACAGCCCAGCACCTGCTCCACCGGCAGCGAATCAGCTGACCAAAGCGGAGCGTGATGCAGGTTGGAAGCTGCTCTTTGATGGTGAAACAACGAACGGTTGGCGCAACTTTGGTAAGTCAACTATTGGCTCCAGCTGGCAAGCAGAAGATGGTGGCGATATCATTACGGAAGGCGAATACGAAAACTTTGAGTTGAGATTGGAATGGAAAATCTCTGCTTGTGGCAATAGTGGTATCATGTATAATGCGGTGGAGTCTGAAGACTTTGATCACCCTTGGCAAACAGGCCCTGAGATGCAAGTGCTCGATAATACCTGCCACCCAGATGCTGCGATTGAGAAACACCGAGCGGGTGATTTGTATGACTTGATTACTGCGCTACCGGAAACAGTGCTTCCGTCTGGTGAATGGAATCGGGTGCGCATCCGCATTAAAGATGGTCAGCTTGAACATTGGCTCAACGGTCGTAAGGTAGTAGAGACCACCATGTACGATAGCAATTGGAAGAGCATGATTGCCGGCAGTAAGTTCCGCGATATGGAAGGTTGGGGAATGGCCCGAAAGGGACACATTGCGCTACAAGACCACGGTGACCGCGTATGGTTCCGGAATATCAAGGTTCTGGAACTGTAGCCACGCGACTTGACAACTGTCGCACTAAATTATTCTGTCTAAACAAAACGATCAATCAGATATGACACGCAATACCAATATTCAGCTTTCGGTGATGATGTTCCTGGAGTTCTTCATCTGGGGAGGCTGGTTCGTTACCTTAGGTACCTTCTTAGGAGAAACATTAGGATCGGATGGTGGAGAGATTGCCAAGGCATTTTCCACCCAATCCTGGGGGGCTATCATTGCTCCATTTATTATTGGCCTCATTGCCGACCGCTATTTTAATGCAGAACGCATCCTTGCTATTCTACATCTGGTAGGGGCAGGGCTAATGTATATGATGGCTAATGCCAGTGATTTTTCATCCTTCTACCCGTTCGTTCTAGGTTACATGATCGTTTACATGCCAACTTTGGCTTTGGTAAACAGTGTGTCCTTCAATCAAATGGAAGACCCCGCGAAGGAATTCTCCTTGATTCGGGTATGGGGTACCATTGGTTGGATTGTAGCTGGTCTAGCAATTAGTTATCTCTTCGGTTGGGATTCTGCGGAAAGTATTGCTAGCGGTGCATTGCGGAATACCTTCATGATGGGTGCTGCTGCTTCTTTGGCGCTGGGCTTATTTAGCTTTACGTTACCGAAGACGCCACCAAAGGCCAAAGGCACAGAAGCGGCCAGTATTAGCGATTTACTAGGCCTGGAAGCTTTGACTTTGCTTAAAGAGCGCAACTTCCTGGTGTTCTTTATCAGTTCTATCCTTATTTGTATTCCATTGGCGTTCTACTATCAGCAAGCGAATCCATTTCTGGTAGACATAGGTATGGAAAATGCAACCGGTAAAATGACCATTGGACAAGCCTCGGAAGTGATCTTCATGTTGCTACTGCCAATATTTCTAAAGCGATATGGTATCAAGAATACCTTGCTTTTCGGAATGGCAGCATGGGTGATCCGCTACTTGTTGTTTGCTTACGGAGATGTGGACGGTAAAGGCTTCATGCTCATATTGGGTATTGCGCTACATGGTATTTGTTATGATTTCTTCTTTGTATCCGGGCAAATCTACACCGATGCCAAGGCTGGAGAGCGCTATAAGAGTGCAGCTCAGGGGCTAATTACTTTAGCTACTTACGGTTTAGGTATGTTAATCGGTTTTGAGGTAGCGGGAGCTATTTCGGATAGCTATACGGATGTGGCTGGAGTACAAGACTGGAAGGCGATCTGGACCATGCCAGCCATTTTCGCTGCTGCAGTTCTCGTGTTGTTCTTCCTCACGTTTAAAAATGAAAAACTAGCGGTGGAGGAGTAACCTTTTCCAAGGCAAAGAGACCATGCCCGACTAGGGTGCCAAGGCCTTCAGAACTGGAGGGCGCAACCTTAGTCGGGCATAATTTTTAGGGCACTTTTTAAGCATTGTGCTGGATATGCCTATCTTTGCCCCGCTTTTTGAAAGATAAACCTTTTTATTGCATGGCAACGACTTCAGATATTCGCAAGGGCATGTGCCTGGAACTGAACAATGACACTTGGGTAATTGTAGAGTTTCAGCACGTGAAGCCTGGTAAAGGAGCGGCTTTTGTTCGTACCAAAATTAAAAGCTTAACCAGTGGTCGAGTCCTGGACCATACTTTCTCAGCTGGACACAAAGTACAAGATGTACGTGTGGAGCGTCGGAAGTATCAGTACTTGTACAATGACGACATGGGTTTCAACTTCATGAATACGGAAACCTTTGATCAGGTAAGCATCGATGAGAAGTTTATTGATCGCAGTGATTTGTTGAAAGAAGGGATGGATGTTGATATCCTGTTCCATGCTGCCAAGGAGATTCCATTGACCTTGGATATGCCTCAGTATGTGATTATGGAAATCACTTATACGGAGCCTGGTGTGAAGGGTGATACTGCCACTAACACCTTGAAGCCTGCTACGGTAGAATCCGGCGCGGAAGTTCGTGTTCCATTGTTCGTAAACCAGGGAGATAAGATCAAAATTGATACTGCTACTGGTAGCTACGTGGAACGCGTAAAATCATAGTCTGCATATATTTGCTTGAATTGCCCATCAGCCTGAGGTCCGACACATTTTGTCTATCTTGGGTTGTCGCTTAACCAATCTTTGACGGTATGTCACCCAAAGAAATACAAGACCTTCTCAAACTCGTTAGTCGCTTAGAGTTAGCTGAACTCAAGATGAAAAATGGCGAGTTTTCCATTTCTGTTCGTACAAAGCACTTTGTGCCAGCAGATAATGGTTCTTCTAATGCTACATCTGTAATCTCGGTTCCATCCGTGAGTCCTTCTTATGCTCCAGCACCTGCTGCTCCTGTAGCGCCTGCTGCTCCTGCGGCCGCCGCTCCAGCACCGGCTGCTGCCCCTGCTGCTCCAGCAGCAGACGGAGGTGAAGAAGACACTTCAAACTACGTGGAGGTTAAGTCTCCGATGGTAGGAACATTCTATCGCTCACCTTCACCGGACAAGCCTGTCTACGTGAAAGTTGGTGATACCATTGCGTCGGGTGATACAGTATGTATCATCGAGGCAATGAAACTGTTCAACGAAGTAGATTCTGAGGTGAGCGGAAAGATTGTAAAGGTGATGGTAGAAGATGCCCAGCCTGTTGAATATGACCAGGTACTCTTCCTGGTTGACCCGAAAGGATAATTGCACCGACCACCTTACATTTTTTCAGGGGGTTATTGTTGGAGTAACCCTGCTCAAGTTCCCAGCCTATGTTTAAGAAAGTACTCATAGCTAACCGGGGAGAGATTGCCTTGCGCATTATCCGGACTTGCCGTGAAATGAATATCAAGACGGTCGCAGTATATTCGACCGCCGACCGTGAAAGCCTTCACGTACGTTTTGCTGATGAAGCCGTCTGTATCGGACCTCCTTCGTCTTCGGAATCGTATCTGAATATCCCTAAGATTATGGCCGCGGTTGAAATTACCAATGCCGATGCCATTCACCCTGGTTATGGATTCCTAGCCGAAAACGCTGACTTTGCTGAGGTGTGTACGGAATATGGGATCAAGTTCATCGGGCCTACGCCAGACCAGATTCGCCGTATGGGGGATAAGGTTACGGCTAAAGAAACCATGATCGCAGCCGAAGTACCAGTTGTTCCTGGTTCTGATGGTTTGGTGAAGAACATGGAAGAAGGCCAGAAGGTTGCCGGCGAGATTGGCTACCCAGTCATGATCAAAGCCACTGCTGGTGGTGGTGGTAAAGGAATGCGTATCGTTCCTGCTGCCGAGGAGTTCGAGAAAAACTGGAACTCTGCTCGTCAGGAAGCGAAAGCAGCTTTTGGTAATGATGGTATCTACATCGAGAAATTCGTAGAAGAGCCACGCCATATTGAATTCCAAATCGTTGGAGACCAATTTGGTAAGGTAGTACACCTCTCAGAGCGTGATTGCTCTATTCAGCGCCGTCACCAGAAATTGGTGGAGGAGTGCCCTTCTCCATTCATGACCGACGAGTTGCGGGAAAGAATGGGAGAAGCAGCCGTTCGTGCTGGTGAAGCCATCAACTACGAAGGAGTGGGTACGGTAGAATTCCTAGTGGATAAGTACCGGAACTTCTACTTCATGGAAATGAATAC
>CAJXOS010000242.1 GCA_913057725.1 uncultured Lewinella sp.
TGATGTACCAGTAGCTGAGTGTGCCACCAGTAGTAGTGTGTACCACATCGAAAACGATGTTTCCAGCGGTTCCGGTGTAGGTCGTACTACCGTCGGTTAGCGTTACTGTACCGCCGTCTGGTACTTCACGGTATACCGTGATGAAGTCATCAGAGATATCTTCGCAGAAATCGTCGTTAAGTGTTGAAATGTTGTCCCCAACAATTGGGTCAGGTAGTCCTCGATAGTTCCAACCCCAAACGCGGCAAGTGCCAGCAGGAGCACCACTCAGATCGAGGGTGTTTCCATTAGCGGAGTTTTGGAAGGCCAGGATGTTATCTTGATCATCGGTAATGATGTACCAGTAGCTGAGTGCGCCACCGGTAGTAGTGTGGGTTACATCAAAAACGATATCACCAGCACAACCGATGAACTCTGTGCCACCGTTTGCTAGTGTTACGGTACCACCATCTGGTACCTCGCGGTAAACTGTGATGAAGTTAGAAGAGATCTCTTCACAGGCATCATCATTAAGGGTAGAGATGTTATCGCCTAAAACTGGGTTCGGCAACCCACGGTAGCTCCATCCCCAAACACGGCAAGTACCTGCTGGGGCGCCGCTCAAATCGAGATTGCCACCGTTAGCAGAACTTTGGAAGTCAAGAATATTATCTTGATCGTCAGTAATGATATACCAGTAGCTCAAGTTAGCGGCAGATGTGCTATGACTTACTTCGAAAGTAATGTCACCAGCACAGCCAATAAACTCTGTACCTCCATTAATAAGGCTAACAGTTCCACCATCAGGCTCTTCACGGATGACATCAACACCATTAGATAGGTCAAAACAACCATCTAAATCTCCAATGTTTCCATTTTGTGCCAGGCCAGTAAGGCCATCTTGATAGCTGATGTGCCATACTCGGCAAAGGCCAGCGCCAGCGCCATCAAAGTCGACAACGGTTGGGCTTGGTGGTAGGCCCAAGATGTTTCCTTGGTCATCGGTAACAATCCAGGCAGTCAAGTCTCCTGATTCACCACTTAAGGTAATGTCGCCATCAGCAAGCATATCTGCTTGTCCGTCGATACAAAAGACAAATGGGCCACCTGAAAGGGTGCCACCTTCCACGTCGCAAGGAACAGCAAGATTGTCAATACATAAATTCGGCGTGCCAGCTGACCATGCACTAGGCGCATCGCTGGTGCCATCATAGAGTATTGATTGCCCATTAGAAAAGGCAGGTACAAAATCCCCTTGGTTCCAGATGCCAGCAGCATCAGCTACACTAGACCGTGTATGATTGGGAGAACCCCATTCTACATAGTCCAGGATCGCATTTGGGTTTCCAAAGGCAGTAGATGTGTAGAGTCCCAGCTCACCATCGGCAGGGTCTACGGTCCAGTCGGTTACTACGAGTACTTCACCAGGGCCAAGGTTTGTGTCTCCACAATCAAGGCTCAATGTTGAACTGGCAACAGTTTGGTAGGCTGGGAAATCGCAAAGCCAGAGGCTTCCGATATCGACAGTTTGAGTTCCCGTGTTAATGAGCTCTACTTGATTGTCGCTGTTGATCTCACTGATCACAATAGCTTCAAACTGTGCCCAGCTCAGGACGGGTAAGAATAGCATGAAAAAGAGGAGTCCCCCCAGGAAGAGGGCCCTTCGAACGAGTTCGGTCTTCATTTTTGGTAATTTGGTTTAGTCGATATTAAGACTGTTGAGTGTGAAAAAATTGATGACTCAAAAATCACAATCACATATCACCGACTACTCACGAGAATATCACAAAAGTCTAACGACCGGCAAGTTGACGGACAGTTTGTTCTGAATAGTGAGGCTAAACCTTAAATGAAGTTGGGGCTGATCGCACTTGGTTGTACCTACCAGATAAAGAAAAAGGCCTTGTCGAAAATACTTCGACAAGGCCTTTTTAAGGAGACACTCAACGGCGTCACATATCCAATATCTTTATTTCGACTCGCTGGTTTCGTCTTCGTCCAGCCGCAGTCTCATTGGTATCTATTTGTTTTTCCTTTCCGTAACCCTTGTATCGCACTTGGTTACGACTTATTCCTTTTCGCACGAGATAATCAGCAACAGATTTCGCACGAGCAGTGGAAAGGGTAACGGCGTAGTTCTTGTCTGCCCATCCATTGGTATGGCCGCCAATTTCTACCGTAACATCACGATTGCTTGCTAGGAACTCCCGTAGTTCTTCCAAGGCAGGTAAGGACTGAGGGATAATTCTAGAGCTATCCGCTTCGAATTGAATATTCTCCAAAGTGATCGTCGCACCTGCGGTCATTTCCGAGCGCTTGACACCGGCAATTGTTTGCTCTTCAGGCGGCGTTTGCGGACGCGGTGGCGTTGGGGTTGGACGATCTGGTTGAGCCGGCGTATTTGGTGAACGCGGTACCACGTTAGCTAATGGCTCAGAAACAGGCTCAGGATCTTGTGGACCATCTGGTACTGGCTCATCACAAGGAATCATCTTGATTGTCGATGCATCATCTAGCAGCAAGTTTCCATTGGTCGGAAACAATGAAGGTGTCTTGTAAAATGCCTCCAAGATGAAGTGCGTATAGCCACCACTAGGCTCGAACTTAAACTTAAATTCTTGCCAATCTGTGTTGCTCACTAAAGGCGACTCATCCAGCATTTCGCGTTTATCACACATGCCAAATCCGGCCCAAATCCGGAGCTTGATCGGCTCCACATAGTTAGCCGGAACGTTCTTCTCTCGACTTACGCTGTAATACGATAGAGATCGAGCCAGCTTCATGCTAAACTCATAGCATTTCCCTTCCTCAAGCGGTTGGTTTAGTAATTGTCCTACCGACTCCCAGGTGTCGTTGTCTCGAGTAACCATACCTAGGTAGGTGTTACCAGAGAATGCCTGTTTGGTTACTTGGAAAGTAAAATCAGGTTGTACATCTGGTGGCGACTCACTAGGCCATCCGCAGTCGGTCCAGTAGCGTGGTTCGCGACTATGGCGGGGAATATCTTCAAAGGAAGGATTATCAAGAACGATTTCCACCTCTTGTGCCGTAGTCTGTTCTGGGCTGATGCCAAACAGGATGACAAGGCTGAAAGCGGCGATGTGCCAAAAAAATCTCATTAGCGCTGTCCTTTTATTTACAATCAAGGGAATTAAGTACACTGTGTACTAAGCTTTTTAACATTTTGAAGGGTTCTTTCTCCCTCACTCTTCGTTGCGTACTCGCCTTCGTAGCTTTGGCTACGAGACTCCGTAGCGCCTCAATTGAGGGAAAAATCTCCTCGTTCAAAATATCAACTAACTTAATACACAGTGTACTAAGAGCTGTCCTTCTCCCTCAACATACCAGATCTTTATACCAGTGCTTCTGGTTGGTTGAGGTAACAAAAGTAGGGTATAATCAGACTATTAACGTTTTCTACCTGCGGATTTGTTATAGATAGGTGGAGAAAATGCAGGCAACAACGGGGGAGATGCAACGAAACCGGGCTTTGGTGGGCTGGAAAAAGCTCGGAATAGCTGAGAAGTGTTGTCGGATAACCTAGTGGTTACCCGACAACTATTATTCTAACTGTTTACTTGAACGCGTTAAGACCAGTAACAGCCATACCTGTAATCAACAGGTGGATGTCGTGCGTACCTTCGTAGGTTAGCACCGTCTCAAGGTTCATCATGTGGCGCATTACTGGGTATTCGTTGGTAATACCCATGCCACCATGAATCTGGCGAGCTTCACGAGCGATATCAAGGGCCATAGCCACATTGTTACGCTTAGCCATACTAATCTGTGCAGGTGTAGCTTGGCCTTTGTTTGCCAAGGTGCCCAAGCGCCAAGACAGCAATTGTGCTTTTGTGATCTCCGTTAGCATTTCTGCCAATTTCTTTTGCGTCAGCTGGAAACCGGCAATAGGCTTGCCAAACTGCTCGCGCTCCATGCTGTAACGTAGCGCAGAGTCGTAGCAATCAAGCGCTGCTCCTACTGCACCCCAGGCGATACCGTAGCGTGCTTTACTCAAGCAAGACAATGGTCCCTTCAGTCCCTGCACGTTTGGTAGTACATTTGCTTTAGGTACGCGTACGTCTTCGAATACTAGCTCGCCTGTGATGCTGGCACGCAAAGACCATTTGCCGTGAATCTCAGGAGCACTGAAGCCAGGCATGTCTTTTTCCACGATCAAACCGCGGATGATACCTTCTTCATCCTTAGCCCATACCACTGCGATATCTGCTAACGGAGAGTTGGTGATCCACATCTTCGAACCGTTCAGGATGTAAGCATCGCCATCATCCTTGATGTTGGTTACCATTCCACTTGGGTTAGAGCCGTGGTCAGGTTCCGTCAAGCCGAAACAGCCGATGAACTCACCGCTACCCAACTTAGGTAGATATTTGCGCTTCTGCTCTTCAGAACCGAAACGATAGATCGGGTACATTACTAAAGAGCCTTGTACAGATGCCATCGAACGAATACCAGAATCGCCTCGTTCCAATTCCTGCATGATCACACCATAGGCGATCTCATCCATTCCGCCACCGCCGTACTCTACTGGTAGGCTCGGGCCAAAGGCACCGATTTCTGCCAAACCTTTGAACAGGTGTGTTGGGCATTTTGCCTGCTCGGCATATTCTTCAATGATCGGAGACACCTCCTGCTTCACCCAGTCGCGCACCGCCGAGCGAGCCATGCGGTGATCATCATCCAGCAAATCCTCTACCAGGTAGTGGTCATGAAACTGAAAGCGATCTTCGCGGGCTTTTTTCTCTATTCTTGGTGTCGTCGTACCGTTGCTATTTGCTGCCATAGCACTTACACTTTTAATTGGTTAGGGAGCCTCCAAATTGGTGGTTTTAAGCTCCAACTTTTTGAATTGGGGCAAAGGTACGTTTTTCGGCCTTTATTACCGCTCGCCGTTCAAAAGAGTGACGCTGATTTTACCTATTGGGAAAGGATTAGCTACATTAGTCCCGCACTAATAATTCCTACTATGGCAGTCATTGGTCTTGAAGGTATGCGTTTCCATGGCCCGCATGGATTTTACCCAGAAGAAGAGGTCTTGGGCAACGAGTTTGTCATCGATATTTATATCTCCGCTAACACCCGTGGTGCAGCCATGATGGATGACCTTGGTCAGACGGTGAATTACGAGACCGTTTATCTGATGGTTCAGTCCGAAATGAAAAAGTCGGCGCAACTGATCGAGACACTTGCGGATCGAATTATCGGGCGTATTTCTGATTATTACGATAATATAAGTGGTATCCGTCTGGTCATTCGTAAGATGGCTCCACCATTGGGCGGTGATGTGAAGGCAGCCTACATTGAGGTCAAGACAGGTAGTTTTGGCGGCGGCGGTGGCGGCGGCGGAATGGGCGGCGGTTTTGGCGGTGGTGGCCTATTCGGAGGCTTACGCTAGAAAAACTTCTAAAATTAACTTTTCGCTAACGGGGCAAACCGAGCCTTGTGCGTTCTTTTTGCGTCTCATACAAAAAAGCAAATCTTATGTTCAAGCATTTCACGCTTATACTTGCCCTTAGTTCAATAACATTTACGAGCTGTGATTCCACTACCGATCTTTCACAAGTACTGGGAGCAGTGCTCGGTGAAACTGCCCTGACCAACGGCGAAATCGTAGGTGGTTTGAAACAAGCCTTAGAGTTAGGAATCGGTAAAGGATCTGACTTACTGTCTCGTGAAGACGGTTATTACAAGAGTGCCTATAAGATCTTGCTCCCGGAAGAGGCAAGGAAGGTTACCGATCGTCTACAAAATATCCCTGGGTTTTCGGCAGTCGAAGAAACCATTCTAGAGAAAATCAATCGAGGTGCGGAGGATGCCGCCACAAAGGCTAAACCCATTTTCGTAGATGCCATTAAAGCAATGACTATCAGCGATGCACTGGGGATTCTGAAAGGAGAGAAAGACGCCGCTACTCGCTATCTGGAAAGCTCAACCTACCAGCGGCTTTACGACGAGTTTAACCCGGTAATCGTAGCGTCCTTGGATAAGTTTAATGCCCGTCAGTACTGGTCAGATGCCGTGAATACCTACAACCGTATTCCCTTGATCGGAGAGCAGGTAGATCCAGACTTAGATGATTATGTGACGCGCCAAGCTTTGGATGGCCTATTTTCGATGGTAGCCAAAGAGGAGTTGAATATCCGCAATAATATCAGTGCGCGTACAACTGATCTGCTTCGTAAGGTTTTTGCGGCGCAGGATAACTAGAGCAATTAGATTAGTTGTATTAGTGAATTTAGTTGAGTTAGTTAGATATATGCATCTTGTCAACACATCTAACTAACTCAACTAATTCAACTAAAATATTACTTCACCACCTTACGCACAGCCTGTGCGTCAGCGGTGGTAATTTCTAGCCAGTACGTACCAGCTGGTAGGCGTTCCATATCCACTTGTGTTTGTTGCTGGAATACGCCGTTCAATAAGTTTCTACCAGTACCATCTCTTAGTACGAATGTAGCTTCACCTTGATCTGCCAATTGGATGGTCAATAGATCACTAACTGGGTTAGGGTAGATGCTAGCTTCAAGCGTGTTCAACTCTTGAGTGTTTGTGATTGGGCTGTTGTCAGCTGGATCACTCGCAGCAGATTGGATGACCGCTCTAGAGTCGGCATCTTGTAGGATCGCTACGGTGAATAGCTCGTCCACTACCCAATCTTCCTCTGGCATAATGGTTGCATCGATGATGACAGACTCACCAGCAGTAGCAGGAACAGCAATATCTGCACCAGTAGGCTCACCATTGAAGGTGCGGCGGAACACATCATAGTGCTCGTCTTCGCCATTAGGAGCATTGTACATAACCACAGCTTCAGCAGCGCCCAGGAATAGCTTGGCCATGCCGATTTCGTTATCAGTTTCAGCAGTGATGGTGGCTCTGATAGTCATTTCGCCAGCAGGCTTGTGCTGCTCAATCGTAATGCTGATTGGGGTAGTTTGATTCTGGTAGGGCTCAAAAATGCTAGCGTTACCATAGTTGGTACTAGCAGAAATAGCTTCACCCTGGATCACTAGACGTGGGGTGCCTCCAAATACGCCATTGTAGGTAGTACGGTCATTGTTTTCACCTGGGTTTACCTGGTGCAAAACGCAGTTTGGATATGGAGAGCTTGGGTGAAAGGAAATATGAAGGATTCCTTCTTGGCTGTTCAGGTTGTTATAGAAGCCAGGGTTTCTGCTGGAACAAATTCCACAACGTGAATTGGTAAAGTGCTCAACGACAATGGTACGTGCCACTTCTTGAGCTACCAATTGTACACTAGCAATAGTGAGTAACAGGAGTAAAAACTTCTTCATAATGGTCTTTTGAATGATGAATTATTTTGGCACGAAAATAACTATCAATGGGCACACAGGTGCATAAACTCTAACGAACTGTCTTCATTCTTACGGCAGGAGAATAGTCAGGCTGGAAGTTAGAAAGGGTAAAGGCATGATTAGCTTCGCTTTTTGAACCACCTAAGACACCAAAGGGCACCTAAGTTTTTTGAACCATATAAGGCATGT
>CAJXOS010000243.1 GCA_913057725.1 uncultured Lewinella sp.
GCTTAGAGCAAGAAAATTCCCAACACGCTCTTATTCAAGTCAATTTGGATCACATTAGAATGACGAGAAATATTATTCAAGCAAGTATTTTCAATCTTGATGGCATCAATGTTTTGTAGTACTTCTTCAAAACTCCCTTTGATCTCTATATGATCTCTGACAATTTGCACTTCTGAAATTTTCAGACTGGCCACTTGAGCGTTGAATTGAAAAAGGGTGTGCTCGTTTAGGTAATCTTGTACCTTCTCAAGATTTACGTCAGTAGTCCTGATCCCAAGTGATGTAGAAAAATCTTCCAGATCAAAAGTGATATCAATTTCGAGAACGTCATCTGATGTTGTGATATGAAATACCGCTATCGGCATTTCATGGGGAGGCGTGAACATCCCGCCAAGAGAAAGGATGGATATAAGGAAAAGAGCTTTCATGTTATTGTACTATTTGTTTTTTGTAAATACTGGCACCATTCGCATCAGAAATCTGCAAGAGGTAGATCCCCGGTGAAATTCCATTAAAATTGATCTCACCAGTACCCATTTTGCTGGTGATTCTTTGGCCATCGATAGAAAATATCGTGATGGACATCAATTCGTTATTGGGCAGCTGTATTCTGAAATCACCATTGGATGGATTCGGGCTGACGATAATTTGTTCCGCTACGAGATCTGAAATAGAAGTAATGAGTCCATCACAGTTCTCGTCTATGTCGTTGCCTTCGATTTCTTCCGCTAATGGATTAATGTTGGGATTGCTATCATCACAATCAAATTCTGCTAAGAAGCCATCATTGTCCTGGTCCACGCCCATTAGGGGATCATTGTTACCGTTTTCGAAATCAATACTCACATTACCCATTAAGCATCTAGGTATTTGCGGAAAAGCGGCAGTGATAACATAGAAGTAGGGGAAGGTCTGTAACCCATTTGCCGTATTTAGGGTGACTGGAGCTTGAATGCCGTTACATTCATCTAAATCGCCCTTACCACAGATGAACTCATAATCGGCAGTGTATTTCCCATTGTAAGCTCCACAAGGTTCTGTAATATTATCTCCTGGCCTTAGCCCTTGTTTTATTTGATAACTGGGGCGCAATTCTCTGATATTTCCGTCGGTATCAGGGCCAAAGCGATACAGAATTGGAAAACCGTCTGATGCCCAACCGATATGGAGTGGGGTAGTAGGGGGTACATTGGTCGTTGAAATGCCGGGGACTTCATTTTCTACATAAGAGAACATGTTCCCGTGGTAGTGATACCCTTGTGGTCCGGTGTGAGCAGAAGCACAATCAAGGCCCACCAAATCTGGACCAGAGCCCTGGTTAGTGCTTGGTTCAAATACCCAGTCCCAGTTAAACTCACCCGTATTTTGGTTTTCGAATATGAATGGTGTCGCTGGTGCAGGAGCGAAGATTACCCCGTTTTTTGCTACGCTAAAATACCTTGCTGGCCTGCCATTGTTTCGAATAACACTAGTAATCTCGCCAGTAAACGTAGGATTTAGATCTACCCCAAAGTCATGATAAACTTGTGAAGGCATTTGATTGGTACTATTGTAACAGTAATCATGATCTGGAAAATTATTGGAATACATCCTTCTGGTATTTCCTTCTATATACTCGTAGAAAACACTTGGCTGACTAGGTATTTCACAACAACCAATATTAGTCGTACTTGTAGAATTATCACCATCACATTCATAATCACAATCATCGATTCCATTCTCGTTTCCATTTTGGATACCATCGTTGCAAGACCAAGCGGTTCTAATAATTTGCGCTTCTGCTCGCATATCATCCAGGATATCTTCCTCCTGCATGGTCATACTGCCGATGAGGTTGTTTGCTTCCAGAATATCATCAGCGATGTTGTAAAATTCTATGTTACCATTTTCATCTTCTATGAATTTATACACCTCATTTCTCACTGCCCACGTTAATACATTGCCATCTCGGTAGTCGGTGTAAACGTAGGGGCGATTCAATTCAGCTTCGCAGGATAACAATGGTTTCAAGCTCCTGCTATTATGAATTCCTCCATTGAGTTGCTCTCCGGTGAGCTCCAGAATAGTGGCATATAAATCAGTAACATGACAGAGGTTGTTATCCACTTCATTCATCCGACTAACTCCTTTGCCAGAGATAAAGAATGGGACTCGAACTCCTCCCTCGTACATAGATGCCTTGGCGTGGTTGGAAGGAAAGTTTTGAACGACACCACCTGGCGTCCCGTTATCACCGATGAATATAATGACGGTGTTGTCACGCGTCTCCTGACTCATACTACTCAGGAGTCTTCCTATTTCGTGATCCATCGCCTCTATTGCAGCCAGGTATTTTCCTAAGTTATCACTGGTATCGGATACCGTAAACAGATCACTTGGTGGTACGTGAAATGGGCCGTGTGGTGCAGCATGCGCTAACCAAAGAAACCAAGGGTTGTCTTGATCCGCAATCCAATCAATGGCTGCATTGGTTAGATCAGTAGTTACATATTCCTCACTGGTGGTGAGTGCCCCATTTTCTACCTTGTCCCAGGAGTAATAATCGGCAACCTGAGCGGTAAACAGCCCTTCGTAGTGGTCAATGCCATGTTGCATCGGATGGTCATAATCAGCGGGGGAAGAGATATGCCATTTCCCTATTAGGGCTCCTGCATATTCCCCATTTGTTGTTTCTGCTATTCGGCTAAATAAGGACTGATGAATCAGGTCCAGATTGCCCGGAGGTCGCATCACTCCTGTGTTAATACCATACTTACCACTCATGATAGCGGCTCTTGATGGCGTGCATTGAGGAGCAGCCCAGGTATTTGTAAAGGTCAAACCACTCTCTCTTAAAGCATCCAGAACCGGAGTGGTCGGCATTCGATCGTTTTGCTGATAACCATTGGTTACATCTATGCCCAGATCATCAGCAATAATTAGTAATACATTAGGCCGATTTTGTTGGCTGTAAAGCGCAATGGAGGAAATAAAGATGAGTAAAGCAGTGAGGTAGTTGTTCTTGATCATTTCATGCAGATAATGGAAACATTAAGCATGTCTCCTCTTCGGTAAAGAAAAGTTGATTTTTGACTTGCAACACGTTCTAAAGACCGTTCAAAAGGGAAATCACCTACCTGTGCTTAGAAATAATTACTTTTTAAGGCTGGAAATTTGTGATCGTAGGTCTTGACCACTAGGAAAAAGGCGTACACCATTTTCATCGCCTGCTGGCGAAACATATGAATGCGTAGGAGCTGTCAGTAAAGCTTCCAAGAAGGGGGTAGGAGGGGAGGGTTGACGTTGTTTGTGATTATCTTAGGGTTTATACGTAATAGGGTGCGTATAAATTACTGTTAGCCTTTGTTGATGAAAATTTACTAACAATCAAAACAAAACAGAAAGTGATGAAAAAACTAATAGCCGAATTTATCGGAACAATGTGGTTAGTATTAGGAGGATGTGGAAGTGCAGTTCTAGCAGCAGGAATTCCTGATATAGGGATAGGTCTTGTAGGAGTATCTCTTGCTTTTGGTCTTACCGTATTAACAGGAGCATATGCCTTAGGGCACATTTCTGGAGGTCATTTTAACCCAGCAGTATCTGTAGGCTTATGGATTGGAGGAAGATTCGACAAGAAAGATTTGCTACCATATATTGGCTCTCAAGTGTTAGGAGGAACTTTAGGGGCAGCAATTTTATATTTAATAATTAGTAGTTCGGCTGATTTTTCGGGAGTTGGTTCAGAACCTGGTGCTTTCGCAACAAACTTTTATGATGCCAATGTATATGGAGTAAACTTTGGAATGATTGGAGCATTAGTAACAGAAATTGTCATGACATTTATGTTCTTGATTGTAATTCTTGGAGCAACTCACAAGAATGCTTCTCCAGGATTTGGAGGAATGGCTATTGGTCTAGCTCTAACACTAATTCACTTAATAAGTATTCCCGTAACAAATACATCTGTAAACCCAGCAAGGAGTACAGCAGTCGCATTTTTTGCTGAAGCGAATGCAATGGGTCAATTATGGTTGTTTTGGGTTGCTCCAATTGTGGGTGCCGCTTTAGCAGGATTAGTTTACAAATTCATTTCATCAGAAGAATAATTGAAGCAATGGCTGACAACGTATATGGAAAATAGGCGAAACAGTAGCGAATTCAAGGCTTTTTGCGCGATTCAGACTTTGTGTTTAACCGAAAGTTTGGTGCTTCAAAATCGCCTATTTTCCATATACTAACCGTTGCAGCCAATTAGAAAAACTAAGCCATCATATAAGAAAAGGCTAACCAATTCAACAGCGCAACAACTAACCAGAATGGTGTAAAAATAATTCCCACATTCCTACCATGTGTTGAGATCCTTGAATGCTTACCAAAAAACGGTAAGACACCTGCTTGATTGGCATTGACCAACATCATCAATACCGCAACAACGCCAAAAAGAAGATGCAGGGGTTGTCGTGCAGCAAGTTCAAGTCCCATTCCATATATAGCACCTACCGCTACTGCTGTGAAACCAATAGCTCCTTGACGTTGCTCGAAAAGTAACAGGAAAATATAGTCTTTTGCATTTGTCATTTTTTCCTTTGGTGCTGCCTCCAAAGCAGCATCGAGCATCCGTAGTTGTTCATCTTGCGTTAAAGCCGTATTACCACTTGGGCTTTTAAGTCCAAAGAATGGCAGCACCCAGTTGGCAATCATTCGGGCTTGCATTGGGAAAAGTACTTCGATACCGTGAAGGGTAACGGGAATAATAGACAGAATAAGGCCCAGTGTTGAAATTTGGATTTCGCTCACAGTAAAGTTTTTCTAAATGATTATTACTTTTGTTTTCGAAGTAAATATATGTTATTACTTCGGTTTTAAAAGTGAAAATCGTGAAAATATTTGCTCCCCTACTGTTTAAGATTAGATTGTTATGAAGCAAGAATTCAGATGTGACTGCCCAATAACGTCAGCCATTGATGTTTTAGGAGATAAATGGATGCTGGTAATTATTAAGCAAATGTTGATTCAGCAGATGGAAACATTCAAAGACTTTATCGAAAGTGATGAAGCTATCTCTACTAGTATTCTTACCGTGAAACTCAAGTGTTTAGAACAATACGAGCTTATTGAGAGAAAAAGTCATCCAACCAATAAGAAGACGAAGCTGTATCACCTAACGGAGAAGGGACTATCTCTGACACCTGCGATTGTAGAGTTGGCAATATGGAGCGACCAAAATCTGCGTGAGCACAATCCTATCATGAGAGAAAGTGATGAACTTGAACTTATGAAATCCAACAAGGAGGAATTCATCAAGCGTGTGATAATGGGCTATAAAGAAAAATTGGCTACCACAATGTCTATGTGATAGTACGCTACTCCTTGTCGGTCGGACTACGCCATTACCAACCGTTATCCCTAAGGAAGAGGTAGCGAGGAAACCAAAAATCTGACTTGGAAAATCTCTAGAAAGCGCACGCTCCAATGGCGAGAGCGCTATTTTAGCAGCATAAGATTATTTTAAGGTGAGCTTGGGCCTAAGTAATATGGTATAGGGTTTAATGTAGAAGTGATAAGGATTCTTCGTGTCCTTCTACCTCATACCATCTACCTTCTACCAGGTGAGGTTATGACATTCTACACGCTAGCAAAGTGTGTTACCCCCAAGCTCCCGTTATTTTACCAGATAGATACTAAAGTAAACACATGCAACAGATTTCTTCTTGGCAAACATGGATAGTGGCTGGCTTACTGATGGCGATGTCCACAACAGTTACAGCACAGGAAACTGAGCTCACACTTGATGACCTCTTCGCAACGCCAAAACTAACGGGAACAAGCCCGTCCCGGCCTGCGTGGGCACCGAACAGTGAGCACTTCGCCTTTTCCTGGAGTGAACCAGGAAATCCTGGACGTGGCCTCTGGGTATCTACAAGCGACGGGAAGGAGGTGCGCCTCATTTCCAATACGGCATCCGCCTCAGTGCGCGATATGCTCTGGACCGACGCAAACACAATTGTCAGCCTGCGAGGTAACGACCTATGGCAGACATCGCTGAGCCAAGAAGAAGACCTCCAGCTTATGCCCGTCGGGGCAGGTGCACATAACCTCTCGCTATCGCCAAGCGGCCAGCAAGTGGCATATATACGAAACGGTGACCTGTGGCTTGCTGACTTCCCTTCCAAACAGAATCGCCAACTCACCGAGATTGGCATCGCCAGTCTGTCGAGCTTACCGAAGGGACGCTATAGCCGACCGGAAAGTGAAATCGGGCCCGGCATATGGAGTGGGCCAACGTACAAGTGGTCCCCGGATGGGAAAACCATCGCGTTTCATGCCGTTGACCGACGCGAGATGGGAAAGGTGCCCTTCCCGGATTACCTCGCTACGGAGACTAACCCCAATGAGGTACGCCGCGGTTACCCGGGTGATCCCAACGAGATTCGCAGAGTTGGCCTGCTCGATGTAGAAAGCGGAAGCATTAGGTATCTCGATTTGCCAGCTCCGGACGCCAACCAGGTCATCGACTTCAACTGGTCACCGGACGGTGCGCTGCTGATTGATATCGCATCCGATACGGCGGTTGAACGTAAGTTGTTCGTCCTTGCACCCGGAGAAATCCAAGTACGCGAAATATGGCGAGGTGTTCGAGAGAGTCGCATGTACACATCGTTTGGATCTACCTGGCATCCGGACGGAAAGCAGGTCATTTTCTTAAGCGACCTGGGTGATCGCTACGGCCTTTATACGATCGATGCCTCAGCGTCTACGGATGATCGTCCGCAGCTCCTGACAGATCCGTCTTACGATGTGCTGTCTGCCCCAAATATTGCTGGTGATGCCCTGTTTTATGCAGGCAACGGCGTTAATCCGTACGAACAACATGTGTATCGCCTGAATACGTCCGGTGGCGATCCTGAGCAGCTGACGCGTCTTGCGGGGCGGAATGTTGGCTACCCCTCACCGGATGGCCGGCACTTGGTGTTCCTGCACAGCAATGACACTTCACCGTCCGAGCTTTACGTGCTAAACAGCGAGGGTGGTGAGGCTACGCGAATAACCCACTCGCCTTTGCCCGCCTTCACGGAGCGAAGCTGGACGACTGCGGAATACGTTAGTTTCCCCAGCCTGGTAGATGACTACACGTTGCATGCTCGGATTCTGAAACCGGCCAACATGCAGCCGGGTACAAAGTATCCAGTGCTGTTTGGGCCCGTATATTCGAATACGGCGAGAAACCGCTGGGCCGGTAACTACAGCCTCGTACAGCAGCTGTTGGTCAATAAGGGATATATTATCGTGCAAGTGGATTCCCGTGGCAGTAATGGTTATGGCCGCGCATTTCGGGAAGAGTTCCTGCTGGGCTTTGCCGACCAGGACATTGAGGATTATGCGAGTGCCGTTGCTTACATGGAGTCACTGGATTATGTTGATCCCGATCGCATCGGTATCTGGGGTAGCAGTTACGGTGGCACACTCTCCGTTTATTCGCTATTGATGAAGCCGGGCTTATTCCAGGT
>CAJXOS010000244.1 GCA_913057725.1 uncultured Lewinella sp.
AACGCCACTGCTTCTACCGACCGCCTGGTGAATGACTATATCTTCTATTACGAGAAGCATCTCCGGGCTGGTAAAGTTGGAATCCCGGCTGGCGTCTTTTCTGGTGCGGAACTTCCAGGAAATGTGGAAGGGCTGTACAGCCGTCAATATTCGCGGGATTTGCTGGCGATAAGCCTTGATGCTACCGAAGACTTTTTCCTTGGCCGTTCGTATGACGGCTCAGTAAGTGGTCCAAGTTTGAATACTTATTTAGAAGAATTAGGTACAACAAAGGGCGGCACAGCGCTTGCCGATGTAATTGTGGATCAATGGGCAGTAGCATTGGCCGAAATTCAATCCCTGAACCCTAATCTCTATGAACAAGTCAATACGGGTAATACCGCTATGCTCCGTACCTATGATGCATTGCAAATTAATGTCGTAAACCTGAAGGTAGACATGCTTCAGGCGCTCAATATCAATGTTGACTACGTTGATGCGGACGGCGATTAGATACTAACTTAAATACCATCGGTGAATAACACACCAGGTACATATTGGCAAAAGAAAAGTAGCGCAGCTCCGCTGGCTACTTTTCGTATTTTGTTTGGTCTGCTAATATTGGCAAGCTTGATTCGGTTTGCGGTAAACGGCTGGATCGAAAAGCTGTACCTGGAACCCAGCTTTCATTTCACTTTTTATGGCTTCGAGTGGGTTAAGCCGCTCGGGATCTACACTTACGGTCTCTTCATTATTGGAGGCCTTTCGGCTATCGGGATCGCCTTGGGGTATCGTTACCGACTGTCGGTACTCTTGTTTTTCTTGTCCTTCACCTACATCGAATTGATGGACAAGACGACTTACTTGAATCATTATTACTTCGTAAGTCTGATGAGCTTCCTGCTGCTTTGGTTGCCAGCTCATCGATATTATTCGCTTGACGCACTTCGCAAGCCGTCCTTACGAAGTGCAACGGTGCCCGCTTGGTCGATCGATGCCATCAAGCTATTGCTCGCTATTGTTTATTTCTATGCAGGCTTGGCTAAGCTCAACTCTGATTGGCTGTTTTCGGCACAGCCCCTGGCCACCTGGTTACCAACACGCTATCACTTACCATTGATTGGGCCGCTGTTGAAGCAAGAGTGGGTACACTTTGCAATGAGTTGGTCTGGGGCGGTCTACGACCTTGCTATTCCGTTCTTACTCTGGCATCCGCGCACGCGGGCTTTCGCTTTCGTAATGGTCGTCGGTTTCCACGTTTTAACACGGATTCTCTTCCCAATTGGGATGTTTCCGTTCATCATGATATTTGCTACTACTATCTTTTTTGATGCGAAGCTGCATCAGCGATTTCTGGATGGCTTAAGCAAATTAGGACAGCGCCTAGGCCTTCGCCGGAACGTCACCTCGGCTCCGGAAGTGTCAGGAGGATTAGCCGTTCAGTCTGTATTCCGGCAAAAACTTGTCTTACCGGTATTGGCCGTGTTTTTTGCCTTGCAGTTATTGCTACCGTTTCGCTACGTGCTATATCCCGGAGAGCTTTTCTGGACGGAAGAGGGCTTCCGTTTCTCCTGGCGGGTAATGCTTATGGAGAAAGCAGGATATGCTCAATTTAAGATTGTAGATAGTGAAACCGGTAAACGACTATACGTTGATAATTCGGAATTCCTCAACGCATTTCAAGAGAAACAGATGTCTTTTCAGCCAGACTTTATCCTAGAGTATGCGCACTACCTGGCTAAAGTTTACACTGAGCGTGGATTTCATGAACCGGAAGTATATGTAGAGAGTTACGTAGCTCTGAATGGTCGGCCCAGCCAACCATTCGTTGACCCTGCTGTAAATCTCGCCGCGATAAAACCCTCTTTAAAACACAAAAGCTGGCTGTTGCCCTTCAACGATGAGATTAAAGGACTTTAGTATTCTATTGGTGGTTTTCGTTTTGTCTGTGATCTCAATAAGAGCACAGCATACCTTTTCTGGTGTCGTGCGAAACTTGGAGACAGAAGAACCATTAAGTGAAGCTGAAGTATTTCTGCCCTCCACCGGAGAGAGTGCTGTCACCAATTCGAAGGGCGAATTTCAATTCAACAAGATTGAAGCCGGTGAGTATGAGGTGTATGTCTTTTTATACGGCTTCACCACGCTACAGACTTCAGTTACAGTAGCTGAGGCGGATCTAGAACAAGATTTTGATTTACAGGATCTAAATGTTCAGCTTTCAGAAGTACTTGTGCAGGAAGCCCGGGAGGAAGTTTACGCACTCAAGCGGCTAAGAGCGGTAGAGGGAACAGCTATCTACGCAGGAAAGAAAACGGAGGTCGTACTCCTCGATCGACTTACAGTAAACGCCGCCGCTAATAACGCCCGACAAATCTATGGGCAGGTGAGTGGCCTAAATATCCAAGAAGCAAATGATGCGGGCCTGCAACTTAACATTGGTGGGAGAGGGCTTGATCCCAATCGTTCTGCCAGCTTCAATACCCGGCAGAATGGTTACGACATAAGCGCAGATGTCCTCGGTTATCCGGAAAGCTATTACACCCCACCTGCGGAAGGCCTTCGTGAGATTCAAATCGTACGGGGAGCAGCATCATTGCAGTACGGTACCCAGTTCGGTGGCTTGGTCAACTTTGTCTTCAAACGTCCAGAACCTAACCGTCGTTTGGCAGTGACGAGCCGTCAAACCGTCGGCTCTTTTGGATTACTCACTTCTTTCAACTCACTCTCCGGTACGGTGGGCAAGTTTAGTTATTACACCTACTACAACTTCAAAACGGGAGCCGGCTTTCGCGATAATTCAGATTTCGTTTCTCATAATTTTTACCTGCACCTTGGGTACGAATTAAGCCCAAGAACCAAGATCACAGGTGAGCTAACCTACCTAGACTATCTAGCACAACAGGCCGGCGGGCTTACGGATGCTCAATTCTATCGGGATCCTACCTTCACCAATCGAACTCGGAACTGGTTTGATGTAGATTGGTTGCTGTACAGCCTTAAGTTGGAGCATCGCTTTTCAGTAAAGACCAATGCTTCACTACAATTCTTCGGTTTGGATGCAGCACGCAAAGCTGTTGGCTTTCGAACCAATCGAGTGAGCCAAGTGGACGACCTAGATGCCCCAAGGGATTTGTTAATCGGTAACTTCCGTAACTGGGGCACGGAGGCTCGTCTGATCAATCGCTACGAGCTCTTAGGAAAGAATGCCGTGTTCCTCATTGGTACTAAGTATTATCATAGTAACAACGATGCTTTTCAAGGGCCTGGATCCAATATTCAGGAAGCCGATTTTCGTCCTGCTACCGAACAGTTTCCAACCTATGATGCGCAGTCGAATTTTGATTTCCCTAACCGCAATCTGGCCCTATTCGCAGAGCATATTTATTACTTGAGAGAAAACCTGTCGCTCACGCCTGGTATCCGGTATGAATACATACGTACCCAAAGTGAAGGTTACTTTCGATCCATTGATAGAGACCTGGCTGGGAACCCCATTCGTGACAGCCTATTCACCGATAACCGGGATTTTAGTAGAAATATCTTACTGCTTGGTGTAGGCTTAAGTTATAAGTCACAGCCCGATGCGGAGTGGTACTTCAACTTCTCACAGAATTTCCGTTCTGTTACCTTCACTGATATTCGAGTGGTCAACCCGTCTGATCAAGTGGATCCGAATATCTCCGATGAACGTGGTTTTACTGCTGATTTTGGTTGGCGCGGCCGCCGCGATGCTGTTGCTTTTGAATTGGGAGGTTTTGGTTTGTTGTACGATGACCGATTGGGAGAGGTGCTACGAGCTCGAACCAGAGTGACCGCTGAAGGCGAGGTAATCGAGCAAAGCGGCCCACCCATTCGCTGGCGAGGAAATATCGGTCGAGCTTTTATCTTCGGATTAGAAGGCTTGGTAGATTGGAGCATCATAGGTGCTAATGGAAAACAACCAAAACGAGATTATCGTCTCAATTACTTCCTGAACCTGGCCGTTACTCATTCAGAATACTTTGAGTCTGAGATTCCTGGTGTGGCAGGTAAGCAGGTAGAGTTTATCCCTTTGTTGAATGTCAAGACAGGATTTCGTTTTGGCTACAAGAATCTATTGGGTTCGATTCAGTATACCTACCTGTCAGAGCAATTCACTGATGCCACAAATGCGCCCCAAGACCGACTGGATAATCTGAGTGGTATCATCGGTGCTATTCCGGCATATGATATCCTGGATTTGTCCTTATCCTATCGTTTTACGAAGTGGCTAAAGCTAGAAGCCGGTGTTAATAATCTATTGGATAATAGCTACTTTACTCGCCGGACTACGGGTTATCCCGGTCCTGGCATTATACCTTCCGCTCCCAGGACCTATTATCTGACATGTGCTTTTGCATTGTAGGTAAGATGTTGACCAAGAGGTATCGGGTTGATTGCCATTGAATTTTGTGACAAAAAACTACTTGTGGCGTCACAAGTGTATATTTGAACACAAGAACAGACACGCAACACTCATACCCTAGTGGAACGCAGAATATTACCAGTGAGGTCGTCGCTTCTGGTTGGCCTCGTCGCCATATTATTGGGGCTTAATCCGCTTTACAGCCAGAGTTTTCAGCAGCAAATTGATAGTATGCTGCACGCTTATGAGCTGGCTGAAGATCCACAGCTAGAAGTTGATCTATTAAATGGTATAGCCTTCGCCTATCGTCGTACAGCACCTGATAGCACCCTTAGATATGCCAATCTAGCGCTGGAAGCAGCACATGCAGCAGACTATAATGGAGGCCGAGCTATAGCTTACAAGAATCGTGGAATTGGTTTATATAAGACTGGAAGCGCAGCAGACTCAATCGTTGCCTGCTACACCTTAGCTATAAAGTATGCTGAGTTAAGTCAGGATTATTATACTCAGGCGGCTTGCTATAACAATATTGGGTTAATCCGACTGAACAATCTGGCTTACAATGAGGCTGTCCAGTACTTCCTAAATGGTGTTCAGACATTTGATGCTTTTATTGAGGAAGAGCAATTTCTCAAGGCACTAATGTTGGGTAATATCGGTACGGCTTATCACAAGGACGGCGATAACAAGCGAGGAATCCGATATTATGAAGAATCGCTAGCCATGGCTGAGCGGATTGGAGATAAGGTTGTCCCGTCCATTTTTGTAGATGAGCTGGCGCGAGCGCGGATGGAAGAAGGTGATTTAGCAGGGGCAGAGCGAGATATTGTTGCGCTAATGCCGCTGCATGATGAGTTAGGGGATATTGAATCCAAGACGGAGACGTTGATGACTTACGCTGAAGTGAAAATGGCGCAGGGAGAATTTGGTGAAGCTCGTAAGTACGCACAAATGGCTCTTGATCTTGCTGATCGTCACGACTTCATTAGGGATGGCGCACAGGCATTGCTCCGATTAGCACAAGCTCACTTGGGGTTGATGCAGTTAGATAGTGCAGAATGGTATGGGAATAAAGCCTTTTCTCAAGCCCAGCTAGGTGCCTATCAAGAATTAAGCGCTGAGATTACCCAGGTGCTAGCCGATATTTATGTCAAGCAGGGCGATTTTCAAAAGGCTTACGAAAGCGAACGGTTCTATAATGAGTTACAAGCGCTCAATCGCAATGCAAGTAGTCAGCGGATCGCCGATGAACTAGAGGCCAAATACCAAAATCAAAAACGAGAAGAAGAAATCGTCCAGCTTAATGAAGAGAAAGCAGCTCAGCAGGAGCGGATTTATGGCCTTCTTGGCGTCGTCTTGGTCATTTTGCTTGTGCTGGCTACGCTTATCTATCAATCTCGTCAAATGCAGATAGCTACGGAAGCGCTGCACGCCAAAAATGACGCCCTACAGCAAGCCGAAGAACGCCTAAGTGAGAAGAACCTAGAATTAGAGCGTTATATCGAGTCGAATCTGCAGTTAGAGAATTTTGCCCACCTGGCTTCGCATGATCTCCGTGAACCTATGCGAAATATTGTCAGTTTTTCTCAATTGCTACAAAGGAGTATTGCCGATCGCTTGACCAGTCGAGAAAAAGAATTCTTGCAGTTTGTCGTAGATGGAACGGAGCGGATCGAAGGTCTGGTCAAGGATTTATTAGCCTATTCGTTAGTGAGCAACACGCCACTGGACAAGACACAGGTAGATGTAGAAGAACTACTAACGGATGTGCAGCAGGACCTGCAGCAAATGATTGAAGAGAGTTCAGCTCATATTGAGATGAGTAGTCTACCGGTCTTGTTGTATGCTGATCGCTCACGCATGTACCAACTCTTTCAAAACCTGCTTTCTAATGCCATCCGCTATCGACGGCCGGACACCACACCGCAGATTACTATTTCTGCGGAAGAGCAGGGGCAGCATCTATTGTTTAAGGTAGCTGATAATGGTATCGGTATTGATCCAGCTTACCACCAGCGCATCTTTATGCTATTCCAATCGCTGCAAAACAAGTCCGTAAGTAACAATTCTGGCATTGGTCTGGCTACTGCTAAACGTGTGGTAGAGGACCACCTTGGGCAAATCTGGGTAGAAAACAATGCGCCATACGGAAGTGTGTTTTGCTTTACTATCGCCTGTCAGCAGGTTGCTGAGCCCGCTCGTCTTTTTAGCAGTGTGATCTAGGTTACCTTTCTGCTTCCGTAGCTGTACTAACTTTGTTGAAAACTTAGTGCCTTATGGGAGAGAGCAACACCTTACTGTACTTTATCGCCACAATCGTTATTCTGCACATCATTGCCGGAATCGCCTACCTAGTGTACAAAATTGGTACTGCTGAACCATCGCCAGCTTTGGCAGAGAAAGAAGAACTGGAAGAAGCATCTGCCTCTCAAGTAAAGGCGGCGACTAAATAGAGTGGTTGATATTTAGACTCACAAAAGAAGAAGCCCCCTGTAGCAACTGCTACAGAGGGCTTTTATCATGAAAGCCTATAAGGCTATTCTTACATCATGCCTGGCATACCTCCTGGCATACCACCACCGTGTGCGTGCGGTGCTTCTGGCTCTGGCTTGTCATTGATTACACATTCAGTAGTCAATACCATACCTGCGATAGAAGCTGCATTCTCCAAAGCGATACGAGTCACTTTAGTTGGGTCGATTACACCCGCCTTCTTCAAGTCTTCAAACTCGTCGGTGCGTGCGTTGTAACCGTAGCTACCCTTACCGTTAGCAACATTCTGAAGGATTACACTACCTTCAACACCTGCGTTATCAGCGATGGTGCGAAGAGGCGCTTCCAATGACTTGCGTACGATGTTGATACCGATAGTCTGGTCTTCGTTTTCGCCAGTCAACTTGTCTAGAGCAGTAATAGCACGAACTAGTGCTACACCACCACCAGCAACGATACCTTCTTCTACAGCAGCACGAGTTGCGTGTAGGGCATCATCTACGCGGTCTTTCTTCTCCTTCAT
>CAJXOS010000245.1 GCA_913057725.1 uncultured Lewinella sp.
TTTCAGGCCCTGGAAGTGGCCAAGTACGCCAAGCTAATCGGCGCTGACGCTATCGCACATGGTAGCACTGGAGCTGGTAACGATCAAGTGCGTTTTGATTTGACCTTTCAGCTTTTGGCCCCTGGCTTGGAAATTATTACGCCCATTCGTGATCAGCAGCTCTCCCGTGAGGCAGAGGTTGCTTACCTGGCTGAGCACGGCATCAGTTGGCCAGAGAAGAAAGGTAAGTACAGCATCAATCAAGGCTTATGGGGAACCTCCGTCGGCGGACAGGAAACACTCACTTCCTACCAAAATCTTCCAGAAGAGGCCTGGCCAGTGCCCGTCACTGCCACAGAACCACAGACGGTACGTTTGCAATTTGAGAACGGCGAGTTTGTCGGTTTTGATGGTCAAACCTTTGATCATCCTGTAGCTGCTATTCAGGCACTTGAAGCACTAGCTGCTCCTTTCGGCGTAGGCCGTGATATTCACGTGGGAGATACCATCATTGGCATCAAAGGCCGGGTTGGTTTTGCCGCTGCAGCTCCGGTATTAATCCTGAAAGGGCACCACTTATTGGAAAAGCACACCTTAGGCAAATGGCAATTGTACTGGAAAGAGCAAATGGGCAACTGGTACGGCATGATGGTGCATGAGGGGCAGTTCTTAGATCCTGTGATGCGTGATATTGAAGCATTTCTGGCAAGTACACAAGACCGAGTGAGTGGTGAGGTGCTCGTCACACTGCATCCTCATCGTTTTGTCCTGGATGGCATTCAGTCGCCGAATGACTTGTTGGGAGCAGGCTTTGGGCAGTATGGCGAAATGAATAACGGTTGGTCCGGGCAGGATGTGAAAGGCTTTACGAAGGTGCTATCGCTTGCGGGCCAGATTCATGCTTCTGTTAGCCAGGAAAAAACCACTTCCTAACCCAAGAACTATAGCAAATGGAAAATCAGACTTATAAAGTAGGCATCATTGGTGGTGCCGGATATACGGCCGGGGAGTTGATCCGCATTTTGCGTTGGCACCCAGCAGTGGAGATCAGTTTTATTCACAGCCAAAGCCAGGCTGGTAAGTTCGTAAGCAGTATCCACCACGATTTGGCAGGAGAGCTGATGACTTGCTTTACCGATGAGGTAGATCTCAGTGTAGATGTACTCTTCCTTTGTAGCGGGCATGGAAAATCAAAAGGCTGGCTGGCCGAGCACGCTGTACCTAAGGATACTTTAGTAGTAGACTTGAGTGCTGACTTTCGCTTGGATGAAGCTTTCGTCTATGGCCTTCCGGAATTAAACCGCAGGGCTATTCAGCAATCACGCCGAATTGCCAATCCAGGTTGTTTTGCTACAGCTATTCAACTGGGTTTATTGCCGTTGGCGGCCCAGCAAGCGCTTCCTGAGGAGGTACATGTACATGCGATTACCGGCTCAACTGGTGCAGGGCAGCAGCCTCGTGATACGACCCACTTTAGCTGGCGCAATAATAACCTCTCTATCTACAAGGCTTTTAACCATCAGCATTTGGCGGAGATTGGAAGAAGCCTGCAACAACTGCAGCCAAATACCGATCCCGATATAGCATTTCTGCCTCTTCGCGGTGATTTTGCGCGCGGCATCTTTGCTAGTTTATATCTGAAGACAGCGCTTTCAGAAGCGGAGCTACAAAGTATGTATCACTACTACTATCAGGAGCATGTCTTTACCCATGCGGTGCCGGATAACCCACACTTGAAGCAGGTGGTAAACACCAACAAGTGTCTGGTACAGGTGACAAAACATGGGGATCGAGCATTGATCGTAAGTGTTATTGATAACCTTCTGAAAGGTGCTTCAGGCCAGGCCGTGCAGAATATGAATCTAGCGCTGGGCCTACCGGAAACAGCAGGCTTACAGCTGAAAGCGATGGTTTTTTGATTTAAGTGTCGACGCGATGAATCGCGCCGTTGAGAGAATTTAATTTTTCGACTATGCATCTTTTTCCAGTATATCCACTTTTTGAGCTCGAGCCTGTTCGGGGCGAGGGTTGTTATGTCTATGATAAGGACGATCGTTCCTATCTTGATTTTTACGGCGGGCATGCCGTTATTTCCATTGGCCATAGCCATCCGCATTACGTTAAGCGGTTGCAGGAGCAAATAGCCCGCTTAGGGTTTTACTCCAACTCTGTGCAAAATCCGCTGCAGGAAGAATTGGCTCACAAGCTTGGTCAACTTTCTGGATGCCCGGATTATCAACTGTTTCTCTGCAACAGTGGGGCAGAGGCGAATGAGAACGCCCTCAAAGTAGCCAGCTTCGCTACGGGCAAGCAACGCATTGTAGCCTTTAAAGGCGCGTTTCATGGACGAACATCCGCAGCCGTAAACATTACCGATAACGATCGGATTAAGGCGCCGATCAATAGTACTTTTCCGGTAGACTTCTTGCCATTGAATGATTTGGCCGCTGTGGAACAATCCTTGCAGCAAGGCGATGTAGCGGCCGTGATTGTAGAAGGCATACAGGGCATTGCCGGTATTTATGTGCCAGAGGCTTCGTTTCTAGAAGGAGTAGCCCAGTTGTGCAAGCAATATGATGCCTGTCTGATTCTGGATGAAATCCAGTCTGGTTTTGGGCGTAGCGGACGTTTCTTTGCTTTCCAATATGCAAATATTGAACCGGACCTCATTACGATGGCCAAAGGCATGGGCAATGGCTTCCCCGTCGGTGGCGTATTGTTGCATCCTCGCTTTGAGGCTACTTACGGTTTGCTAGGTACCACCTTTGGAGGCAACCACCTGGCTTGCGCTGCTACCTTGGCTGTTTTGGAGGTGTTGGAGCAAGAGAACTTGGTGGAACACGCTGCTCAACTCGGGGAATACTTACTGACTCAACTAAAGACTTTACCTGGCATACAAGAAGTACGTGGTAAAGGCCTTATGCTCGGTTTGCAGTTGACGCAAGAAGCAGCACCCCTGCGTAAGCGCTTACTGTTTGAACATGGTGTGTTTACGGGCTCTGCAGCCCAAAAACAGACGGTGCGCCTTTTGCCACCCTTGAATATCGAACGGGTGGAAGCAGAGATGGTAGTGGCTAAGTTACAGGAGGTACTATCTGTTCCAGCAGTATAACTGACAGATGCTGCGCTAATGGCTAGGTTCTGCGGGGAATGTTTTTTCTTTGTTGTACTATTTTTCAATGATATAGGACAGCAACGTATGAAGACCTATCTACTCCCTTTACTCCTAACGCTATTAGTGCTTCCACTCTGGGGGCAATTCGAGGAACCTTACGGGCATCCAGAGGATGAGAATCTCCCGGAATGGGCCCGCATGATGTATGAAGATGCCACTGATTTAGAGGCCATCTTGGCGGCCTTCAATGCTTATTATGAAACACATGATTTTGTCAAGAATGGCCATACCCAATACCTCAAGCGACTGTTTCGCGAGCGGGAGACCTATGCTTTTCAATTTACTAACCCTGAATTGACAGCGGAGGAACGCTTAGCTCAAATCGCAGCTGAGCGTCAATATCTGAATAGCTATCAGCAACAGCAGCAAAGCCGTGATGCCAATTGGGTCAGCATTGGTCCTTATGATTGGGACCACGATGCAGCTGGGCGGAGCTATGCACCCGGGGCAGCACATGTTTACACCATCGAGCAAAGCTTGTCAGACCCTAATGTGTTATTTGCAGGTACCGCTACTGCTGGCCTTTGGCGCAGTACGGATCGAGGCGCAAGTTGGACGAACGTTACCAAGGATCGCATGGTCAATCAGGTCTATGCCGTTGAAATTAGTCCTACCAATCCTAATCGGATTTATGCCTCCATGGAGCGTAGTATTTATGCCTCAACGGATGGTGGTGAAACCTGGTCTCCTACTGGCGACGCTAGCTTTCAGCAACAAGAACTAGCCACCCGCGATATCAAGACGGTGCCAGATAATGCTACAACCATTTGGGCGGCCACTGACGGTGGCTTGTATCAATCAGTGGATGATGGTGCCAACTGGACCCAAGCGCTGAATGGTAATTTTCAGGAGATCGAATTTCATCCTAACAATAGCACCATCATGTACGTGGTTCGCCGCAATGATGATCGTACAGAATTCTTCCGTTCTACTGATGGTGGTGACTCTTTCGAACTGCAAACCGCTGGCTGGCCAGTACCGCCAAACGGAGCCGAAAATGGCCGAGCCGAGATAGCCGTAACACCAGCTGCCCCCAATAAAGTCTATGCCTTGCTCACTGGCCAGGTGAATGGTGGTAGTGGTTTGTATGGGGTTTACGTAAGTGAAGATGAGGGCGTAAATTGGACCTTTATGTGCTGTGGCAACCAGCCCGGTGGCCCAGCGAGCCTGGATAATATCAATATGATGGCCTGGGCGGATGATGGCACCGATGATGGTGGCCAGTACTACTACGATCTAGCATTGGCTGTTTCGCCAGTAGATGCGGATCTGGTATTTGTAGCGGGCGTTAATCTGTGGGTATCACAGGATGGTGGCAGCACATTTTCCTGCCCTGCTAAGTGGAGTCATTCCTACAAGCCTAACTATGTACACGCAGATATTCACGATGTAAATTTCTACGAGAATGGGGACCTCTGGGTCGCTAACGATGGTGGAATCTTCCGTTCGGTAGACAACGGGGCTAACTTCCAGCGGTCCATGCTCGGGATTACGGGCTCAGATTTTTGGGGCTTTGGTTTGGGTTTCAACAATGATGAGTTGATGATTGGTGGTGCTTACCACAACGGAACCCTCGTCAAAAACGGCGATGTCTACATCAATGAATGGGCATGTATTGACGGTGGAGATGGCGTCGGCGGTGCGGTAAACCCAATCCGAGAGAACCAAGCATACAGCAATTACAATATCAAAACCATGCCCAATGATCGGACCATTGCACCGATCACTAGGGGCTACTCACTAGAGCCTTCCTGGACCTATGTTACAGGGCGATTCAGTCAGATTGAATTTGCCAGTGATAACTATAATGTCCACTTCTTCGGCTTTGAGAATGGTCTGTATAAAACCGAAGATGATAACCGTAGTACGTCTCTAATCTATGACTTTGGCGAGGAAGTAGGAGATGTAGAGGTTTCCTGGACGGACCCCAACGTCATGTACGTGGCTACCTTCCCTGGATACTGGTCGGCTAAGAAGCTGTACCGGACCACTGATGGCGGGTTGAACTGGACAGAGATTACCCCTCCAGTTTCTTCCAATGTAGATACCCCATACGATGTGGAAGTCAGTTATAATGACGCTAACACCATTTGGGCCGCTCGTATTGGACGTGGCACCAACGCCATGGAGAAAGTATTCCGCTCGGATGATGGTGGCGATAGCTGGACGGATATCAGTAACTCACTTCTAAATAGTGAGGTACTTACTAATATTATCGCCCAGCGTGGTACGGATAATCAGTTGTACGTAGGTACTACCCGCTCCGTTTATCACAGTACCAATGGATATGCGAACTGGGAGCTTTTTGCCGATGGCTTACCCGCTAGTTCGCGTTCTCGCCAATTGGCGATTAGCTACCGTAATGGAACCTTGTTCAATGCCACTAACCGGAGTGTTTGGCGTGCGGATTTAGCACAGCCAAGTGCTATTTCTCCACAGATCTCCGTAGATAAATACTATTCTGGCTGTTCTAGAGATACCTTCCGTTTTGCTGACCATTCTACCGCTCCAATGGATGCCACATTTGAGTGGTCGTTCCCTGGAGCAAGTTGGGTAGATAACACTAATGCTCGTAACCCGCTCGTACTTTACAGCGAAGCAGGTACTTATGATGTGACTCTGAGCGTGAACGGAGAGGTGCAAACACTTGAAGGATTTGTAGCGGTAGGTGGTGATTGTGCTGCCCAGCCATTTGCGGATCAGGCGCTTTCCTGTGCTGACCCCGATGGCCATTTCATTTCTTCAGGTGAATTGAATTACAACGCTAGCTCCATGACCTTGATGGCCTGGATACGCCCGGATGGCATTCAGAATGACTACACTGGTATTGTCATAACCGATGGCCCTGCTGCTGGAATGAACCTACGAATCAATAACGAATTGGGCTATCACTGGCCAGGTGGAAGCACCCACTGGGCTTGGAGTAGTGGACTAACAGTGCCACCGAACGAATGGTCCTTTGTGGTAATGGTCATCACACCGGAGCGTATTAGCATGTACTTGAACGACCTCGAAGTAACTCGGGCATACGATACACCAATTGACCCTACATATTGGAGCAACTTCCGGATCGGTAGTTATCAAGGCTGGGGTGGTCGAAACTTCCGTGGAGAAATGGATGAAGTCTTGATTTGGAATCGCGCCCTGAGCCGCGATGAAATCCGAGATTGGCGTCACCTGACCAAATATCGTCAGGCTACTCCTGGAGATGAATTGAATGATCCGAGTCTATTGGCTTATTACCAATTCAATGAGTTTAGCGGAGCTGTCTATGACCGTGCTAATAATAACCACGGTATTCTCCGAGGACCGGCCACTAGAGTAACCTCCACTGCACCTGTTGGTGACGGCAGCAGTAGCCGTTATTTAGTAACTAGTGCTGGTGAATACGAATTCGCTGATGAGGATATGACGATCACCTTTGCCGAAGGTGCGGTATTGCCGCAATCAGAAGTAGTCGTCACAAAACTTAATAATGCGCCCAACAGCGTGCCAGAGGATGTACTTCCTACACCACAATATTGGATTGTAAATAACTACGGCAACTCGTCGATCTCTCCACTAGAGAGTATGGTGTTCTCAGGCCTTTCTGAAGTGGAAGAAGGTAATGCCACTGCACCGGAGCAATTCGTAGTGTATCAACGTTCGGCCAATTCCGATGATACGGATTGGAGCGACTATGTGGCTCAGGCAGATGATGCCTCTGCCGACGATAACAGCCTCACCTTCGGGCTCACGGAGGATATAGATCAACTAGGACAGTTTGTACTTAGTGCTGATGAGAGCTTGATCACCAGCACGGATACGCCTGAAGCAGCAGATTCCTGGGCAAGGGTATACCCTAACCCATTGAATGCTGGCGAAGGCCTCCGTATTGAACATCAGCTACCGGGAGAAGCTACCTTCGAATTATTCACCGAAGATGGCCGTCTCCTTCGTCGAACGCAGTTCACTGGTTCCGTATACCTGCGACTGCCTGAACTGCCTTCGGGCGTTTATCCATACCGATTGGTGAGCGGTGACAATGTAACTACTGGCCGCCTGGTGCGGTCTTAGAGCTTATTGGGGATTTGCTTTTGAAGCCGAAACTGATCAGTTTTTGGTTCTCAAGAAGTCATTTTTGCGGTGCATAGCAGCGCTACGGACCAAAAAATGGCAAAATGAGGTTCAAAAA
>CAJXOS010000246.1 GCA_913057725.1 uncultured Lewinella sp.
TTTGAATACGGCCTGCGGAGTTTGTTCTGGAAAATTAGCGTTGCCCCGCTGACCGCAGTCGAAGGCCTGAATCTGGGCAAGCGTCATTTCATATATCCTCAGCTCTTGCTCCTCGTCTTCTTCGACGGGGCGACCATCAGGATGACTGCAAATCAAGGCCGACATCCAAGGCTCATGAGACACGATGAGTTGATTATCCTTACTCACCGCTAAGTCAAGTTCAAGTGTTGTTAGTTTTGGAAATTCTAGTGCTTTTAGGAAAGCCGGAATCGTGTTTTCAGGAAGGAGGCCACGGGCACCTCGATGCCCTTGCCAGTCAAATGTCTCAGGCATAATGGAAGTATTGATTCCTGTAAGCTGGCGCTTAGGAGTACAAGATAACGCCAGAACGCTGATGAGAAGTAAAATTCGAGTTGTCATATGTGGAAAGGTAGGACAAAAAATTCTACTGCACTTGTAGCGGTTATCCCGCAAGAGACGTAGTTTTGTGCCTAATTTACTATTGCCGCTGCTATTGCGGAACTGATTGATATTAAGCCTGTATTAAGGATGAGTGCACTGCTGTTCTATCTTTTCTTGAAGCCACTTTCGATGCTACCCATGCGTGTTTTACATGCCATTTCAACGGGTGTGTACTTCATTCTATATCGTTTGTTGGGGTATCGTAAGAAAGTTGTTTTTGGTAACCTGGAACGGTCCTTTCCAGAAAAGAGCCCGGCCGAAATAGAGGCGATTGCCAGCGATTTTTACCGGCATTTTTGCGATCTGATTTTCGAGAGTATTCGCATGTTCAGCATGGGGGAAGCGGAGATGCGTCGTCGGGCTATTGTCACGAACCCAGAGTTCGTGGTAGAGATGGAGAAGCTAAACAAGGGTATCATTTTATTTGCTGGCCATTACAATAGCTGGGAAATGATGGGGACGGCGTTTCCAATGTTTACAAAAATGCATGTTGCTGCCTTGTACTCGCCCATTAAGAATCCATTTTTCAGTAAAGTGCTGTCAGGTTCCAGAGGGAAATACGGATTGGAGTTAGTGCCAAAGCATGAAGGAGCCGGTATGTTTGAAGCGGCAAAAGATACTCCCACTGTATTCCTATTTGGTGGAGACCAGTCTCCGACTTCTAGTAAGAAAAGCTTCTGGATGGAATTCTTGAACCAAGAAACAGCGGTGGCTTTTGGAACGGAAAAGTTTGCCAAGGCTCATGACTGTGCGGTTGTTTTTGGTGATATTCAAAAGGTGAAACGTGGTTACTACACCATGACCTTCTCTATGATTTCAGAAAATCCAAGAGAAGAAGAGCATGGGGCTATCACGATCAAGCATACGCGTAAGCTGGAGGAGATTATCCGCCGGGATCCTCGTTATTGGCTTTGGACACATCGCCGTTGGAAACGTAAAAGAGAAGAAGGGACCCCTATTGTTAGGAAGGATTCTGTGGAGCAATAGTATCTATTCTCAGAACTTAATCTGACAGTCGTCTGGAAGAATTTCTTCCAGCCATTCTTCCGTATCGTCGTCAAGATCATTGCCTTTCAGGTTGAGCTTTTCAAGATTGACTAGAGAAGCTATCTCCGCGGGTAATTCGGTTAAGTTATTCCCAGATAGATCCAATTTGACTAGTTCGGTGCAAAGGCCAATCTCTGGTGGTAGTGCAGTAAGGTCATTATCCTTCAGTTCGAGGGATCGCAGTTGCTTAAGGAGGCCAATACTAGCAGGCAGAGTAGAGAGGTCGTTTTTTGATAGGTCCAGCTTTTTTAGACGCCTCAGCTGGCCAACCTGGATAGGAAGCACGGTCAACTTGTTCTTAGCCATTTCCAGCTCCTCCAGGCTAAGGAGTTGCCATAAGGCTTCGGGAAGAGCAGAAAGGTCATTATCGGATAAATCCAACTCCTCCAGTTTTGTTAACTGATTGATACTGCTCGGCAGTGTATTGATTTTGCAACTACTCAATTTTAGCTTACGCAGACTATCAATTTGTGTTATGGCTTCTGGGAAATGCCCTAACGGGTTGTCAGATAGATTGAGCTTCCGTAAGCGTGCTAGTTCACCAAAGTTTGCCGGGAGCGACTCAATTTTGTTCTGCTCACAATCCAATTCTTCCAGCCTGTTCAGGTTTTGAACTTCTGTAGGTATACTGGTAATATCATTGTGCGCCACTACGAATTCCTTGAGCTTTGGCAAGCTCCAAACATTGAGAGGAATCTCAGTTAGGGCATTGCCGTCCAGGTCTAGTTGTTTTAATTCTTGTAATTCGCCGATAGCTTCGGGAATGGCTACCAACTGATTCCGACTTAACTTAAGCTCTTCCAGTGCATCAAATTGGGCAAATCCTTCATCCAGTATGCTTAGGCGGTTTTCCGATAGGTCTAATTCCTCTAAGGGTAAGGAGAAGAATGTACTTGGTAATTCTACCAGGAGATTAGCCGTTAGGTCGAGTTTATGCAATTGAGCGAGATTGCCAACCTCATTCGGTAAAACCTCTATACTATTACCAGCCAGTTTCAGATTTTGGAGGTTTGGCAGAGACCAAAACCTGTTTGGGAATTGACTTAGTTTATTGCTAGATAGGTCGAGGGTTTTCAATTTGTTAAGAGAGCCAATTTTCCAATCTATCTCCTCTATGCTATTGAAAGAAGCATTCAACTTTTTCAGTCGTTTCATACCACCAACAGCTCGGGGTAGTTCTTCCAACTGATTGGAGGAGAGATCCAGTTCCCTGAGTTGATCCAAGTCCTTTGCATCTTTGCTGACAATGCTAATCTGGTTGGAGGATAGGTTCAGGTATCGCAGGTTTTTCAGGTGGGTGATGCTATTGGGAAAGGCTTGTAACAAGTTAGCAGAAAGGTCGAGCCACTCCAAGTCGAGATCACTGATTTCTGAAGGGATTAGTGGCAGTCTGGCACTTACAATTTGAAGCGAATCAGCAGTTGGTCCGCCTTTAACAGCAAGTTCTTCTTCATACATCTCTTGGGAACGGTAAATCTCTTGTAGCCTCGCAGCAACGAATCTATTTTTTGTCTGAAAGGACTGGATACTTTCATAGTTGAGCTGAGCTTCCTGGGAGTATCCGTTTTGGTAGCTCCAATTAGCTGACAAGCCCTTTTTAGCAAACCTTAGCCAGTTATCTAAATTTTCGCTTGGCTGTATGGAACTTGCAGTTTCAAAGAAACTAGTTGCCGCGTTGAATTCTCCTTGTTTGAACAAGGCTTCCCCTCTTTTGATTAGTAATTCAAGTGTGCTATTAGCTTGCTGCTGCCAAATTGCACTATCCTGTTCACCAGCGAATACTCTGGCTGCTGACAGGGCATCTCTCGCTTCTGCTGCTAACCGTTGGGCTTTGAGCTGGAGGGTGATTGCACGATCGCGCTCTTGTCGAACCGTATCTGTTTGAAGTTGTGCTTGTATTCGAGCTAATTCTTCAGCAATCCTACTGTCTTCAGCTTCCAGTCTTTTTTTATTGGCGATAGAATCAGAGCGCAAAGCCTGTTGCGTTTGACGTTCAGCAATTGCTGTTTGATGCTCGGCACGGTTCCAGGAGACAAGGCTTATCACGGATATTAGTGATAATAGGGCGATTACCCCAGCTACCGTCATTCTGCGACGCTCCCGCATTCGAGCCACGTATGCCTGTTGTCCTTGAACAAATTGTAGTTCTTCACTAGGAAGATTCACCTGTTTCAAGTAGGGGCGTATGTAGTCTAAATCTTCTTTGCTTAAGTGAACCTCATGGAGTTTAAAGGCTTCGTACCGTTCATGAATGAACCGCTCCACCTGACGTCGCATTTGCGATTCAGTGGAGGCCTTGCTAAAGATTTGCTGGGCTATGGTGTCATGTATGAACTCGTACCGCATGGGCAGTGCTTAGGTGTAAATTGACTATTTACTAAAGGTAGGTAAAAAACAAACTACTCAACGAGGCTGTCATACACCACCACCTTGGTCCACTTGTCCTTATGATCTTCTACAAATTTGGTATGTAGTGGTGCGATCTGATAAGCATCTTGTCCTGCGACGTCATCAAAGTGTACAAGGAGGGCAATGCTATAGCTGTTATCCACAACTCCGCGAGCCTCGGTTGGAGCTACCGGGCCAACGTACATTTGACGCACACTTTCTACCCCCCGCAAGGATTCTACACCTTCCATAAACGCTGCTCGATCCGTATCAGATAAATCCTCCTTTAACCAGAAGAAAACACTGTGAATCAAGCCTGGTTCGTAGGCCTTCTGCTGTTTAAGTTGTGTTAGTTCTGTGAGCGCTGCGGCAAGCTGACCTTCTAAAGTTTCCTTTGCGGTCTCTAATTCGGTAACGCGTCCTTGATTACAAGCACTAAGGGTAAGAAGCAGAATGCTCCAAAGGAGTGGTCTCATGTTTTGATCCTAAAGATAAGGCTCCGAAAGAGTCCGTCAAGACTTAAAATTTGGAAAGTCTTTATCTGTTGGATATATTATGATTATCTTTAATGTGTTTAACACCAAAAACTTATTATATGACACCTTTTACGAAGTCCAAGTGGCTTTTTGTACCCAACTTCCTTTCCTTCTTTCTCTATTTCCTAAGTCCGATTTTGCTGCATTCTGCTAATGCTCACAATTCTTCGCTAACTGAAGGTGAAGAAGCTGGGCCAGTAGCGGTTTGCTTTGCTAATGTCAATGTCAGTGTAGGTGCTAGCTGTGATGTCGTTCTCACACCTGAGATGATTGACGGAGGCTCTTTCGATCCGGACGGCGACCCTCTAAGTTTTAGTCTTGATGTTACAGGGCCATTGACTCCTGGGAACTATGTGGTCTTTATGACAGTGACTGCAGGTGGAGAAAGCAACAACTGTTGGAGTAATGTAGTAGTGGAGGATAAGACGTTTCCCCTCGCAGTTTGTGATGCATTTATCAACCTTTCTTTAGATGCTACTGGTAATGCTGTCCTTTTACCAGAGATGCTAGATGCGGGGAGTACTGACAATTGTGCGCTGACCTTCAGTTTTGGCAGTGGCCAGACCAGTTTTGATTGTACCGACGTAGGTAATACCTACACCGTTTTTCTTGATGTGGAAGATGTCGGTGGTAATGTCAATACTTGTTTCTCTGATGTGACGATTACAGATCCATTAGGGACTTGTACGAATACCGGGCCGGTTGCTGTTTGCATAGCAAATGTCAACGTCTCTGTCGATGCTTCCTGCGAAGCAAATCTACTCCCAGCCTTTATTGATGGCGGATCTTTTGATCCGGACGGTGATCCTTTGACGTTTTCATTGGATGATAGTGGGCCTTTCTCTCCTGGGGTGTATACAGTCTGGCTTACCGTAAGTGATGGCCTAGAGAACAATACTTGTTTCAGTACGATAACGGTTGAAGATAAAATAGACCCGGTTGCAGCTTGTGTCAACACAATTATTGTTTCCATTGGCCCGGGCGGCTCTACTACCATTACTCCCGCTGCGATAGATGATGGGAGCTTCGATAATTGCAATCTAAATCTTGGTTTTGAAAGTGGACCAACCGTGACTTTCACTTGCGATGATGTGGGAGCACCGTTTAACCTAACTTTAGAGGCAACTGATGATAGTGGCAACACTAGTTTCTGTACAACTTTTGTAAGTGTACAAGACCCTGGTGCCTTCTGTTCGGTGTCCAATAGCGCCCCTGTGGCTGTTTGCGAAAGTGAAGTTATCGGTATGGTTGGGCCAGATTGTGTATTAGAAATTGAACCTGAAGCTATTGATGCTGGTAGTTTTGATCCTGACGATGATGATCTAACCTTCACCTTAGAACCTGCAGGGCCATTCCCTCCTGGTACTTATGAAGTAATCCTGACGGTGAGCGATGGTGACTTGACGTCAGAATGTGTATCTGTACTGGAAGTGAGAGTGCCAGATAATGATGGAGATGGATTTGGTGTATGTGAAGGTGATTGTGATGATAGTAATGAAGATGTATATCCAGGAGCACCGGAACTTTGCGATGGGTTAGACAATGACTGCGATGGCGCTATTGATGAGCCAGATGACGCTAGCACAGAATTTGAATGGATTGCTGGCGTAAGCCTCGCGGATCTTAATAATCCTTCTGGCAATGATGGTGGTTATGGCGATTATACAGGGCTTAGTGCTTCACTAATTACTGGCAGTAGTTATTCGATTACCCTAACTCCGGGCTACGCTGGAGCTACTTATGCGGAACAATGGCGCGTATATATTGACCTCAATCAAAATGGCATCTTTGAACACCCTGCTGAACGAGTAGCGCAGGTGCAGGGAGAAGGCCCCCAGACCCGGGTAATAGATATTCCTAGCTCGAGTCTTACTGGTAGTACGCGAATGCGGGTTATTATGAGTTATGGTGCTTTCAGCCTTCCATGTTCAGATGGCTTTGAGGGTGAAATTGAAGACTATACGGTGAATATTGAGGATTGCGAAAACACACCTGACTGTATTCAATACTGTGAAACAACAGCTGAAAGTACAGCCTTTGAATGGATTCAACGAGTGCGTATTGGTGCGATCAATAACCGCTCTGGTAATGATGGCGGCTATGGTAATTACACGGGCTTAAGTACTGATGTAGCACCTGGCGATAGTTATACCATTCGTCTTAGACCTGGATTCTCAGGGGCTTCTTATGAAGAGTTCTGGCGTGTTTGGGTGGATTGGAATCAGGATGGTGAATTTGACCCTGGAAGTGAATTAGCTGTAGAGGCTAGTGGAACTGGGGTAATTGTGGCTAACCTTGAAGTACCGATTGGAGCCTTAAGCGGAAGTACCAGAATGCGGGTAGCCATGCAGTACAATGCTTTTGCGGAGCCATGTGAATCATTTTCGGAAGGAGAGGTCGAAGACTACAGCTTGAATGTAGTGGCTAGTTCTGCCTTAGTTGTGATGCCGTCGCATTTACAACCCACTTCCAACGAGGATGTATCAACGGATCAGCCGATCACCATTCCTGCTGTGGAAGTACCGACATTTGACGAAAGTGAAGAAGTACTAGAAATGGAAGTATTTCCTAATCCGGCTACATCCTTTGTTTACCTCCGTATGAACAGCCTTGCTGATGTCCCTGCCATGATTACGCTTGCCGACCAAAATGGTCGTCGCGTATGGCAGCAACAATGGGATGGATCCACTTCTCAAATCCAATTGGATCTAACCCCGTTACAGCTACCCGCTGGTGTCTATATGGTAAGTGTGAATAGTGGAGATAACTTACTGACGAAACGATTAGTGATTAATCCGAACTAGATCTTTAACGAATAGTAATAATAGCTTAAAAACATGAGTCATCCCGAACTTTGAGCCCACA
>CAJXOS010000247.1 GCA_913057725.1 uncultured Lewinella sp.
AGCCCGACGTAGGAGGGTTGTCGCGGTAGCTAAGATGGGCGCTGAATCTTTTCATTTATAACCAGTGAAGTTTTACCACATGCTAGATTCCACCTACCTAGATTATCCACGGTCTACTACCAACAAGAATTTCAACACACATTCTCAGTTTCTCAATTGAAACTCTATGGGAGTATCTTTTTCAACTTCTAAACCGATTAAACCAATCATTCTAACCTCTGGTGCTACATAACAAGGCCATAAATAATACTCTTCCAGCTCGAGGTAAAAATACTCATTAACCTTATCTTCCATTTTCCTTTTAATTCCGACTCCCGTGCTGTTAATCACAGAATTCCCAAAGTCTTGACCAATAACAATTGGCGCGTGTTTGTTATGATATTTATCCTGTAACAATAATTCATATGTCTGATCTAATTCTAACATATTTATTTGTCCTGTAGGACCAGATACGAGGAAATCATCTGGGAAGAATAATGTATCAGAACCGTTATTAATGATCTGCACCGCCATCAAGCTTATTCCTCTACGAGTCTCTTTTTTTGCGTATCTACGGTTACCGGCCTCAATCAGGGCGTGATAACGATACGCAACGTAGGTTGTCTGGTCCGTTAGAGTGTCTTGAAGTGTCTGAAACTCTAAAGCCTCTGGGTGTATATCTCGATAGTTAGCGACACATCCCACACAGTAAAACACGACCAATACACTGATAGCCAACAGGAACGAAATTTGGTGCCTCACTTTTTTTGATTAAAGGAAACTGTTCAATATCCTTTGAACAGCTGCCATGATTCAGAATGCCTTTGAAAAGTGCCGCAAGATAGAATTCCTAAATCCCACACTTGCAAACATAATCAGTACTCTATTAAGACAATATAATCTATTTCAGCCAGTCCTCGATCGACTTATCTGTCGAGAACACATTGTAATTCAACTGATACCATATCATCCACTTCTGACCAAACACGAGTCTTATAATCTGGTTACCGATTCTAACTAGATCAATCTTTCAGTGAAAAATTGCGCCCATCTCAGGGCTGAGCGCAGAACCTGCCGCACCGCACCGCTGAGTGCGCAGGGAACCGTACTAACTTGGATTCCCGAATATATCTTTGAGTAGAACACCCTCTCGGCAGGTATTGTCGCCCAGCCCAAGATATGCGCCGTACTCACCATCTCACCCGGAGGGACATCGCACTACTTAGCAATATACTACGTTCGCTTTGATTTATTTCGGCCTTCTTAAAGGTCGTGTGCTCGTGGTGAGCCATAAGCGAACGCCGCTTTACGCCCTGCCTTAAATTAAACTCGTCTAGTTGGCAAATAACTTTCATCTTCCACTCTCCGCTTCGCCGATTTAATGACCATCCTGTACGTCATTCGTTTCCTGATCGATGCTTGACATTCGACCTCCAAGATTATTCACTGCAGCCCATGGTCCCAATGGCCGCAACCGCAAATCTAAACCAGCAGCTTTGTTTCCAATCGACTGAGCGAAGAATACCCCAGCTGTTCTGTGAACCGTCCAACGCTGCCGTACCACTTGCTCAATCGGCCACTTAATGGCCGTGTCTTAACCTTTGGCGAACCATAGTGAGCGCCGCTTCATGCCTTGTATTGAATTTACCTCGTCAAGGCATCATCCCGTTTAGAATATATTTCGGCCAGGTGGCCGTGTTTCATGAGGCGAGCTTGCCGAGCGCCGCTTTCATGACTCGCTTAACTCTTGAGAGTAGACTCCTGTGATTTCAAATGGCGCATATCTCAAACCTACCCGCATTGCACTCCACCCACCTTAGGGTCGAGTGCTTATTGCGTACAAGCCCCCAACACCACCTTGGCATGCGCATAAAGGAATAGAGAGCGAGTTGCGTGTAAGCGCCTCAGGAAATTACGTATAAATAGCAGAACACGCAATTGGATGACCTAGTCCTCTTCGCCAAAAATGCGGTCCAGCGGACTCTGAATCGCTTGCTTCGCACGGCTCCGTACATGCGTGTATATCTCCGTCGTTTTCGTAGAAGCGTGGCCCAGCAATTCTTGAATATAACGTAGGTCTACCCCCTGCTCCAACAAGTGCGTAGCAAAGCTGTGGCGTAGCGTATGCACCGTAGCCAACGGATTCACACCCGATCGCTCTACCGCCTGGCGTAGGATGGCTTGCACGCTTCGCGTGCTGTAAGACCCACCATCTTGCCCCTCAAACAACCAATAGTCAGGATCGTATTCTGCTAAGTACTTTTTCAATATTCGCGCACTCCGGTCTGCCAAAACGGTATAGCGGTCCTTCTTGCCTTTTCCTCCAAATACGAAGATCTGCTTGCGGTCATAGTGAATGTCTATTCGGCGCAATTTCACCAACTCACCTAACCGGAGACCGGCAGAGTAAATCAACATCAATATGCAGCGATGCTTCAAGTTCTCCACCGCTAAGAATAGCCGCCCCACTTCATCTTGGCTGAGTACGGTAGGGAGCCGCTTCTCCTTCTTCCCTCGCATCAGGCTCCAATCCCTCACTTCGCCTAGTATCGTTTCGTAGTAGTACTTAAAAGCACACAGGGCTTGGTTTTGCGTTGCCGGTCGCCAGCCCTTGGCACTGATTCGGTTCAGGAAGAAATCGAAGAGCTGTTCTTGTGTCAGTGTCGCAGGGTCTTGATTGTGGTAGTAGGTGAATAAGACTTGCAGATGCCCCACATAGTTTTTCACCGTGCGCCAGCTATAGCGATTCACCCGCAGTTGTTCCTCCACTCGCATTAAGGCCTCACGTTGGGCTTCCGTAAACATGGCGTTCGGGTCCACCATATCTGCTCTGCGTAGGCTCCGCACATAGTGAGTCAGGCCTAAATCAGCGAGCTGTTTTCTACGCTCTAAGGTATTCGGCACTGTCCAAAACTTATGGTCGGGGTGGTACCAGCGGCCACCTACCAGTTTGATCTTTGCTACTATTTCAGGTTCACCAGGTATTTTCACCACGATGCGTTTCACCACTAGGCCCCCTAGTAGTTCGTGATGGCAAAATGGAAACAAGTCTCGCAGCCATTGTCGGTGCGTTTTGGTATCGGGGCATACCCAGCCACCTTGTACTTGATCAAAATGGATATCCGGTACGATGATCATACTATCTGCCACTAGCTTCATGTAGCGAGGCATACGAATCAGTAATCGCCCGTCTTGGGTCCTAAGGTCTAAATCAAACATAAGCGCGTTTTCCGCAAACTTATGCGCCCTCTCCCCTATTAGCCGTAGAATAAACGTTTAATGACGGATGTAAACGTTTGTAAACGTTTATGCAGCTGTGATTTGGCGCTGCCGTCGCCACTCCCAGATCATGTATACTGCTAGCAGACTGTACTCCAAAGCTACTATCCAAAGGTTCTCATAATATTCCCCGTAGCTATAGTTAATGTAGGTCAATGTTATCAAGCCCGACCACACAATCGGCCAGCGGTAGTTCGTAAACAAACACAACACAATCGGCAAAGCCGTATACCAAGGGTGTACCGTCGTTGCGCAGAATAGATAAATGCTAATGGCCAACAACCACCGCATCGGCACCTCCGACCATTTTTCACTGATCTTCTCCCGAAAGCTATAGGTCATGATAGCCAGAAAGACAAAAACAGCCAGTGAAGGACCAATAAATCGTATCAGATTAAAACCGCTAAACTGGTACCCCAGCCAACGGATCAGGTAGTACAACGACCCATTAAATTCAAAACGGCGGAAGTAAAGATTTACACTGCTGCCAAAGTTTTCCACGAAGGTGGAACTGTATAGCGGCAACCACGAGAGCACCAGGACGCCTCCAACCAAAGCGAAGTAGCGAACACTCCGCCACCACCCCAGCCTACGCAGCAAAAACGGAAAAAAGAGTAGTGGTAATAGTTTACTTGACACTGCCAATGCCATGGCTGTAGCGGAGCCCGCAAAGAATAGATTGCCGCCCTTAGCCTGCCACTGCAACAACAACCACAGCCCCAGGAGCAAAAAGAAGATCATCGCTCCTTCGAAATGCAGATTTCCAACTACCTCTACAATGATCAGTGGATTCAAAGCATACCAGAGCACTCGCTCCGCAGGCATCGACCAATGACGCAGTAAGGCCATTATCAGAAAAATGCTGCCGATCTCCGTTGCCAATAAAAAGAGCTGCATCACCACCGCAGAACCCGCCACGCTTTCTGGAAACAGGATAGTCGACAAGGCAAATAGTGCCTGCGCCACTGGAGGGTAAATCGTATAGTAATCCGGAGAGTTAAGTTCGTTGAATAACGCCGCCGTGAGTCCTGGCAGTTGCTGTCCTTCTTCCAGATAGTAGCTTGGCAACTGATCAAAAGGATTGCCACCGGCCAGCCATAGGCGTCCATCCCAGACAAAGCGATAGATATCGTCAGATAAAGCGGGGAAGGCCCCAATCAGGCAAACCCTCAACAGGATGGCAACGACGAGCCAGAACCGGAGGTCCGCTGGTTTTGCAGAATACGCAACCCAGCTGTAGACAAAAAAGAAAAGGGCAAAAGCAGCGCTGATCCTGGAGAAGCTGGATTGCTCTACTCCATAACCCAGTATGAGTACCGCTAGTATCATTACTACGGCTCCTACCCACCGGGTCCACATCGCTTGCCTTTGCCCCAATTATTTACGGTTTACCGTCAGAATAATTATGCCTTCAGGTGGCGTAGTGAGTATATAAAGATAGCTCCATAACCCACCGCCAACATCGCATGGAAAGCGATAAAGGTGGTATTCTGAACGTATATCGCGCCTACGATTGCCGCAATAAAGTAAAGCGACAACAGCCCTTCTCCAATCGTAGTCCACGTCAACTTCTTAGTCAAGTAGTTGCGCTTCTTGAAGTTGTCCTTAATAGACTTGATGTTAAACTTAGGCGTACGTACAAATGGCGACTTCTTACCGCGGTATCCCTGCAGTACGGCCACCGTATTGTGCAACGACAAGCCCATAGATAAGGAAAGGAAGGTTGGGAAAAGTACGATAAACTTAAAGACGGCCTTGCCAAAGTTCTTCTCATTATTGGCCGGGCTCTGAATGTTAGCTACGTAGTAGATCGCAATAATCGATAGCAGGCCAACCAAGAAGTAAGCAAAGAAGTTTTTACTAAAACCAAGTTCAATCAGGTCACTGAGGAAGAACAGTAATGGTACACTGAATAGCCCCGCCGCAAAAACGAATACGAATACCGAACTGGCCAGCAAGTGGCTGGTAGCGTGTATCTTCTTAGTGAGGCTTAAGCCAGAACGCCAAACTGTTGGCAGCATTTTCTTGGCCGTTTCAGCACCACCCTTCATCCAGCGGAATTGCTGTGACTTAAAGGAGTTCATCTCCGCTGGCAACTCTGCCGGAGAACCTACATTCTCCAAGAAGCGGATTGTATAACCCTTCAGCTGTGCACGGATACTCAAATCCAAATCCTCGGTTAGTGTATCTGCCTCCCAACCGCCAGCATCTTCAATCGTTTTACGACGCCACACACCTGCGGTACCGTTAAACTGCAACATATGCTCGCCATTCATGCGGCCTACCTGCTCTACCGTAAAGTGTACGTTCAGCTGCAGTGCCTGCAGACGAGTAAGTAACGAGTAATCCTGGTTGATGTGCTCCCATCGCGTTTGTACCACTCCCACTTTCTCATCTTCAAAGAAAGGTAGTGTGCGCAGTAGGAAGTCTTTCTTCGGCAAGAAGTCGGCATCAAAGATGGCCATGAACTCGCCCTTAGCAGCTTCCATACCATCGCGCAATGCACCGGCCTTGAAGCCCTGGCGTACCTCGCGGGTTACTTGTTCGATATTAAAGCCCTTCGCTTTGTACTCGGCCACCTTTGCCGCTACGATCTCGATGGTCTCGTCCGTAGAGTCGTCCAGGATATGAATCTCGAAACGGTCCTTCGGATAATCAAACTCCGCCACCGCATCAATAAGACGCTCAATCACGTACATCTCATTGTAGATCGGCAACTGAACCGTTACAAATGGATAGTTCTCACTGTCTTCATCTCCGAGTGCGATAGCGCTACCAAAACCGGTACCGTGGTCAGCTGCAGCGACCGCCTTCACCGGCATGGGCTGTTCTTGCTCCGTCATAATCATTTCCGGAGTCGTACGGCGCCCTCGCTTGTAATAATACAGCAAGTTGAATTGCATCACGCAGTAAATCGTGATGTACAGGAGGGCAATGGTGTACAAGCCCAATACTAAAAATGCAAGTGCAGTCATCTGAATTTGACTTTTAACGCATTAGCTGCCTGCGAATTTAGCTTCGCCACAACAGCTTGAAAATGGTCCACAATATTTTATGTCCAGCCAGTATAGTGCCTCGAATGGTCCCAGACACTTTCGACACCCCCACCCTTCGGCGGTATGTCACTGGTATTTCTGTACATTTTAGTTTTTGCTTGGCGGCCTTAACCTGCATCTCTACAGTCCAGCCAAAGTCGGGATCTTGCATCTCCAAGTCCAATAGCTTACGCCAACGTATAGCACGGAAAGGACCTAGATCAGTAAAGTGATAGTTGTAGAACAGACGGATCAAATTGGTAGCCAGCCAATTGCCGAATATTTGTTGGGGCTGCATCGCTCCGTTCTCCATTTCTCCTTGAGATCGGGACCCAATTACGAGATCCATTCCCTCCTCCATGATCGGAACGACGAGCAAAGGTAACTCTTCTGGATGATCCGAGTAGTCTCCATCCAAAAAAACTACGATATCTGGCTGATCCTCTGGCGCTTTCGCCCGGATGTGTGCCATCCCCGCTAGGCAGGCACTGCCATAACCAGGTCGAGGTTGGTCTACTACGGTAGCGCCACCTTCCCGGGCTACTTCGGCAGTTCGGTCCGTACTTGCATTATTGCAAACAATAACCTCCCGCACCCATTCTCCCGGAATATCGGCTAATACTAACCCAATGGATGACTCTTCATTATAAGCCGGAATGATAACGTCGATGAGTGGTTTGTCCAAACGTTGATGCGTTGTCTGTTAAAGGGAGAATTCGCTGCAAAGGTACACCAATTGCGTAGAATATAGATGTCTCAACTACTACATTAATATCAGCCCACCTCCGATATCCAAAGCGCCTAATTCCCACCCTACCATCATATCCATCCTTATTTGGGGCCTCCCCGTGCTCACCGCCCGGGGCGTTACGCTCCATAGCTCGCTATTCGCTCGGCCGCGCCTATCAGCGCAGTCCCACGCCCCAGCGTGGCTATTCCGCATCACTAGGCCAAGATCAGCCCACCTCGCTAACAAGCGTCCCCCGACGCGAAAGAAG
>CAJXOS010000248.1 GCA_913057725.1 uncultured Lewinella sp.
ATAACTGTTTCATTAATTATTTTCCCGTCTCTAAGCGATATTGCTGTGTCATTATACCTGCATATTCTTGACCATCATGGCTGCCCAATCAGCGCCCAGATCTGGATGCTCGTCGAGAACTTCATCTCTTCCGAGTGTATACCAGACTGCATTTTCATTCAGTGGAGAATAGGCCAAGACAAGATCACAAAGAACATTATATGCCCCACGCGTCTGACCCTGAGACAACCCAGCGTAAGATCTTGAAGCAAAAGGAGTACAATCAATTAGTTTCTTGTTCGCATTGAGGTAGCTGGAGCCAGCAATCACTTGACAGCCTTGACTGAAATTACTTACTCCTGATCCAGTCCAATGAATATTGATTGTATTGTTAGGTCCTTGGAGGCCGAACTTGATATCATCTGAATCGAAATCGTCATCGCCATCCTTGTCTCGGAATACCATTACGCCTTGTCCACTGAAAGGCTTAAGCGCTTTGTAAACCTTTTTGATGTCTCCAATCTTATGCCAAGCCATCCGGTATTTGTGTTGGCCCTCCACCAGGTAAGCTTCATCTGATCGAGCACCACGTGGGCGTGGATCGGTAGAACCATAGAATTTGAATACCACACCGCGGATCAACAATAAAAAGAGATCATCATTTCCGCGATTGAAATCGCGTTTTTCCTGGTTACGACGAATACCAATGAGGTGAATATCCTCTGGTTTCCAGTCCCAGTTATTAATCTTTACGGTGTCCCCTACTTTGCTGGCATCAGTCACAGCAGAGATTACTTCATGTGGGTTGGCTTGGTAGCGCGCCTTTGCTTTTTCCATAACATCCATCCACATCAAATACTCATCGGATGGTGTAACAGGATCGGCTTGCCACCAGGAAGAGACCTTGCCAGCTTCATCCCAGCGATTGGCATGGAGTCTGGTCTTTGAACCTACAATTCCATCAGGTACTCCAATCTCAGCTACCCCCTCAACAGATCTTACATATTCCTGAAAAAGTCGTGTGCCGGCTAAGGTGACATAGCCAAATATGCCTTCCTCTTGATGAAACGGAAGAAATCCAGCCCGCCTCAGAAAGTCCTGCCAAGACTTAACGTAATCCGGGCTATTCGTTGGCTTGAAAGAATTCCAGTCGCTCGTAGCCTCGTCCCGGAAATGGCTCCGTGCCATACTAGAAAAGGAAATAAAATCGCCGTGGTAACGATTAAAGAATGCCCGTTCATCAGAAGGGCGAGCACCGTCATCGACGGAGCCAAGGCGAATTGCGCGCAGCTTAACTGTGCCTGCAATATCATCAGCAAATATGGCCATAGGTGTGGTTTTTGATATTTCCTAAATGTAAGACTTTTAAGCGGATTGAGATTCTACAGGGAGATACCCGATAAAACGAAGGATCCAATTTCGGATCGTCTCTTGGTGAACATCTTTTTCAAAGCTTTGCCGACCGATCTGCACCGTTTCTTGCCCAATTCGGTCTACGCGCATCTCTAGCAATAATCGATCGTACGCCTTGGTGTATTCCGGGTGCCCCTGAATCCCTAACATCTTCGTTCCTACCCTAAAGATACCCACTGGACATTTATCAGCACTTGCCAGAACGGTCGCATCAGGCGGAAGCTCTAGTACTTGGTCCTGGCACATCATCAAGAGATTTAGCTGATCTTGAAAGGGATTCATCCAAGGCTCGTGCTCAAGCAGATCGAATTCATGCACGCCAACGCACCAACCCCTGCTTGACTTGCGCACTTTACCTCCCATGGCCTCCCCTAGTAGCTGATGACCAAAACAAAAACCGACAAAATACTTGTCCTGCTGCGCAATCGCCCGAACGGTCTCCTTCAGTTCTTCAATCCAATCTTCTTGATCATATACAGACTTATACGAGCCTGTGGCAAAATACACATCACATTCGTCCAAGTTGCTTGGGAATTCTCCGTTGCAAACATCATAGAAACGCCACTCTAGTTCGGGGAAGAGCTGAACGAACATGTCAGCGTAATCGCCATGTTCATCGCGATACACTTCCTTGACGTGATCACATTCAAACAAGCCCGCTTTCATCAGTTGATTCTTAGGTGATATGATTTAGGTCGAGTCAATGAATCGTAGCCCAAAGCAGATAGCGTACACCCACGGCCACTGTTTTTCACTCCAGTCCAGGCCAAGGCCGGATCAAGGTAGTCGCAGCGATTCATGAACAGCGTACCGGTTTCAATCTCTCGTCCTAACTCTTTCGCTCTGTCTACGTCCTGGGTCCATAAGGAGGCAGTCAATCCATATTGACTGTCATTCATCAAGCGGACAGCTTCCTCATCGTCTTTCACAGACATAATACCTACCACCGGGGCGAAGCTTTCCTCCCTCATTACCTCCATGGTGTGATCCACATTGATCAAGACTTGAGGTGCCATATACGGCGTACCCACTTGGTGATTAGGAAAGCTGGAAGCATCCAAAAGTGCTTTCGCTCCTTGCTGCAGAGCTCGATCGATCTGATCTTGAGCTTGAATCGCAGCTGAAGTACGAACCATCGGGCCCAATGTCGTTTCACGTTCCAGCGGATTATCGAGAACGTATTGCTTACTTAAGGACACGAAGCCATCTACAAATGAATCGTACAAGGCTTCGTGTACGTAAATACGCTCAATACCGCAACAAGACTGCCCCGAATTGAAAAATGCCCCATCTACCAGATTATCAATTGCATGCTGAAGCTTTGCATCCTGACGTACGTAGGCGGGGTCCTTACCGCCTAGCTCTAGGCCCGATCCAATGAAGCGTCGTCCCACTGCCTGTTGCACAGCATGCCCGCCCGATACAGAACCGGTAAACGCTACAAAATCGATCCGTGAGTCGTCAATAACTTGTGCCACCTGAGCATGATCAATATACAGGAACTGAAAAACACCCTCAGGCGCACCAGCAAAGGCAAAGGCTTCCGCATAGCGTTCGGCACAAAGCGGAGTTTGCTCAGAGTGCTTTAAGATTACTGTATTCCCAGCCATGATCGCTGGAATAATGGCATTAACGGAAGTGAGGTAAGGGTAATTCCAGGGAGCCAAAACCAGCACCGTGCCCAATGGTTCTCGGCCAATGAAGCGCTCAAAGCCATCTAGCTGTGGTACTGCCACATTTCCCAAGGCTTGCTCCGCAATATCAATCATGTAATGGGCACGCTCTTTGAAACCACCAGTGATTTCAAAGGGAGTGTACCGAATAGGGCGCCCCATCTGCCAGCTAAGCTCTTCAGCCATGGCGGTAGCATTATTCAAGAAATACGCCACCACCTTTTTGCAAACCTCCGCGCGCTCAGCTATCGTGGTATTCCGCCAACCCTTTTGGGCATGTTTGGCCTTAGCTAAAACATCTTCAATGTCTGCCACACTCGCATATTCACGTTCCAGATACACAGACTTATCGACCGGAGAAATGGTTTGAAATATCTTTTTCATGAGCTGGACATGATTTATTCTGGCGTTACGTAAGCAGCAGTAATCCCTCCATCCACAAGAAACTCAGTACCAGTTGTATAGGATGAATCATCTGAAGCTAGAAATAAAGCTGCTTTAGCCATCTCTTTCGCTTCTCCAAACCGGCCCATAGGGACGTGTACTAAACGGCGTTGTTTCTTTTCTTCTGTGTTCAAGAACTTCATAAGAAGCTCCGTACGCAATGGGCCAGGGCTCAAGGCGTTTACGCGAATCCCTTCACGAGCATGGATAACCGCTAACTCCCTTGACATGGCCAGAACAGCACCTTTGCTTGCGGTATACGCCAATTGCGGTGTGGCGGCACCTAAGTGAGCCACGAAGGACGCCGTATTGATGATGGACCCACCACCCGATTTGAGAATAAGTGGAATACCATATTTACACCCTAGGAATACTCCCTTGACATTGACATTCATCGTCAGGTCCCATACGTCTTCTTCCGTCGACTGACTATCTCCGTCATCGCTGTGCATAATACCAGCATTATTGAAGAGAATATGTAAGCGTCCGTATTGGTCTTCTGCTACTTGTACCATAGCGGCACAGTCTTCTGCTTTTGATACATCCGCCTTGAAGAAGACTGCCTGCCCTCCTTCGCTACGGATTTGGTCAACTGTGGCTTGGCCACCAGCCTCGTCAATATCTACTACCACAACTTGGGCACCTTCCTGGGCAAAGAGTAAACAACTCTCTTTACCTATGCCATTGCTACCGCCAGTGACCAAAGCCACCTTGTCTTTTAATCGCATGTTCACATTTGGTATTGGTAAAGGATCATCAGTTGATGACTTCACCGTTTCTAAATTAGATTCGTTCGAAATATCTTTTCCGCTCCCAATCCGTTACCGCCTTGTTGTAGGCATTCATTTCCTGGGTAAAATGATGTGTATAGTGCTCTACAACTGCTTCACCAAAAGCTGACTTCGCAAACTCACTTTTGGAGAATCGCTCTGTGGCCTCCCCTAAGGATTTTGGAACACTTGGGAGATTCTTCGCAGCATATACATCCCCTTCAAAAATAGCAGGGGGCTCTATTTTGTTCTGGATACCGTCAAGACCACAAGCCAAGGAAGCAGCGAAGGCCAGATAGGGGTTACAATCAGCACCCGGTATACGACACTCTATTCGCAGGCTTTTGCCTTTGCCCACCACTCGGAATCCGGCGGTACGGTTATCATAACTCCACGCCAATCTAGTCGGCGCCCAGGAACCATCCACGTAACGCTTATACGAATTGACAGTTGGCGCGTAGAATGGCATAATATCAGGTGCGTGCTTGATCCAACCACCCAGGAACCACTTAAACACTTCTGAACCTTGGACCGGCCCGTAGGTTTGATCACCCGAAAAAGCATTTTCACCATCCTTCCAAAGGCTGATATGAATGTGACAACTAGACCCTGCTCTATCCTCATGAAACTTTGCCATGAAGGTAACGGACAGTCCCATTCGATCAGCTACTTCCTTCAGGCACTGCTTGTAGACGGTATGCCGATCGGCCATCTCCAGAATTTCCGCATAACGAACGTTCAACTCATGCTGGCCTAATCCCCACTCTCCTTTTGAGTTCTCTACCGGAACACCAGAGTTTTTCAGGTGTCGACGAGCAGCGGCATTAAACGGCTCAGTTCGGCTACCTTGCAGGATGTGATAATCCTCTAAGTACCAACCTACTGGCTTGAGGTCCTGATAGTGTTGGTCGAAGGCTTGGCGGTAGTTGTTTTCAAAGAGGTAGTACTCTAACTCTGAGGCCGCAAAGCAAGCATAGCCAGATTGATCGGCAGCTTCCAACTGCTTCCGCAGAATCGAACGTGGCGCGACATCCACCCATTTGTGCGTCTTCTCGTTTTGCACATCACAAAGAACCAAAGCTGTCTTGTCTAACCAATCCGCTGCTCGCAGGGAATTGAGATCAGGCACCAAATGGAAATCACCATATCCTAATTCCCAATTCGCAAATTTATAGCCGGGGATGGGCTCCATCTCCATATCAGTGGTCAGGAGGTAATCACAGCCGTGGATTCCATCCTCCGCTGCAGATTCCAAAAAGAATTCTGCATCGAAACGCTTTCCTACTAAACGTCCATAATGGTCGGTAAAAGCTACGATGACTGTTTCGATTGCTTCTTCCTCCACCTGACTCCTCAAGTCTTCAATGGATAGTTTACCTCTTACTTGCATTTGCTATTAGTTTAACTTGCGGGTTTTGTCAATTTGAACCAGCCAAAAGAAATAGCTAGTATACCTACATAGATCAAAGCTAGCCAAGGATTATACACGGTGATGGCCACCAGAGCCACACTGGCAATCACCAGAGCTACAATAGGCGTCAGTGGATAAAACGGCACTTTGAAAGGCCGCTCCAGATCCGGCTCCGACCGACGTAGCTTAATAATCGAAACCATTGAGACAATGTAAAGACTCAATGCCCCAAAACAGGCAATGGTAATGATCTCCCCCGTCTTCCCCGTAAAGAGCGCTATGATACCGACCGCTGTATTTACCAACAATGCATTAGCCGGAGTACGAAATTTTGGATGAATACGCCCAAGCGCTTTGGGCGCAAATCCCACTCGACCGAACTCGAACGTTGCTCGCCCAGCTGCCAGGATAATACCATGGAAAGAAGCGATCAGACCAAAAAGCCCTATCGAAGTAACTAGCATATAAAGAATGTGGCCTTCGCCGTAAATTCTAGACAGTGCTAGCGGCAAGGGAGAATCAGAGGCAGCTGCACCTTCTTCTGCAAACACAATAGCTTCCCAGCCTGCTACACCTACAGAAGAGCAGAACGTCAATATACACAGTACCACCAAGGTCAAAATGGCTGACCCAAAGCCGATCAGAACATTCCGCTGTGGATTGATTGTTTCTTCCGCTACGTTGGCCACACCTTCAATGGCCAGGAAAAACCAAATAGCAAATGGAATGGCCGCAAAGACACCTCCATAGCCGTTGGGCAGCGCATTCTTTTCCAGATTAGCCCATTCAAATGATGGAAGGCTCGCTCCTGCAAAAATCAAGAGCTCTACTACAGCTATTATCGTGATGATCAACTCAAAGGATGCTGCAGCTTTTACCCCGTATATATTCAGAGCTGTGAAGATTAGATAAGCAACAATGGCTATAGCTATGATCGGTATAGAAGGGATAAAGAGATTGAGATAAGCTCCAATAGCAAAGGCTATCGCAGGAGGGGCAAAGATGAACTCTATGTTTTGGGCCATGCCCCCAATGAAGCCCCAGTTTTCACCCAGCGCCCGTATGGAATAGTCGAAAGCGCCCCCGGCTTTTGGAATAGCACAGGCTAGTTCTGTATAACTGAAGGTGAAGGCTAAGTACATGATGATGATAAACCCTGTTGCAATAGCCAGTCCTAACGTTCCTCCCTTTTCAAGTCCCAGGTTCCAGCCAAAGTACATTCCGGAAATCACATAGCCAACGCCCAAGCCCCAAAGCATTAAAGGGCCAAGCGTTCTCTTGAGTTGTGGTTGTTGGTCACTCATTTACCTCGTTTTGATTTCGGGTAGTTATCCTAGGCGTTGAACTCCAGCTTTCGTACCCTCACTGTAGATTGGATATACAATAATAGGAAATCGTTTCGTGGCCTCCTCACTCAAAAAAACTTCTTCGCACGATTATTGACTGTTATTCAAAATAACCCTACATTTGGCGGCACTTTAATGCATAGGGCGGGAACCATATTATTCGCTCTTGAATTAAAGAATTAGCGGTCATTTAGCTCAGTTGGTTTAGAGCGCCGCCTTG
>CAJXOS010000249.1 GCA_913057725.1 uncultured Lewinella sp.
AAGCTATCCAACACCAACTAACCAACTAACCAATCCCTACTTAAGTTCCAACACGTCCTGCATATTGTAAAGGCCTGGCTGTTTAGCAATGATCCAGCGTGCAGCAACCAGTGAGCCCTCAGCAAAGATCCGACGGTCTGTAGCCTGGTGTTGTAATTGTAGTCGTTCGCCGGGGCCAGCAAAAATCAAACTGTGCTCCCCTACTACTTCGCCACCACGAAGGGCGTGCACACCTATTTCTTCATCAGGGCGTTCGCCAGTGATTCCGCTGCGACCATGTTTGACTTTGTCAGCCGACCATTGACGTCCCCGTAAGACAGCCTCCACGAGGTTCTCGGCTGTTCCACTTGGTGCGTCTTTCTTGTGTCGGTGGTGCATTTCTACAATCTCAGGGTGATAGCTTAACGGCAGCGTAGCCGCTACTTTTTCCGCTAGGTAGAAAAGCAGATTTACACCCAGTGAAAAATTGCCAGCCCAGACGATTGGAATACGAGATGTATAACTTAGAATTGCTTCCCGCTCCGCTTCGTTGTGTCCTGTGGTGCCAATTACGACAGGCTTGCCGTGTTCCGCAGCCGTAGCTACCAAAGGTGCCGTTACTTCATGGGAACTGAAGTCAATCACGACATCAGCTTTACCAATAGTATCAGGAATAGTGCTATCGAGTATTTCGTAGCCTTCTTTTGCGGCCGCAACCTTCACGGCTTGGCCCATGCGGCCACTAGCACCTTGGAGGAATATTCTCATGATAACACCGGCTTAAGGAGTTCCTTTAATGTTGCTAGGCTCCTTTCGGAAGGCATTACCAGTGGCAAGCGAACAGTCGGTGAAGGGATCTTGCCCGCTAGATATAGCGCGTATTTGATGCTTACTGGATTAGGCTCTAGTGAAAGCATATTGGCAAATAATGGGAAGTATTCTGCATGGATCTTATGCGCAGCAGCGAAGTCGTTTTGCAAAGCGGCGGCAACCATGTCCACCATTCCTTTCGGAAGAAGATTAGAAGTAACGCTTACTACGCCCTTAGCACCAACAGACATGAACGGTAATGTGAGTGCATCATCACCACAAAGGACGGTGATATCGTCACCTAGTTCGTGCACCAATTCAGAAACCTTATCACAAGAGCCGCCGGCTTCCTTAATGCAGTTAATGTGAGCATGTCGTTTACGCAATCGGGCTACTGTTGGAGTATCGATAGCAATTCCACTACGACCCGGAATGGAATACAGCATGATGGGTTTATCAGTCGCTTCTGCAATGGCAGAGAAGTGCTGAAACAGACCTTCCTGACTAGGTTTGTTGTAGTATGGACCTACCTGGAGGAAACCATCTACACCAAGTTTATCCGACTCTTTGGTGGTGTGTAAGGCAGAGCGAGTATCATTAGAACCAGTGCCTGCAATGACTTGCATGCGACCTTCGGCTGCTTCTACTACGGCTGATACTACTTTCAAGTGCTCTTTGATATTGAGTGTGGGCGACTCTCCGGTAGTTCCAACGGCTACAATGCCCTTAATGCCAGCATCTGCTTGTTCTACAACTAATGCCTGCAGGCTTTGATAATCAACTTCTCCATCCTTAAATGGGGTGACAATAGCGGTGTATACACCCTCCCAGGAATGTGTACTCATAAGACTGTATTTGATGCGAAGGTAGGCGGAAAATCGACATCTCATGTAGATGGCTGAATTGTTTTACTGCATTATCTCTGATATCATTCCGATCTTCTACCCGTCTTGTATATTTATGTTCTATAAAACATGCTGTCATGAGAATTGGGTTCACTTCACTGCCAATTCCTTTTGCTGTGGTTGTTTTTTCTGCCCAAACTCTTGCTATAAAATGAGTCGAACTTCTTCTTGGTAGGCGGGAATGGAGAATTTGAAAGTTTAATTGCTGCTTTACGGATAAAATATCGGTGACTGATTCACTGTCTAATCATCTGGGTGAGCATTAAGAGGGTAGCCCGCGTCGGGAACGCGAATTTTCTTTTATTAGTCCGAGTCTTTGCTTGGATAAATGGAAAACTCACTGGCATTTATGTATTCTTGAAGTAATATCTAGACTCATATGTATTTTTTAGGATACGATATTGGCAGTTCCTCTGTAAAGGCTTCATTAGTTGAAGCTGAATCCTTGAGACCTGTAGTTACGGTTCATTATCCTGAGGTCGAAATGGATATCATTTCCCTAGAAATAGGTTGGGCAGAGCAACACCCGGAGATTTGGTGGGAAAATCTTTGCCAGGCTACTCATCTACTTTTCAAGGAAAACAATATCGATCCTAAAAAGGTGAAGGGAATCGGTATCTCCTATCAAATGCATGGATTGGTTTTGGTTGACGAGGCACTGAATGTGTTACGCCCTTCCATAATTTGGTGTGATAGTAGAGCAGTCGAAATTGGGAATGACGCATTAGCTAAACTGACTGCCCAGAAATGCCTTCCACACCTTCTCAACTCCCCCGGCAACTTTACGGCCTCTAAGCTCAAATGGGTGATGGATAACGAGCCGGAAGTGTATGAGCGCATTAAATACATCATGCTTCCTGGAGACTTTATCAATATGAAGTTAACAGGAGAGGTCAACACAACGATCTCTGGCCTGTCTGAAGGAATCTTCTGGGATTTTCAAGAGCAAGGAATTGCACAATTTCTCCTTGACCATTACAAAATATCGAAAGACCTTATTCCATCAATTGTACCAACTTGCTCCATCCAAGGTAGGGTTCATCAGCAAGTGGCAGAACGCATTGGTGTGCCAGCGGGAACGCCTGTTTGCTACCGTGCCGGTGACCAGCCAAATAATGCTATGTCCTTAGGTGTGTTAAAGCCCAATGAGGTCGCTGCTACGGGAGGAACATCTGGTGTGATATATGGGGTGGCGGATAAATTGGTCTACGATAACGAGTCGAGAATCAACAGCTTTGCTCATGTGAATTATACGATGGATAACCCTAAGGTTGGCGTACTGCTATGCATCAATGGTGCGGGTATCCAGTACGCCTGGTTAAAGAAGCAAATGGCGCCAAATGGTATTGGTTATGAGGATATGGAAAGAATGATGAGCGAAATACCGGTGGGAGCTGCTGGTTTGCGAATTCTTCCGTTTGGAAATGGTGCAGAACGAGTTCTTTGTAATCGCAATACAGGAGCTCAAATCAATAACTTGCACTTTAATCGCCACAGCAATGCTCATGTGTATCGAGCGGCTATCGAGGGGATCGCATTTTCATTTGTCTATGGTTTTCAGGTTATGAAAGAGTTGGGTATGCAACCGGCAGTTATTCGGGCTGGAAATGATAATCTCTTCCAATCTCAGGTATTCTCGACTACGATTGCGAATTTGTTGAATTGTCCGATCGAAATAGTTAAGACCACAGGAAGTATTGGTGCTGCAAAAGCCTGTAGTGTTGCCTTGGGAGAAGTTTATGAAATGGATGACGCCTTTCGTAATAATGTGGTAGAGAAAATCTACCATCCAGCAGATGATAATGAAGTGTACAAACAGGCCTATCACGCCTGGGGCGATGATTTAAATAGATTAATAACAACTTAAGCGATACAGAAAATGGGCCGTGTAATAACTGGTAAAGTAGAGTATTTCAAAGGAATAGACCAGATTCCATTCGAAGGCAGGGATTCGAGAAACCCACTTGCTTTCAAGTGGTACGATGCCAATAAAATTGTAGCAGGGAAATCAATGGCTGAGCACTTCAAATTTGCGGTGGCTTATTGGCATACCTTCTGCGGTACGGGAGGAGACCCCTTTGGCGCTCCAACTAAGAATTTTCCTTGGCTTACGGATGCTGACCCTAAGAAGCGCGCCACAGATAAAATGGATGCTGCCTTCGAATTTATTACCAAGTTGGGAGTGCCCTATTATTGTTTCCATGATATCGATTTAATTGATGAAGGAGATAGCCTTGCAGAAACACAAAGAAGGGTAGATTTTATCTCCGATTATGCACTTGAAAAGCAGAAGGAGTCTGGGGTGAAGTTGCTTTGGGGTACAGCCAATTTGTTTTCCCATCCTCGCTATATGAATGGTGCCGCTACCAATCCGGATCTAAAGGTGGTCTCCTATGCAGCAGCTCAAGTTAAGTATGCGCTAGATGCAACTATTAAGCTAGGAGGCGAGAATTATGTGTTTTGGGGTGGCCGAGAAGGTTACATGAGCTTGCTCAATACCGACATGAAGCGAGAATTAGATCATATGGCTCGCTTCTTACACATGGCTAAAGACTATGCTCGTGGCCAAGGGTTTACGGGTACGTTTTTTATCGAACCAAAGCCAATGGAGCCTAGCAAACATCAATATGATTTTGATGCAGCAACCGTTATTGGCTTCCTGCGAGAGTACGGTTTGGATGATGACTTCAAACTTAATCTAGAAGTTAATCACGCCACACTGGCTCAACATACTTTCCAGCATGAACTGCAAGTAGCTGCTGATGCTGGACTTTTAGGCAGTATGGATGCTAATCGTGGCGATTATCAAAACGGCTGGGATACGGATCAGTTTCCCAACAATATCTATGAACTCGTTGAGACCTTTCTCGTGGTTTTACCTGCTGGCGGTTTTCAGGGAGGTGGAATTAATTTCGATGCCAAAACCAGAAGAAGCTCTACCGATCTGGAAGATATCTTCTATGCACACATTGGCGGCATGGACGCCTTTGCCCGTGCACTGATTATCGCGGATAAGGTTTTGCAAGAATCGGACTACAATCGTATTCGGAAGGAGCGATACCAATCATTCGATAGCCCTGCTGGTAAAGCTTATGAGAATGGTGAACTATCGCTAGTTGAGTTAGAAAAAATGGCTCAGCAGAATGGTGAGCCCCCACAAATTAGTGGTAGGCAGGAGTTGTTGGAGAATCTTATTAATCAGTATATATGATGTTCTTTTAGTGAATAGAGAAAGCCAGAGATAGCGAAGAATATCAATTCAGACGCATAGCGGAAGCAAGCTGATTGTTTGCGGAGGGGATACAATCGTTTAGATACTCATTGTGAGTACCTACTTCTCCCAATCGGATGGCACCATCCAGATGTTTTCTTTCAAAGGGCTTCCGGTATCTCGGATAATACTTTGCTCAAGTGCTGCATTTTCAGCCTTCTTATCTGCATTAAAGGAGCCCCAATAAGATAGCTTGCTGATCATAGAATAGGCTTTGGCTGCATTAAGTCTCCATTCGTCGCCCTCTTTTTTGAAGTATAGCGATTTATCAGTTTGCTGTCCACCAATGATTAAATAATAAACCGCCTGGTCTTCCTTGATTTTACTTATTCCCAGTTCGCTTTTGGCAAGGCTTTCTGAGAAATCAATTTTGTCGATACCAAACTGGCAAACATCTTCCCAGCTTAGTCGAACCAATTGATCACGGTTTAGCTTTTGTCTTAAGAGCAATACTTCGTAGCGCACAAAGCTTGGTTTTCGAGAAAGCTTTGTGCTGTCTGCTCTTGACGCTAAATAGGCAATCTCTTTATACAGATCGATAGACTTGTTGTCCAACGATGAGCAAATAATCGAATAGTCCTTTGCTGCCAAGGCGGCCTTGTAGTCGTCGAAAAGATTGGAAATAGCCGCTTCGTCACTGTTGCAAGCGGTAAATAGATATAGTGAAAATACGATGAAAAAGAGGCGTTTGTTAATCATGTCTTAGAGCGCATTACTGAAAACAAAAAAGGACCATCGCTTTCACGATGATCCTTTTGGAGCGCCTCCTGAAGGACTTGAACCTTCGACCTACGGATTAACAGTCCGCCGCTCTAACCAGCTGAGCTAAGGAGGCTTATTTTTCTTCCTTGAAGTCATTTTTGTATTAACTTCTTCAAAGAAGCGAGCGCAAATTTACAGCGTCCCATTAAAAAGTGCAATATTTGCGCATAATTTTTTCAAAAAAATATTTTCATGAGTCTATTGGTTGTAGGAACCGTCGCTTTTGACGATATCGAAACGCCCTTCGGGCGGGCCGAAAAAGTAGTTGGTGGTGCAGCTACTTATATTGCTCTAGCTGCTTCGTATTACACCAGAAACATCAAAATAGTTTCCGTTATCGGTGACGACTTTCCGGAAGCGGATCTTGATGATCTTCGTAGCCGTGGTGTCGATCTAGCAGGTCTACAGGTGAAGCAAGGTGAAAAGTCATTCTTCTGGGCGGGGCGTTACCACGACGATATGAACGGTCGTGATACCCTGGATACGCAGTTGAATGTACTAGCCGACTTTGACCCTGTCCTACCAGCCGACTACCAGGATGTCGATTACCTGATGCTGGGCAACCTGACTCCTGCCGTACAGCTTCGTGTGCTGGACCAGCTTAAGAAAAAGCCGAAGTTAGTAGCCTTAGATACCATGAACTTCTGGATGGATACCGCTATGGACGAACTGAAGGTAGTCCTTAAGCGTATCGATATCCTGACAATCAATGATGAGGAAGCTCGTCAGCTTTCAGGAGAGCACTCTCTAGTTAAGGCTGCTCACGTCATCCACGGTATGGGACCACGCATCCTAATTATCAAGAAAGGAGAGCACGGTGCGCTGTTGTTCTACAATGATGAAGTATTCTTTGCTCCTGCCCTGCCACTTGCGGAAGTATTTGACCCAACCGGTGCTGGTGACACCTTCGCTGGAGGACTAATGGGTTATTTGGCTTCTACCGATGATCTGTCTTTTGACAACCTCAAGCGGGCTGTTGTTTACGGTTCAGCGATGGCTAGTTTCTGTGTAGAGAAATTCAGTACGGAGCGTCTAAAGGAATTGAATGACGACATGATCACCGACCGTATGCTGCGTTTTGTGCAGTTGGTTAACTTCGATGCGAAATTGAATGTATGATCGACTCGATCAAAAGTAAGGTTCAGTCTGCCGCGGAGGCCCAAGCCACTTTGGCAGGCTGGCGCCTTGCCGGAGGCAAAGTCGTTTTCACCAATGGCTGCTTCGACTTAATGCACCCAGGGCATTTGCACTATTTGGCCCAGGCTCGAGCACTTGGTGCCCGTTTGGTCATTGGTTTGAATACCGATGCTTCTGTGCAGAAACTCAAAGGCGAGCATCGTCCTATTATGGATGAGAACGCTCGCGCACTCTTGTTAGCCAGCCTTTCTTTTGTTGATTTGGTGGTGTTTTTTCCGGAGGATACACCCTTGGAGTTAATCCAACAGCTCCGTCCAGATGTTCTAGTTAAGGGGGCAGATTATACCGAGGACCAAGTTGTCGGTGCGCCCGAAGTGAGA
>CAJXOS010000250.1 GCA_913057725.1 uncultured Lewinella sp.
CCAAGTCCAAGTTTTCCTTGGTTTATTGCAAAAGCCAAGCCGATAACTCGTTCATTAATTATTTTCCCGTCTATTAGCTTCTTTCTGTCCGCCCGGCTCGTTCAATAATGAAAATTAAGCCGAATCCGACTACGATACTTATTAGAACGGCAAAGGTTTGTGAATCGTTTCCGTAGAGGAAATTATCACTCAATTCAGCAAATCTTCCCGGGAGTACGCTCTTCGAAAAAAGAACTTGTTCCTCTCCTTTACTATTAATCCGCGTTTCTAGTACTTCTTGCCAAGGCCATACTTTGTTTAGGCTACCGATCATAAAACCAGTAAGACCTGCCAAGGTGAGATCGCGGTAGTTATCAAATAACCAAGACAATACACGAGCAAAAGTGAGTACCCCTACCAAGCAACCCAAACCAAACACTCCAAGCGTAACCACCGCACCAAGATCTTGTTGCTCCAGTACACCTTCCTTCAATGTGTCATGCAAAACAAACTGATACATTCCTAGGAGTAACAACATAAAGCTACCTGACAAGCCAGGAAGCATTAGAGCAGAAATGGCAATAAGGCCACAGACAAAGACGTAGAGCAGGCTCTCACTACCCTGAGCAGGCGTAGCAATCGTCACCCAATAAGCAATCACGATAGCTATTAGCATCGCCAAAATCGCAGGAATAGACCATTGTTTCACCTGCTTGCCAATGTAAATAGCCGAGGCTGCAATCAACCCAAAGAAGAAACCCCAAACCTGAAGTGGAAAATTTTCCAAGAGGTAGGCCATCCCAAATACGCCAACGAGGATTCCCAAGACCATGCCTCCGAAGAGCCGAAGTAGAAAGTTGCCATCAACAGCCTGCCAAACCGCTGAAAACCCTCCTTCTTTCCAGGCTGTAATAGCTTCCGGTCCAAAGCTCCTGATGCTTTTCAGGAGTCGTTCATAAATACCCGTAATGAATGCGATCGTGCCACCAGAAACTCCAGGGATGGTTTCTGCAACTCCCATCGCAGCACCCTTTAGAATTAGTAGTGGTTGAAGTGAATTGTTCTTCATGGCCGCGAAGATAGGATATCAGGAACAATGTGGATACAAATGTCAAAGGCAAAGATCATTCATTCGATCTTTGCCTTTGAATAGAGGAGAAGAAGTGGATTTGACTAGAAGCCCCCTCCTACCCCAGTCAGTGCCTTCATAATGTAAACCAGCGCAATACTGATCACCAATCCGAAGGTAACCTTAGCAAGGTCCGAACCTACCATACGGAAGGTCTTCTTGATTTCGATCTCTTGTTTTTGTGCGGTCATGTAGAACACAATAGCACGGGCCAAAATGAGTCCAGCAAAACCAAGGATCAACATATTGCCAACAGCATCACGTAGATAGACTACGTAGCCAATAGCCAGTAAAATGGCGATATTCAATACCTGCCCCAGCGTAGCAAAAGTTGTTGGTGCTGGCTTGTCCGTCTCTTCCTGGCTTAGTTGATAACGAATCGCTATTTCACGACCTGCTAATAGACCTAGGAAGACCCAAGTGGTCGACATCGGAACATTACTGAACTCCTTAAAGAACAGCAGGATCAAAGCATAGAGGAAGTCAATAATGGTGGCGGACCGAATATCAACGGTATTCGTTTTGGCCTTTACAATTTCCTGGATACTACCACCACGAGAATAGAAGATATAGCCGAGTAAACTCAATAGAATCACCAAAGTGAGCGTGATCTCCATACCACTCAGGTCACGCGGCAGATACACATAGATATTGGCGAAGTCCTGAATAAGCCATTGTCCCCAAAGGAAGCCCGTCGAAGACCACTGTAGAATAGTCCAGGTCGTTCTTTCGCGCGGTGTGATTTGGTTCTTTATGAATCTACGATCAAGCAGACGTGTAATAACCTGCCACACCAAAATGGCCAAAGCAAAGGCTAAAACGTAGCCTAATAACGACTTCATGGTCATGCCCAGGAGCCCCTTCGGCTTGAAAAACGTTAGAATAAGGAAACTTGTACTCACCGGAATACCCGTTCGGGTTAAGACCATAAGCACTAATGGCGGCAGTAAATAAGGCCAGGTCATATCCTCAATGAAAGGATACTTCTCTAAACGGCCGTAACTCACATCACCACCGTACTGATACCAGCCATACACCAACGTAAAAGTGAGGATTCCTCCGGCAAAGAGCCAAAGAACGTACCAGGGACGCTCCTCATTAGAGGATAGAAAGGTACCAAGGGTTTGAATGGAGTCATTACCGACAACGGAATATCCGGCCAGTAAAAAACCAAACCACATTATCATCAAGGTAGGATCCATGCTGGAGTATTTATAAAAACCGAGACAAAATATGTCAATTCACCGGAGACGCCCCAAGCTCTTAGGTTAAGCCAATGTTAAGTTTAAGGCAAACCTCCACGAATAAACGCCCTCCGGCGGACCGAAGGGCGTTAAGGATTACTGATTAGTAATCTAGTGCTTCTTTACCGAATCTTACATGCTGTAAGACACGCCGAAACTGAATTCGATTCCGCGACGGAAGTTGCGGAAGATATATTCTTGACCATTGAACTCAGAGAAATTCCGATAGTCTGGGTTCAACAAATTGCGAGCGCGGAAGGTCGTCTTGAAACCGTTTAGTTTCTTGCTGATAGATAGATCCAACTGTCCACGACCAGCTTCGAAGATATCTGGCGTACCAACTGCACCTACAGAAGATAGGCGATCATCGAAGTAGTTGTAAGCCAGGATGGCATCCCAACCCTTATCTACACTGGTGTAGCTAAGGTTCACGTTAGCAACAACAGGTGACTGACCAGCGAACTGACGCTCACATTCGAAGTCAGGATCAACATCACGGCTTAGTTCGCACTCACGCTCGTCAATGGTTACGCTGCTGTTGATGTATGCTACGTTCGCACTTACGTCGAACTCATCCAGCGCAGGTGAAATGAAATCCAAATTCTTACGAACTTCAATCTCCGCACCGTACAATTCTCCATCTTCTGTATTAGACCAGGTAAATTGTGGGTTACCAGCAAAACGGTAAGTAGAAACGATTGGGTCAGTGAACTTCTTATAGAAGGCGCTTACCGCAAATACTTCGCCACTATTAGGGAAGATCTCATAACGCAAGTCCAAGTTGGTGATGTTCGTGATCGTCAGATCCGGATTACCAAAGATGGTTGGCTCACCAATCGCACCGAAGGCACCGAAAGGCGCAACTTCACGCATGTTAGGGCGAGCGATAGTTTGCGTTGCACTCAAGCGTAAGTTAGCATTATCCGCTAGCGCGTAAACCAAGTTTACAGCTGGTAGAATGGATACGGTATCAATGCTTGCGCTGTTACGCTCGATACGATCAAAGTCCGGCTCTGGCTTTAGACGCTCCTCTGCAACGATATCACTCTCCACAAGGATATCTGTAGTCTCGGCACGTGCACCGGCAATAACTTTCAGTTTGCCAAACTCAAGGGTAGTCATCAAGTATCCAGCAGCAATGTCGTATTGACCAATGTAGCTGTTACCCAATAGTGAGTTATCAATGAAGTACAATCCGATTTCATTGCTACCTGGCTCACCACCGATGATACCGATATTCTCTGGTCCGAAGTAGGCGTTAACATCACCACCAAGCTCTTGGAGTGTCATTTCACGGCGTTGGCCGTAGATGTACTGAACTTCGTTGAAGTCGCGCTCCTTAGTGTTGTAGAAACCACCGACCTTGATGCTGTTGGCCTTAGCCTTGCTTTGTAGGAATGGGATGGTAATATCCAATTTACCCTGGTAAGTGTCATCCGACAAATCACGCCAGAAGCGAGTAGGAAGGGTAAATAGTGACTCATTAATGGTGTAACGATCATTATCAAAACCGAAGGCGAAGAAGCGTAGGTCTGGTTCGTTTTGCTCAGAGTCTACATAGTTCGCTGCCCACTCGATGCGGGTGTTGTTCAAGCCTACCAAAGTATGCTCACCACTTACTACATAATCAATCAACTCGCGCTGTAGCAAGCTCTGAGTCTGAGAAGCAAAGAAGTTACCTTCACCACCGATACCATAATCGTCGTAGTCTCCGCGGATATCACGGCCAGTCAGATAGCTCTGGTGGCTGTAGATCGTATAGATATTGATGGCATTCGCACCATTTGGGCGAATAGAGGCACCAATCATACCGTTTACCTGTGGCGACTCTTCACTCTTAGCTTCAACTAGACCGAAGTTAGCGATGAGCTCATCTTCACCTGGTGAAGCAAAGTAACTGGCATTGATACCATTTTGGAATTGTGAAAAGTCCTTTGAGTAGCTACCCGTTGCGAATAGCCCAAGCTTACCATTTTCACCAAAGCTGAATTGATTACCAATGCTAAAGTTTACACTGTGATCAATTCCAGCATCCATCGCAACAGGTTGCATGTCATGGCTTACAGAACGAACACCTTTATCTAGGAATCCAGCAATTTCGTCATCACGGCGAGCTTCACGTGCTGCACCGCGTTCAAATGCCCCCAACTCAACTCCTGCGGGATCATTCAAAGCAGAAGGAACACCGATATTATCATCCAGGAAACCAAGACCATTGATAGCAGGGTTGGCGTATCCCAAGAAGTCGTCGCGGAAGTTATTCTGAGAGTTGTAGGCAACTGATGCCCCAACAGACCAGGTAAAACGCTCTGGCAGAGCCTTTAGCTTGATGTTCACGCTACCGCCGGTAAAGTCACCAGGAAGGTCTGGCGTAAAAGTCTTTGATGCTACAATATTGTCGAGGATGCTAGTTGGAATCAAGTCCAATTGCGCACTGTTGCGGTACGGATCAATTGAAGGAAGACGAAGGCCGTTTAGCGTTGTCGCAGAATAGCGATCACCCAAACCACGTACGTACACATACTTTCCATCAACAATGGTGGTACCGGTTACTTTCTTCAAGGCAGCAGCTGCATCACCCGCACCCAAGCGAGAAATCTCAGCAGCTGAAATAATGTCTTGTACTTTATCTGCTTTCTTACGCAGCATCAACACCGCGTTTTCGCTGCGCTCGAGCGCTTTTTCAGTTACAACAACCTCTTCCAGGTCTACCCCACCCTCGTCAGCATTGAGAATGATGTCTGCAATGGTCGTCTCATTAGCGTTAACAACGACTTCCATTTTGGTGTCAGGATATCCGACATAAGTCGCAATTAGGATGTAGGTACCTGCTTCAATTTGAAACGTGTACTTACCGTCGATGTAATCTGTTTGACCTCCTACAGTGGTCCCTTCAGCGATGATGTTCGCACCGTACAGGATTTCACCTTCAGAATCGTAGATGGTACCAGAAACGGCACCTTTCTGAGCCTGCACCATTGATAAGGAAAATAGCAGGCAAGTGAGGTAAAAGAATGCTTTGCGCATTGGATTCGTAATTTATTGCACTAGTTACTAAATCGCGTTCTCAGTGTGCTTTCCACACTAAGCACGACGCAAAGTTCATGCATTACATTTAACTGAGTGTTAAATAATTACAGACCTGTGTTAACTCAGCGTAAAGGCAAATTAATATTGGATTATTATCGATATACACCAATGAATATTTTGTTCAAAGTCGGATTGACACCCTTTCTCACAGAATACAGATAAAGTTTTTCTTCGCATTGTTGCTCTGGAGATTAATTTGTGTGCTGAATCAGCATAAAAGCGGAGTATTCCTCCTTGTTCTATAAGCGGAGACCTTCGCCCAAACACGATAAATAATCTACAGCTTAAGTATAATGCAGGAGCCTCCCCCAGCCGAACGGCTAGAGGAGGCTCCTGAAGGGATTATGAGAGTCAATGGCTAAAACAGATTAGCGATTAACTACCAATTTCTGAAGTAACTGAGTGCCTTCTGCTTCCAATACAATCAAGTACATGCCTTGTGCCATAGTACGTGTATCGATAGCTACTTGCTGCTGTCCTTCGTTCATCCACTCGTTATTCAAGACTTGAACAACTGGACGACCCAAAGCGTCAACTACAGTCATATTAACTGTTGCAGTTGCAGGCAACTCGAAGTTTACAAATGTCTGTGCGTTCGCTGGGTTTGGAACAGGAGCATCTAGCAAGAAGCCATTAGCGTACTGGGTATTCACACTGGTAGTGTTGTCTACAATACCGTACTCATTGATAGCAGTCCAACCTTGCAACCATGTTGGAACACCAGGCTCAAATGCACCGAAGTAGCTTACGCTCTCGAAGAAGTCATCAGAAGTACCAGTTGCACCCGCAGCAGCAGCACCTGAAGCTTGAGGGCGTGGATCAATAGGACCATTGCGATCCATGTTTTCCAATTCTGGATCAGAAATAACGTTACCGTTATCTGCGAAATTCGAAGCTACAGTAGCAGAGCTTCCCGCTACTAGAACCTCATCCGTATCAACTGCGATGAACAAATCAGCTGCAGTAGAGCCCGCACCGAAGTCGAAGAAGAAGTTGTTATTGAACGCCAAGTCACCGGCTTGCAAGCGATCAAATGCATCATCACCAGAACGATCTTCGATAGCTACAGCACGACCTGGGAAGTCGATAAATACAGAGTTGTTGTAGAAACCACCTGCGTTGTCACGCAACAGGATACCAAAATCATTTGCATCACCGTCAGGAAGGCTTGTTACATCAGCACCCAAACCAACGTAAGTAACGTTGTAAATTTCTGGCTGAGAGAATGGAGCCTGGTTGTCAGGGTTAGCACCATCGTGCTCACCTGCACGGCCAGTGGTGTTTTCAGGATCCTGGAAAGAGAACCAGAACTGACCACGGCCACGGAAACCAAAGTCATAATCGTAAGCGTCGTCACCGCAAGCAGCAACAGCAGCGTGCTTCACGTCAACTGTACCACCGAACCACTCGATACCATCATCAAGGTTAGCGATTACTTCTACGTAGTCGATCTCCGTACCAGCACCTACACCACCAAGAGTAAGACCGTTGATTTCGTCACCCGGAGCCAAGGCAGCACCACCGTGGCGGATAGACACGTAATTCAAGCGACCAGAGTTATCATCATCGTTAGGGTTGTCACCACCGCCGAAAGCGGTACGTGGCTCAACAGTAATACCTTCAATATTGTCCGATCCACCAGGGCGAGCAATAGTAGCGTTACCCAAGATCAATAGACCACCCCACTCACCACGATCTTCGATGGTAAAGTCTTCTGCGTCCATTAGATCATCTTGAGCAGCAGTGAAAATCACAGGCTCAGCAGCAGTACCATTAGCGAAGATTT
>CAJXOS010000251.1 GCA_913057725.1 uncultured Lewinella sp.
TGCTACGGATGTAGCAACGCTCTACCTGACGACGCTACCACAAAGCTTCGTGAAACTGAATGTGAAAGTGCAACTACAAGGCGCGCTACTGGGATCTGGAGATGGTCTTATGCGTGATGACTTACGTTCAAGAGACTTCATTCCTGCCGCTGAGCCATACACCGCCATCTCAAGCTTTACGCATGTCGGAGAGGGTGGTGCAGAAACAGTAGCTAATCCAGTAACCGTCTTTGCGGACCATGGTGATAATTCCATCGTCGATTGGGTATTCGTCGAGCTTCGTTCTGCGGCTGATCCAGCCGAGGTAGTTGCTACTCGCTCAGGTTTATTGCAGAAAGACGGAGATGTAGTGGATACGGACGGTGTGTCCGAACTCTGCTTCACGCAATCAGAACCAGGTGACTATTACGTGGCAGTCCGGCACCGGAACCATATCGGTACCATGACGGCCAGCGCACTGACACTGACGGCTGATGGAACTGTAGTAGACTTTATCGATACCAACACGGAGCTGTGGAACAACCAGGCGAATTATGACGGTGTCGAGCAAGTCACAATTGACGGTCAATACGCGCTCTGGGCGGGTAACACCTCCAGCGATGATCGCATAGTATTTGCCGGTCAGGCCAATGATAAAGACCCAATCTTCAATGAGATTGATACGGCTCCTGGCAACATCTTCAAGATTCAGACTTACATCTTGCCAGGATATCATCCGGGTGATGTAAACCTGGATGGAGACAGCATTTTCGCTGGGCAGAACAATGACGTGGATCCCATCTTCAACAATGTCGATGGCTTCCCTGCCAACCTGTTCAAGATTCAAACCTTCATCATATTCGAACAACTCGCTGAATAAGTAAATCACTGGGAATTAAGTGCGAGAAAACCACGGCTAAAAACTGTGGTTTTCCTCGCTCTTTCATCCGAATCAAATTTCATAGCATGAAAAAAATTTTGACCGCCGTAAGCCTCATATTTCTGTGGCTCTTCTCGTTAGGCTCGGCTTTTGGGCAAGATGAGATTACCTACGGGTTTATTCAGGACCCGAACGACCCCTTGGATATCACAGCTGTTGCGTATCCAAACTTTACCTCAAACAACGTGACGATTCCTACCGCGGTATTTAGCTTCTTGCTACCAGCTGGAACTGTTACCGATCCTGCGATTCCGGAACTGCCTGGTTCAGGTATGTTTATTGATATCACAGGAACATGGACCGCACAGTTGATGACCGAAACATTGTATGATAACATTGTCGGTACTACGGGAGGATTGATGGGTAATGATGTATACCAAGTGGTATTGCAGAATTCTCCTTCCCCAAACGCTACAGCAGGCGTTCCCATTGAGTTGTTTTCGTTCCGCTTACCCAATGATTGCATGAATGGGAATGTGGAAGTACTAACCAATGATAGCCCAATTCAACAGGGGATCCTGAATAACTTTGGAGCCAACTTTAATAATCAAATGTCAGTGAGTATCGATGATGCTCCAGCCTTTGATATTTATGTTGGTAATGATCCTACGTCTTTTTCTCTGCCTTGTATGCTTTTGGATGCAGACATCTCAATTGTGAAGGCCGGTACTTTTCAGGATGAGAATGGTGACGGATTTGCCCAGCCGGGTGAGACGATTACTTATGCTTTTACAGTTACAAACACGGGTAATGCAGTTCTGACAAATGTAACAGTAACCGACCCACTGGTAACCGTAAGTGGTGGGCCATTGGCAACCCTTGCGATAGGAGCGAGTGATAACTCTACCTTTACGGCTAGTTATACGGTTACACAAGCAGATATCGACAACGGTGGTGTAACCAACCAGGCGACAGCTACGGGTGATGATCCAAACGGAGACCCAGTAAGTGATGATTCGGATGACAACAGTCCATTGGAGGACGACCCAACCGTAACACCACTACCACAGAACCCTGCTATTGCAATTATTAAGACCGGTACGTTCCAGGATGAAAGTGGTGATGGACTGGCGCAGCCAGGTGAAACTATTACTTATGCCTTTACCGTAACCAATACGGGTAATGTAACCTTGACTGACGTAACGGTAACCGACCCACTGGTGACAGTGAGCGGCGGACCATTGGCAACATTGGCCGTAGGAGCGAGTGATAATACTACATTCACGGCTAGCTATACGATTACACAAGCAGATATTGACGACGGTGGTGTAACCAATCAGGCGACAGCAACCGGTGATGATCCAAATGGAGACCCAGTAAGTGATGATTCGGATGACAATAGTCCATTGGAGGATGATCCTACTGTAACTCCACTACCAATTGATCCAGGAATTGCGATCATTAAGACGGGTACCTTCCAGGACGAAAGCGGTGACGGATTTGCTCAGGCAGGTGAGACGATTACCTATGCCTTTACGGTAACCAATACAGGTAATGTCACCTTGACAAATGTAACGGTAACTGACCCACTGGTGACAGTGAGTGGCGGTCCGCTGGCAACTTTGGCTGTAGGTGCAACTGATAACTCAACTTTTACTGCTGTTTATGTATTGACTCAAGCTGATATTGACAATGGCCAGGTAACCAACCAGGCGACAGCTACCGGTGATGATCCAAATGGAGACCCTGTATCAGATGATTCGGATGATAACAGTCCGCTAGAGGATGATCCTACCGTGACTCCGCTACCAATTAATCCAGGTATTGCCATCATTAAGACGGGTACCTTCCAGGACGAAAGTGGCGACGGATTTGCGCAAGTAGGCGAGACAATTACTTATGCTTTCACCGTATCGAATACGGGTGATGTCGACCTGACGAATGTAACGGTAACCGACCCACTGGTAACGGTGAGTGGTGGCCCAATTGCCTTGCTAGCGATAGGTGCGAGTGATAACTCAACCTTTACCGCCACTTATACCATTACACAAGCAGATATTGATAATGGTGGCGTAACCAACCAGGCAACTGCTACTGGTACTGATCCATTAGGTGATCCAGTAAGTGACGATTCGGATGATAACAGTCCATTGGAGGACGATCCTACTGTAACACCACTTCCACAGAATCCAGCTATTGCCATCATCAAGACCGGTACATTCCAGGATGAGAACGGTGATGGATTTGCGCAAGTAGGTGAGACGATTACTTACGCCTTTACGGTAACCAATACGGGTAATGTCACCTTGACTGACGTAACAGTAACCGACCCACTGGTAACGGTGAGTGGTGGTCCACTGGCAACCTTGGCGGTAGGTGCAACTGACAACTCTACTTTCACAGCCAGCTATACCATTACGCAGGCGGATATTGATGACGGTGGTGTAACCAACCAGGCGACGGCTACGGGTGATGATCCAAATGGAGATCCGGTAAGTGATGATTCGGATGATAACAGCCCGCTTGAGGATGATCCTACTGTAACGCCACTGCCACAGAATCCAGCTATCGCGATCATCAAGATGGGGACGTTCCAGGATGAGAATGGTGACGGAATGGCACAAGTAGGTGAGACGATTAGCTATAACTTTACAGTAACGAATACGGGTAACGTCACTTTGACGAACGTAACAGTAACCGACCCACTGGTAACCGTAAGCGGCGGCCCAATCGGAACATTAGCTGTAGGTGCAACCGATAATACCACTTTCACTGCGAGCTACGTGGTGACACAGGCAGATATTGACAACGGTGGTGTAACCAACCAAGCAACTGCTACGGGTGATGATCCAGATGGTGATCCTGTGACAGATTTGTCGGATGATAACAGCGTTCTAGAAGATGATCCTACGGTAACGGTCTTGATTCCAGAACCAGTAGTCAAGCTGTTGGCGCGAGTGATGTTACAAGGAGCTATGTTGGGTGCAAATGACGGTTTGATGCGTGATGATCTCCGTATTGAAGGGCATTTGCCTGCAACAGAGCCATACGATGCAATGGTCGAATTTATGCACGTGAATAATAACGTAGACGAGACGGTGGGTAATCCAGCTATGGTCTTCGATGACTTTGGAGGTAACTCAATTGTCGATTGGGTATTCGTCGAGCTGCGCAGTGCACTTGATCCGGCAGAAGTAGTAGCTACCCGTTCAGGGTTGGTACAGAGAGATGGCGATGTAGTGGACATGGATGGAGTGTCACCATTGTGCTTCCGCTTGATTGAACCAGGATCTTACTACGTGGCAGTACGTCACCGTAACCACCTGGGTACCATGACTGCCAGTGACATTGCGTTAACTACCGATGGAACAGTAGTTGACTTCACTAATACCGCAGCTGACCTTTGGGAGAATACACCGGCTTATGATGGTCTTGAGCAGATCATTATGGGTGGACAATTCGCGCTGTGGGCAGGTAATACCAATGTGAATCAGACGGTGATTTTTGCAGGTCAGAGCAATGATGAAGATCCGATCTTTAACGAGATCGATCAGGCTGCTGGAAATATCTTCGGACTGCAGACTTACATCTTGCCAGGATACCATCCGGGTGATGTGAACATGGACGGTAACAGCATCTTCGCTGGCCAGAACAACGATGTGGACGCCATCTTCAACAATGTGGATGGTCATCCGAGAAACTTGTTGCGACTGCAGACCTTCGTGATTCCTGAGCAGTTGGCAGAATAATTAAATAAATATTAAAACAGGGAGCCTGGTTTAGGCCAGGCTCCCACCTCATACCCTCGCGATATGATTACTTCTTGGCAGAAATTAATGTGGGCGACCCTGGGGCTTTGGCTCTTGGGGGCTTCCAGCATCGCTGCTCAAAATATACGCTACAGTTTTGAGCAAAATCAAGACAACCCCTTACGCATAACTGCAGTAGCAATTCCGAATTTCTCTTCGAACAATGTGACGCTCTCTACAGCCATCTTCTCATTCTCGATTTCAAGTTCCATTGAAATAGCATCCGTCATTGATGTGGTGCCAGCTTCGGGTGAGTTTGAGAGTCATAATGGAAGTTGGTCTGTACAAAGAATTACACCTGAAGTTTACGGTGGCGCTGGCCTCAATACTTCCGACTTGATGGGCAACGATATCTATCAGGTAGTGATGCAAAACTCTCCTGAACTCGACCAGGTTTTCGAAGGAGTAGCTATTCCGCTGTTCTCATTCGAACTTGCTAATGATTGTCAGGAAGGTGCTGTTGAAATACTTACCAATGACGGCCCAATTCGAGGGGCTATCTACGAAAGCTTGAGTGCAAACTTCAATAATCAGATGTCAGTGAGTATTGATGACGCACCAGCAATTGATCTTTACGATGAGAAAGATCCTTTTGGGGCACTCATCGAATGCCCATTGCTAATGGTATCGAACCACACCTTAACCGATGTGGAACCGAGTTTGAGGATACAGCCCAACCCGGCGGCAGCAAGAACCCTTGCGATCATTGAATCCAATGTAGCAGGAATGGGTGATATCATTCTATATGATGTACAACAACGGGAAGTGCTCCGTCGGCGAGAGCTGTTTGGAACGGGCACGAATACCATCGCGCTCGATATTGAGCACCTTCCTTCTGGAAGTTATCTGCTGGTCAGTCAAATTGAGGATTTAATTCTCAAAACTAAGCTGATTAAGACCGACCAATAGCGGTACCATATCTCATGGATTAAAAAACAGATGAAAATGAAACGACTATTACTTTTGCTAAGCGTACTATGCTTAGCCTGCTCGAGCTTTGTCTTTGGACAATCTGTAACCTATGGTTTTCAGCAGAGCCCAGATGACGTATTTGAAATTACAGCGCTTGCTTATCCAAGCTTTAACTCAGGAGATGTAACGATTTCTACTGCGGTATTTTCGTTCCTACTTCCTTCCGGTACCATAACTGATCCTTCAGTTGATCCAGCACCGTCAATAGGTTCGTTTATTGATATTACTGGAGACTGGGGGGTGCAGTTAGTGGATCCGGCGACATATGCATTTTATGGTTTTGACCCCGCCGACCTTGAAGGCAATGATGTATACCAAGTTGTACTGCAAAACTCACCCACTGTAAATAATGTACAAGTAGGTGTACCCATTCCACTGTTTCGCTTGATTTTGCCTGAAGAATGTTCCGGAGGTAATATCGAAGTGTTAACAAACGACAGCGGTATTCAACAAGCGATCTTCACCAACTTCGGCGCTAACTTCAATAACCAAATGTCAATGAGTATTGGTGGAGCAGCTACAGCTGATGTTTATGACGGTAATGATCCTGATAGTTTTTCTTTTCCATGTGATTGTGATGCCCCCATTTTGGTCGGTTGTATTGCTGATGTTAACATAACATTGGGTGATGATTGTACTGCAGTAATCACTACTCCGATGGTGTTGACAGGTAACTATGACTGCGCGGACGAAGTTATAGTTACAGTTGATGATACGAACACTAATGTTATTTCTGGTTGTGGTGAACACACTTATATGGTTCAGGTCTTCCAGGAAGATGAGGTGGTTTATACCTGTTGGGGTAACTTGTTTGCAGAAGATAAATCTGATCCAGAAATCAATTGTCCAGCGGACACTGGCGACGTAACTTTGGACTGGGATGCAGACCAGGTTTCAGGTAACTTGAACACTGGTGATGCGGAGTTGCACTTCAACAACTATAGCTGTTTGAACCAGCAGTGGTTGGTGGATGGTATCCACAACTACGACGTAGTGACTTTCACTACTCCTGATTTCGCTATTCCAGTTGATGTATACACTTTCTTGGTAGACTCTGAGTGGGGTGATGCGAGCTTGTTCTTGTTCCAGGGTGACTTCAACGTAGACAACCCATGTGAGAATTTGATTGGTTCATCTGACGATGCTGGTGTTCCTGGTGGTAACCCATTTGACCCAGCACTACGTTTGAGCTTACCACTACAGCCAAACACGAGCTATACTTTGGTATTGACTAATTGGTTGACTACTCAGTTTGGTGACTGGACAATTTCTATTTTCTCTGATAGTAACAGTGGTCTTATTGGTGGTGAATTTATTGCTGCTCAAGTGACTGAAACACGTGATCTTGTATGTGATGATATTGACTATGTCTACTTCGAAACTCCACAGAGTTGGATCACAAACGCTGACGGTTCGCTAGACTTTATGGCAACTCGCAATGCCTTCTTTGGAGGCAGTACACCGGTCTTGAATGCCTTCTTAGCGAAGTTGAGACTAGCAGGTATTCCTGCTGTAGCTGATAACTGTGGCCCAATGGTAGTAAC
>CAJXOS010000252.1 GCA_913057725.1 uncultured Lewinella sp.
GTTCACGCCCATTTGGGAACCGTCCAGACCAATAGCTTGCGCCATCTCATCGTCCGAACAGTAAGTGCCACCGCCGCTCACATTGAAGATGGTTGGATTCTGTTCTACTGTTACCGTTACTTGATCGGTACCTATACAACCATCAGCGTCTGTCACAGTTACGGTATAAGTTGTAGTAGAGTTAGGGCTTACTGTCTTCGTAGCACCGGATCCCAAACTATTATCCCACTCATAGCTGTAACCACCACTACCCCCGCTGGCACTTGCCATAAGTGTAGCCGATTCGCCGGTACAGATGCTTTGATCTCCGCCAGCATTTGCTGTTGGGCCTGCATTAATCGTTATCGTTGCAACAGAAGTATAGGCTGGGCAGAAGGCAGTCGCAGCAATAGTATAGGTATACTCATAAGTTCCGGAGCTTACGCTACTAAAATCGACAGCACTACCATCTCCAAGTGTTACGCCGGAAGGCGTCCCCGCAGTTGTTTCTGTCCATATACCAGCTAGCGCACGGACAAAATCCAGTTCAACTCTACCCATGGTCGAATTCCAATTGACCATACGGGCTCTGATGTAACGTGTTGGTAAATCCAGCACGTAATCTGTACTCTTCGATCCTTCGCCAGCAGTATGATTTATTTGTTGATAATTAATACTCGATAGTCCATTCCCGTTCTGATCCGTCTGAACTATACTTATCGAGTTAAAAGAACCCCCAGATAGGTTTCTAGAAATAGATTCGATCTTGATAACTGTGCCAACAGGGAGTACTTGACCAAAGTCAAAAACAATTTCCTCCGTTAAGGCATTAAACCGTGCTCCATCATCATTGATTCCTTCAATCGATCTATCTGGGAAACCTGCCCCGGAAACGGATTCTATAGAGGGTACAATGGGTACCCCTAATGCTCTGATAAAGTCTAATTCCAGTCGACCTGAGGTAGCAGTATCATTATTCACGTTTACTCGAACGTACCTGGTAGGGAGAGTTAAAGTATAATTTGTTATTACGACTCCACTACCAGGGGAATGACCAATTTGCAAAAAATTGGGGTCGGAAAGATCTGTACCAGAAGCATCAGTTTGCCTTATCCCAACTGAGGTTAAGCCATTTAGGGAAGATTCGAACGTAGTAAATTCGATGATAGTTCCGATTGGCAACTCCTGCCCAAAGTCGAAAATCATCCTGTCACCTGATTCGTTAAATCGCGCTCCGATATTGTTTACCCCATCAATTGCGTTTGGACCAGTTGATCCTCCAATTCCTGTCTGAGATTCAATCGTTGGTACAACTGCCGAAGCTCCGTCAACAACTTCATTAAGGTTTTGCAAGTTAACTTCCCCTTCACAGATTGCTAAAGAACCATCCGTTCCATTGTTATCTGCACAAGCGAAATAGCCAAAATCGTTGGTACAATCCAACTGACCAGCGCCAGTGAAATTCGCTACTTCCAAGTTATCCGTTGTGAAGGTTGTTCCGGAGGGAAGGGTAGAAGCATCTACTCTAATTTCAAAATCATTCCCTCCTGGAGGAGTCCCATAGGTAATTACTAACCGAGGTCCCTGAGCAGCATTATTCTCATTAGAAATGAAAGAAAACCACCCATCTGGTGCGGTTCCAGTTGGGACTAAGACTATACCATTATTAGCCGTGCCATTTAGCCAGTCCTGAACCAGGCTAGTGACATCGAACGTGTAGTTAGTGCCCGCGGCATCACCTCCACCTGCACTAATTGTTCCGTAGTTTCCAGTATTCCCTGGTTGATTGTTCCAGGTAATACTCCCTTCTGCCCACGAACTCGTTACTCTACGTGCCTGAATATTAAAGGATGAAGAAGATCCACCTTCTCCCCAACAATCATTACCCCCATGAGTAAAGATAAGCTGTGCGGAAACAACAGGGCAAGAGTTATCTATTCCACTTAAATCAAACTGTGCGTAAGTATAGGCATCAAATGCACCACTATAACTAGACATTCCCAGATCAGTACAAGTACCATAGTTGGTATTAGGAGCTTCCTGGGTTGTGAATGAATCTCCAGTTGTAAACAGTGTGCCGGTAGTACATGTGGCAGGGGGCGTAACTGTAAACTCATAGGCTCCACCTGCTATAGTCGTAGTGGTCTGAATTGGAGTTACTCCTCCCGCTTCATAAAGCTCAACTGTAACACCCGCTACTCCTGTCTCGCCACCATTTTGGGCACCGTTTTGATCAGAATCTGAAAAGACAGTACCTCCAATCGTATTATCTGTAGCGCTTGGGCCTGTAATTGTAATTGTTGCCTGGCTACAGACGGCACCACTACATGCTTCGTAGTCGACAGAGTCGCCTGTCCACAATCCAGTGACATTACCGGTATAGGTAACCGTACCGTTACCATTATTTACAAAAGTGCCATTATTGCCGCTACCGAGTAGGTTAACGGTAAGGGTGCCACCTAGAGGGTCTGTATCATTTGCTAATACATCGATCGTAATTGAAGCCATTCCACAATCGATAGTGCCACTATCATCTTGGGCAATGGGCCCAAGGTTAAGATTGCAGTTTTCGGGACGGTCAGCAGGCCGTAAAACCGCATTCAGGTAGAAGCGGTCTGCATCGATATCACCACCGTGATCGTGGCCTCCAAAATAGCTAACGTATCCACCAGCTACCCCTGTAAAGCCATCGATTGGCCCGGTGTAAGCCTTGTAATGATCAGACTGGCTACCTGTCCCATGGACGATCCGACTGCCTCCTGGCGGGTCCGTGGTAAAACCAAAATCCTCTAGGGAGCCACCTTCATCTACGATGGTGCCCTCAAATTGAGCAGAGGGTTCGGCAGGATTGTCATAAGCAAATGTTCCGAGGCCAGGTTCATCATCAAAACCAGCGTTAGTAAACACCCGAGGCGCAGTGGACTGAAAACCACGCACAGCAGCACATTGAGCGAAAAAGTTTCCGCCACTCCGGACGAAATCCTTCACTCCGTTTCTTTGGGCTACACTAATAGCATCATTATGTGGCACTGTAATAACAGTAACGCAAGAAGCTGCCGTAATACCAGTCAATGGCCCTGTGCTATAATGGGTACCAGAAACAAGGCCTGCAGCACTGAGAATGCCGGTATGAATACTGGGGTTCTGCTGCTGCTCTACGAGTACTACTGGTTTGTGAGTCAGATTAGAGTGTACATCAACAGTAGTAGCGTTTTGTAGTTCATAAACCCGAATACCATTACCAAAACTATTAATTACAGCCTGTGCTTCAGATTCAAATCCAGGAAAAATAGCAATAGGTCCCGTTCTAAAATTTCGGTTAGCATAAGCTCCAGTTGAAGGATACCGCTGCCTAGCCGATGCACTAAAATCCACATCGGTACGACTCGTTTTTGACGGATTGATTATCCATTTTAGTGGAATATCGGCATGCAAGAGGTGAACCGCAAGACCGTAAGCTCGACGCACTCGGACATTGCTCCCATCTTGTAAGGCATTATCCATCGCTATAATGAGTGTACCAGCTGGAAGGGTTTCTGTTGTCGTCATCATCGCCGGTGGGGGAACTGCGCCTGCTTCCTCGAAATTTACAAGCGGCTCACCTTCAAAGGGTTCTTGCTTAGCTCTCAGAGAATGACCAAAAAATGCAGGTCTAGATTTTTGGCGATCATCACTATCTGCTTTGGGGTCGCTCAATGATTCGTCTGCAGACATTTCTGTCTTGACCTTCTCCGATTCATTGTTACTGTTTTGGATCGCAGCCATAATTGCCCAATCGGATTGGGCCATAGTACTGAAACCCAGCAACAGCATCAATATCATAGCCGATACAGAAAGTAGGACAACTTCAATAAAGTCAGGCTGTGTTGTAATTTTTTTCATGAGGTACAGGTTTTCAGCAATTGTTAATTTTTGGGGCTATCTACAGGTGTTGGTACCAGTGGTACTAGAGATCATTCTTATTAGCTTGATAAAAGAGAGGTGATTCCTCCAAATAGTACGCTTATCAAGATCGTGCGCGGAAAATCGATCAAACCCCAAAGTCCCGTTTTAAATACAATTGTAAATCTAGGTGCGTCAAAAAGAAGTGCCAATAAAAAAAACAACGAATTATCCTCCCTAGTATTCTGAAATACACTACAATAAAAAAACCTATTACACTGAAAATCAGCCTCTTACAAAAGACAAAAATACACCCAAGCTAGAGAACCAAAATTACGCCCAATTACTGGCGCCTTGAGGCTTTGAACAAGTCTAACTGGTAGGATTCAAGTGGGAAGAAATATTTTTTCAAAAAAAGGCAGCAAATATATTTTCAAAAGAAGATATATGCTACCTAAGAAACTAAGAGCGACAACAATTCATCGCCTACTACGATTGATTAACAGTCAATTAGGTCCTCTAACGCACTTAATGGATCAGGGCTACGCCCCTAGTAAAATGCTAGAATAGCTTTTTGATTTTGAACAAGATTTCATTGTCCGATGGAAGAAAAATCATCTGTTACCCCCCCAGGAGAAGAGAACGAAAAAGACTCACTTACTAGCTCGATCGTTTAAAGGCAAAGCCAGTAAAATAGTCAATGACAAGCCTCGTCAGAAAAAGAAAAAAGTAACCATTGCCTGGACACCAGTCACTCATGCTGATCACCCAGAGGAGGAGCCTTGGTTAGTTATTGTCCGAGGCAAGCACAACTACAATGGACCAATGTATATACTAACTTCTCTGCCTGTTGAAAACAGAACCCAGGCTTCGGAAATCTCCTTGTCTTACATCCACCGCTGGGAAGTAGAACAAGGGTTCAGTGTCTGTAAATCTGAACTGGCCATTCAATCGCCAAGACTCTGGTAGTGGGAAAATCGACTAAAGCTATTGGCCATAGTCGCATTAGCCTATGACTTCCTGCTGCAAATCATCAGGGGATGGAAAAGCTGGATCAGAGGCTTCCTCAGAAACTACTGTCATAGAACAGGAAATCGGCACCGAAATGTTTCGATACCGATTTACTGCTTAAGAAGCGTCATCCACTGGTGTCTTGGTGTTCTACTCTACCAAAATTCGGGATGAATCATGCAACAACAAATCACATTATCTTGATAAAGTTACCCTACTAAATTAAGGAGGATAAACATCGAATGATAGCTCAACACTGATAAACCCACACAAAAGCAGGGTCAACGCCTATTAAGGACAGATAAGTTCGGAAGTGCACAGAAATAGGTGGGGCTTACTCTCCTTTTGCCAGGTCATCCAACTCCATCGTAGCTACAGCATCACGAAGTTGAGAGGTACGAATTTGCTTGCTACTTGCCGCTACAAGAAAACGACTTCCCACTAGTACACTTATTGTAGCTAGCTGACGGTTGGCATCATACGTCTCTAAACTGGGATAATTCTCGATAAAACTAGTGCGCTGAAAGCCTTTCCCCTCCGTAAGGTTTAATTCTTTTCCCAACCAAGGCGTGACGCCCCCCAGGTTACTGCCGATCTTGGCTAGATCAGTGATAGCGATAATTGTACTCTTATCCTCACCATAGGTTGCTTGTGCTTTTGTCACTTCGTAGCCCTGCAGCTCTGTAATTGACGCACCCGACTGGTTTAACTTTTGGCTACCTAACTGCTCTGGCAGTTGCCCTCTAAGCCATTTGTCGGATACCATTTTGGCGTTAGGTTTCCCAGCCTTTTCTACGTTACTGGTGGTTGGCGCAGTAGCTGTGGGAGTGGTCTCTGTCGGAGTATCCCCACAAGCGCTTAGGCCAAGAGCCAGTACTACAAGTAGCGCGAAATGGAGTCGTTTGATTGTTTTCATCATTTTTGGTTTTGCTCTTAATCGTCGGTGATTATGGTTTCATCATTTTCAGGGCCAAACTAAATCGGCCGCAAAGGTAAACGATTTAGCTGAGCAGTAGCGTATACACAAGACAACTCAGCTTGCAAATAGCTACCAAGACATGACGAATATCATTGCTCTTCTCAGAAATTCCCTGCAACTTTAAAGAAAGCCCTAACAACTATGAACCTCTACGCAACCGATCGCATCACGGATGTAAAAGACCGATTTCAGGCCTTATTTCCTCTGCTGCAGCTTCGCTTCTATCAAATTTCTCATGAGCCCGGTCATTCCTCCGCCCATCGGGATGAGATACCTGATAATAACCTCACCTTAATAGAATTCAATCCGAACTTTACCGCCGGAGAAATTCCACTGGATGAAGACACGACCGCGGGCCAGCTTGAAATGAGCTTTGCCAGTATGTTTGGTCTTTATGTTCAGGTTTTTCGAAAAGCCGGCAAACATTGGATTCAGACTACCAATACGGACGAGTGGCCGCTAAGTCGCCAACAGGCAGCAGCAGCTGATACAGCACATTTTTTTGATAATATCCGGCGCTAGCCTAGTGCAGATAGGGCAATCTCGATCATCTGCCGGAAGGACGTCTGGCGCTCATCCGAAGTTGTGCTTTCACCGGTGACTAGAGAGTCACTAACCGTCAATACAGATAAAGCACGCACGTTGAATTTAGCCGCAATGGTGTACAAGCCCGCCGTTTCCATTTCAACAGCCAAAACACCATATTCAGCCCAGCGCTTATAGCTATCAAAATCATCCTCGTAGAACTGATCGGAGGTAAGTACATTACCTGCCTTAACGGCAATACCATTCTCTTCAGCGTAGCGAAGCGCGTTTCGAAATAACTCAAAGTTAGCCGTAGGGCTATAATTCGCATTTAGGAAACGATTGCTATTTATCCCGCTATTGCTAGATGCCGACATCGCCAGCACCACATCACGGATCTTCACCTCTGCCTTATAAGAACCGGCAGAACCTACTCGTATAAGATTTTTGACGCCATAATCATTGATCAACTCATGGCAATAGATCAATGTAGATGGAACTCCCATGCCCGTGCCTTGTACGGAAACGGGTTTGCCTTTATAGGTACCCGTGAATCCCAACATGCCCCGCACTTCGTTGTATTGTTTCACGTCTTCGAGAAACTCCTCAGCTATCCACTTGGCACGGAGTGGATCACCAGGCAACAAGACAGAGGGTGCTATTTCGCCAGCCTTCGCTCCAATATGTATGCTCATGTTTTTGCGGGCAATTTACGAATAGTTAGGTGGTTAGGTGGTTAGGTGGTTAGGTGG
>CAJXOS010000253.1 GCA_913057725.1 uncultured Lewinella sp.
CGGGTGGAAGTGTTACCATAGAAAATCCGGGAACTACTACCAACAATGGTGTGCGTAATGACGGGACCTTCGGAAATGACTCTGGCACGCTTACTATAGATAACGCGAACACCGACGGCATTGAGGCCAACGCAGGGATGACCAATGGCGGAACGATTGAGGTAACCTCATCCGCAAACAATACCAATAATGGCATCTACATTGCGTCCACCTTTTCGAACACAGGTATGATCAATATTTCAGGTGTTGACAACTATGGTATCCATGTGGATGGTGGTAGCCTCACGAACGACGGCACAGTAGAAAGTAGTTCTTCCGGCAGTGGTTCGGCACGACATGGCTTGTACGTCGAGGACGGAAGTTGTACGAACAACAACACCTTCACCGCATCCGTGACCAATAGTAATGCCAGGGCAGCCAGAACAGGACCAACCGGGACGATTACGAATAATGCGCAATTCACTGCCAGCGGCGGAAACACTGGTCAGCGCATCCGAATCGAAGGTACCCTGGAAAATAGCAACGGAGCAAAACTTGATCTCAGCGATGGCCGTATAAGCATGCAGGATGGAGCAACCACCTTTACCAACAATGGCCTGGTCATGACCTCCTCTGGTGGTGCTCCAGTATATTTTGGCGGATCGGGAGCGCCCTTAGAGGTAGCGGTGAATAACGCCTTCTTTAAAGCTGGCGGTAGTAACTTCACCAGTGGGTCGGCAGGATCAGCAACCGATAATGGTTTTGAAGCAACAGCTACCGAGACCATTAGTGCGGGCGGTGCTTGCTCGGCTACTATTGCTAATGCCAGCTACGAGTGGTCTGCCTCTGGCGAAGCATTTACCGGTACATCATCAGGAGTTGGCGTACTTGCGTTTCCGCTCATGAGCGTCGAGAATGACAATGTCACCTTAGAGGCCACCATCTTTGGGGAAACGATTACGGTACAGGTGGAGGATATCTGTGCTGCTGCGGTCATTTTGCCGGTCGAATGGTTGGGCATTCAGGCTATCCCTCAATCGAAGTCTGTGCTCCTGAAGTGGCAAACCGCTACCGAGACGAATAATGATTTCATGGCCATTGAGCATAGTAGTGATGGTAGTTCCTTCCAGGAAATAGGTCGAGTACAAGGTGTCGGGAATAGCACCACTTCTCAATCGTACCAATGGGAAGACTTCAAACCTGTGGTTGGTACCAACTACTATCGTCTCCGTCAGGTTGATTTTGATGGTACGACAGACTATAGTCCGATCGTTTCCGCAGAATTCAAGCAAGGTCAAGACGAGGATGTTTTTGAAATCTATCCTACTGTATTACAGCGCGGGCAAGCGGTAAATGTTCAGCTAAATACAGCTCCAAGCACAGACTTTGAGTTAGCGATTTATGATGGTAACGGGAGATTGGTGCTACAGCAATCAGTGCAAGACCAAGTCTTTGAACTTGACCTGAGCTCGCTTATAAGTGGCAGCTATTGGATGAGTGTACGATATCAAGATTCCGTGCAAAGCGAGCGGTTTGTGATTACGCGCTAGTGCTTACTATCTCCTAAGTAGAAAGTAAGTGAGCACGAGAAGGCCCGATGAATTCAATGATCGGGCCTTCATACTAAATGCTACTTTGATTTCACACAACGAAAACCAGTATGGTTAAAGCCTGAATCAGGGCTGGACTTCATCCTCCTTGCCACACGGTAACCACTGCAATAACTATCGTTACAGAGAAAGGAACCGCCACGCATGGTATGTTTGGGCACACCAGGTTCCTGCGGATCAAAGCTATCTTGGGGCCCCACTGGATTCGAGACGCGATCCATGTTCTTATTGAGGTTATAAGCATGGTAGTGGTAATTATCACTACACCACTCCCAAACGTTTCCCGCCATCTCATACAGCCCATAACCGTTGGGTGGAAAGGTCCTTACTGGTGCCGTTGTAAGGTAGCCATCAGTACGCTCATTGTGGTATGGGAAGGCCCCTTGCCAGAAATTTGCCTTGTCTTGCGCTTCAGAGATCGGATCGTTGCCCCAAGGATATTTGACATCATCCAATCCTCCCATGGCAGCCCACTCCCATTCCGCTTCGGTTGGTAATCGCTTTCCAGCCCATTTTGCGTAGGCCTTGGCATCTTCCCAGGAGATATGCACTACCGGATGATCCATTCGATCAGCGATACTGCTCCCCGGACCTTCCGGTTCTTTCCAATTCGCTCCGATAGTCCAAACCCACCACTGAGAAGGATCATTCAAAGAAACCGGTGCTTTGGTCGATTGAAAAACAAGCGAGCCCGCTGCTAATATCGAATCTGGAGGACGCGGCGTATTTGGAGGAAGTTGCTTAGATAATTCATCCCAGTCAATGTCTTGTTCCGCTACTGTTACATAGTTCGTCGCTTCCACAAAAGCTATGAAATCACGATTGGTCACCTCAGTGGCGTCCATCCAGAATGCATCTACCTCCACTGCTCGCCGTGGTAATTCATCGCGGCTGGCATCAGAAGACTTGCCTCCCATGGTAAAGTCGCCAGCTGGAATGAAGACCATCCCATCAGGAGGAGTATCTGTGGTTTCCGGTCTATTAGATTGGTTGGAACACGTGCAGAGCAAAGTCATTATGCCTAATGACAGTACAATCTGATAATTCCAATGTAGAAGATACTTATTGAACACCACCCCAACACATGTATTTGATGTTTAAATAATCGTCCATTCCATACTTGGATCCTTCACGGCCAAAGCCACTTTCCTTAACTCCACCAAAGGGAGCAACAGCTGAGGAAATCATCCCCGTATTGATGCCCACCATTCCATAATCCAAGGCTTCGGCAACTCTCCAAATCCGGGCGTAATCTCTACCGTAGAAGTAGGCAGCTAGACCGTATTCCGTATCATTGGCCAATTGAATGACTTCTTCTTCGGTATCAAAGGCATAGATGGCGGCTACTGGGCCAAAAATTTCTTCGCTGAAGATCTTCATTTCTGGTTTCACCTCCGCCACTAATGTTGGTTGAAAGAACTGTCCTTCACCACGTTGTCCGCCAGTCAACACCCTTGCTCCGTGTTGTACTGCATCATGGAGTAAACGTTCACTCTTATCAACGGCAGAATCATTAATCATCGGGCCAATCACTACCCCTTCCTCTAATCCATTTCCAACTTTCAATTCCTTAATCTTCTCCGTCAGCTTTTTATTGAAGGTGTCATGGACGGATCGATGTACGAAGATGCGGTTGGAACAAATACAAGTCTGGCCCGCATTTCTAAACTTAGAAGCGATACACCCGCTTACCGCATCGTCGATATCAGCATCATCAAAGACAATGAAGGGTGCATTGCCCCCTAACTCCAGGGAGACCTTCTTCACCTGTGGAGCACACTTAGCCAACAACATTTTGCCCACACGAGTAGATCCAGTGAAGGAGATTTTCTTGACCAGTGAATTGGAAGTGAGTTCATCGCCCACTGGAACGGGGTCCTTTGCCGTTACAATATTGAAAACACCAGGAGGGAAACCCGCTTCTTCCGCCAGCGCAGCCAAGGCAAGGGCCGAAAGCGGTGTAAAATCAGATGGCTTAATAACCACTGTACAACCAGCTGCTAAAGCCGGTGCTACCTTACGGGTAATCATAGCATTGGGAAAGTTCCAAGGCGTAATTGCTCCTACTACGCCAACCGGTTGCTTAATGACAGTAATGCGCTTATCTCTGCCGTGTCCGGGAATAACATCTCCGTATACCCGCCGGGCTTCTTCCGCAAACCATTCTACAAATGATGCCCCATACCTAATCTCACCTTTAGCTTCTGCCAATGGCTTTCCTTGTTCCGTCGTTAATAGCTCTGCGAGCTCGTCAATATGCTGCAGCTGCAATTCATACCACCGACGAAGAATTTTTGCTCGACCAGCAGCGGACTTCCCTCGCCAAGTGAGAAAGGCCGCCTGTGCGGCTTCGATGGCCTGCTGAGTTTCTTGGGTACCACAATCAGCTACTTCCGCGATTAACTCACCATTGAAAGGATTATAAACTGGAAAAGTGGAATTGGTACTCGTCCATGTGCCGTTGATGTAAGCTTGATTCTTTAGGTATTGCATAGTTGAATTTGTGAGCATGCGTTAGATTGATCTTCCACCTCAGTATTGGTAATGGAAGCGGAGATTCGATGAACAATGGAGTAATGGTTAAAACCACAACTAGAATTCTGGTTCACAGATGATGGTTACTGTTTCGCCAGAGCTAGGGTGTATGAACGTAAGTTCGGCAGCATGTAAATATAATCGATCTGCAGCGGTGCCATAGAGATCATCACCGATAATCGGCAGATTTAAGCCTTGACCATGCGCTGCATGAACACGCAGCTGATGGGTGCGCCCCGTAACCGGAAAGAAGTGGATTCTTGTGCGGCCATCGCCACGCTCTATTGTTTTGAAATGCGTCCTGGCAGCCTTTCCATGCTCGTAGCAAACTAGCTGTCGTGGTCGGTCTTCAAGATCAACTCGGAGCGGTAAATCAATCGTGCCTTCCTGCTCTTCCAGTTCCCCATCTAAAAGCGCTACATAACGTTTCTTGATGGTTCGCTTAAGGAACTGATGCTGGAGTGCTTTATGTGTTTCCTTGGTTTTTGCGACTAGCATTAAGCCAGAGGTCGACATATCTAACCGGTGTACCACTAAGGGGCCTGTTGCCTCTGGGTAGCGTTGTCGCATCCGCGAAAAGACAGAGTCCGTCCAGCTCTTTCCAGGTACCGCAAGAAAGCCTGATGGTTTATTGATCAGCAGCAGGTCATCATCCTCATAAACAACCTCCAGTTGCTCCACCTGCACACGATCCCTTAGCAGTGGATTCTCCTCCACATGGAGGCCTTGCAGCATATGCCCCAGAATAGGTTCACATTTTCCGCGACAGGCGGGATAGAAGTGCAAGTGCTTCCGCACCTCCGATTTTGGAGAGGGTCCCCACCAGAATTCAGCTAATGCTAAAGGCTCAAGTTGATGCTGAAAAGCAAACTGCAGGAGTTTTGGCGCGGCACAATCTCCTGCGCCAGCGGGAGGTACTTGAAAAATGGTTTCAGCAAATATCTCCGTGACCTTTTTCACCTCCCCTTTAGCATTAAGGAATTGATATCGATCAAACAACTGTTCCTGCAAGGAGGCCGATTTTTCCTGGCGAGCTTTCTTGAGTGCTGCCAACTGATCTTCCCATTTTTGGATATTAGCTTGCGCAGTCTCAAGGCGGGCTTTCCAATTTCGTTTCAAATCCTTCAGCAAAAAGTGACGATGTATACTCTGTTCTTTTAGCTTCTTTTCCAAGGCAGCTTGGTCCTCCGCTGTAGAGCCATTGGAAGCAGCAGATTGCCGTTTTTGTTGTCGTTCTTCTTTTGCTTTTTTATTGGCTTGCCGAAGTTCCTCAATCTCGTTCTCAGATTCTTGCTTAAGGCCGTCATAATCAGCTCTTGCCTGAGCAAAGGAAGAATCCTGCTGGAGGATTTGCACCTGACTATTGAGATGGTTCAGCTCTTCTTCTCCGATTCGGAAGAAATCGTTGGGTTGTAGTCGATCATAAAAGGGGGGCACGAATGGCGGGATTGTAGCCTGATCGCCAATTTTACCGGAAAACGCTGCAAGGAAGCCAAGTTCTCCATCGTCTCGGCGCACAACCAGTACCCCAAACATCTTGCCCACTTTGGCATTTTGGAGTGCTGCCCAGTCTGACCTACCCTTCAAATAATCTTGCAGCTGCTGCGCAGCGAGCTGACTCAACTGATGTGGCTGATAGTAAAAGGGAAAAGGGAATTGCTCGGGCACAGGTATGCCCTGTACATCGCTTGAAAAGCTCCACCAGTGATTGCTCAATATTGACTGCTGCTCACTCATACATTTCCGAAATGGCGGCAAGATAGGGAAAGGGTGAAGGAGATTTGTTTTTATTTTGAAGCATATCGGGTGGGTTCTGACGATCGAATCTTAATTCGATATCAGAATCCTGACATTCCGCTGAAGGCGGTATGCCCTCAACGCTCAATGCAGCTCCTTGCACCATGCTACAGCCTTACAATCCTTTCAAATACTCAATCACCACTTTTCTTTCATCAGCATTCAGCTTATCACCAAATAGGTGCCCTCCGTTACCATAACCAGGCAATGAGGTATCATAGGTCATGCGGCCCTTACCGTTGTTCATTGCTTGATAGTTCCATCCCAGCTTGGTCCAATTGTAGTCTTTGGAATTTTTGCTTCTTTCCCAATACTTAGGGCGCTCATCGCTTTTTAAAACGCTGTATAAGTCGGGTACAGAGCCATTGTGTAAGTAAGGTGCAGTAGCCCAAATACCATCCAGCGGTGGAGCGATATAGCCCTTTTCAGGCTCGAACCAACTGCGCGGTTCTGACGAAGCAAACCAGCTTTCATTATACCACTGTACAATCTTGCTGTCGGCGGCATAGCTAGCATATAAGGGATCTGTTCCGATGACACCTAGCGACACCACCTTATTCGGATAGGTCTCCTCTTCACCGTAGGTACCATGACAACCGGCACAGTGTTCATTGAAAACAAGCTCTCCCTGAGCAGCTAGTTCTTGATTGATTTCTCCAGGATAAGCCGGTGGTTCCAGTTGTCTGATCCAGGCCGTTACATGTACAAACTTCTCTTGTGCCTTGCGTGCGGCAGTGCTATCCTCGATTCCAAGCACAGATGCTTGAAACAGTAGTTTGGTAAAATCACCACGTCCGACGGCCGTGTAGTACAGCGCATTCTTCTTCTGTAGATGCCATAAGGCCGGAATGTCACTACCAATATTGTATTCCTTAACCGGATAACTTGGCTCTTCTATGTAGGTCAGGTCCACAGGATCGCGGTAGCGCATGCAAGCTTCGGCAATACGTGCCGCAGGATTTACACCCGGATTATCCGTTTGGACGAAAGGCGCCATCGCAGAAAAGTACTTACCGAAAGCATCGAAAGATTGAATAGTGGCCGTGTCCTTGCGGTATTTTCTTCGCACTTGCCAGTTCATGAGTTTGGCGGGGAGTTCAAGGCTACCTT
>CAJXOS010000254.1 GCA_913057725.1 uncultured Lewinella sp.
TAGGGTTTCTTCTTATTTGAAAATGAGTACTTTGCGATAGGAGTTCGGACCGCTAATGGATGAAGTCCATTTTTTTGCTGAAAAGATTATTACTAACATGCCTGACATCTTTGGTTTTACTGAGATGGAGAGTTTCATCAGAAACAGGTTTATTTATTCTTGTTTCTGCTTGCTCATCTTCGTCATCTTATCGTACTTCTGGTTTTCAGTACGAGGAAAAAATGAAGCTACACAGCAGAGTCGTGATGGATTAGGTTACTTAGCGTTAGCTTACCTATTCTACTTTGTACTAGGCATGGCTTCTGTATATGAGGCTCCGCTCTCAACGAAGTACATTCTGTCGGGCTTACTAAGTGTTAGCTTTCTCATGTCACTGCCACTATTTTCTCTAAGTATTGGGCCTATGGACAGACTGGTCGAACATACCAATTGGCAGAGAGGTGCTAAGCTTTTTGGTTTCGGTTGGATCGTGATGCTGTCGTGGCTTAGTAATCCAGAGGCGCTAGCAACAGTAGACTACATCTTGAGTGTCGCAGGCTTTGTGCTTTTGGCCTATTTCATTAGCAGATATTTCTTTCATCGTCAGATGCTGCCGATAGCCTTACTAGCGGTCATCGCCTTCTCTGTCATCATCTTCCTGGAATTGTTCCAACCCGAATCACTCGTGCCACACGGCAAGTTCGGTGCTAATCGTACGTTGGAAGATGTGAATAGTGTGGTATTGGGGCCAGCCTTGCTGCTCTCCGTCATGTTTCTTTCTTACACCTTCAGCTGGATTAATGAGCTTAGCTTCAAAGAGCTTTCCAAGCTCTGGACGACCAAAGATGGCGAGGAGGCAATAGATATGCATTTGATAGAATCGGCAAACGCAACAGAACGAAATGAGCACTGGAATGCCCAGCTTGCAAAAGATCATTTAGAGGAGGTCATTGAAGGGGTTCTGTTGTTTAGGAAGCACCGCAATGAGGATCTGGAGCCCATACTTATACTCGCTTCGCGAAATACTAGGAATAATAACGACCGGCTACAAGAGTTGATCACTGATGCTGACTATCGTGCGCAACGGAATAAAGTTGCCAAGGGGCTTATTGCGTTGATTTCGGGGGAGTTGTAGTTGCTCGTTCTCCTCGCGTCGAGGTTTCTCGCGTCGGGGTTTCTCGCGTCGGGGGACTCGCGTCTGGGGACGCTCGGGAGCGGCTCGGGGACGGGTTAAAAAGTAAAGGCGGAAATTGGAGTGTTGATGCTCCAATTTCCGCCTGTTTCTTATACGACTTAAGGGATTAGCTTAGCGGCTGCCTAGTTGTCGTTCTTCTTGCTTTTCGATTTCCGATAAGCGGCGGAAGTTTTCCAGACCACAGCGTAGGAACTCTGCATATTCGGTAACATCCGGTGTATAGTTCACTGGATTATTAAGACGCTTACCATCTGGGCTAATGAGAACGTACTGCGGTTGTGAGTTTTGGTTGAAGTACACTTGCTGGAAGTGTGCCCACTTCTCCCCTACCTCATCTAGCTCACGTTCACGGCCACTTGTAGTAGTTACGGTAATTGGCTCGTCCAATTTCTTCTTATCATCAACATAGAGACTAATCACTACATAGTCGTCTTTCAGATAAGGGTAGACTTCAGACTCTGGCCAGACGTTTTCTTCCATCTTACGACAGTTCACACAGGCATAGCCGGTGAAGTCCAACATAACTGGTTTATTATTTTCTTTGGCGTAGGCCAAACCTTCATCTAAATCTTTGAAACAATCCAACTGCTGTGGACAATCGCAAGGACGCCAATAACTGTAACAGACTGGTGGAGCAAAACCACTCAGGACCGTTAGTGGTTGATAGCTTCCTTTTTCTGGATCAACGCGGAAACCAGTTGCCAGATAAATTACGAACGCTAGAGTAAGAGCAGCCAAAGAAATACGACCAATGGACAACTTCTTGATTGGGCTGTCATGTGGAAACTTAATCTTACCAAGTAGATAAAGTACTAAGCCCAGACCGATCAAAATCCAAAGACCGAGGAACAATTCGATGCGTAGGAAGCCCCAGTGGTCTACCAAGTCGGCATTAGACAAGAACTTCAAGGCAAGTGCAAGCTCCACAAAACCGAGTACAACTTTTACGCTATTCAACCAGCCACCGGAACGCGGCAGTGATTTCATCATTCCTGGGAAGGCTGCAAAGAGTGCAAAAGGTAACGCTAAGGCTAAACCAAAGCCTCCCATACCAGCAGTCAGCTGAAAGGCACCTCCATCTCCACTTAAAGCTCCCACGAGTAAGGTACCTAAGATAGGTCCGGTACAAGAAAAGGATACCAAAGCCAGTGTCAAGGCCATGAAGAAGATCCCCAACATACCACCAGCACCTTCGGCAGAGCTCGCCTTATTCGTCCAACTCTCTGGCACCGTCAATTCGAAATAGCCGAAAAAGCTAATAGCGAAAATGATGAATACAGCGAAGAAGACGACGTTTAAGGTAACGTTGGTTGATATCTTATTGAGAATGTCTGGATCTATACTATCCATCAAATGGAATGGAATACTCAATACTAAGTACACCAAGAAGATAAAGAAGCCATACATCACTGCATTGCTAATTCCCTTACTACGATCGCCAGAACTCTTGGTGAAGAAGCTCACTGTAAGCGGAATCATCGGGAATACACAAGGTGTAAGCAGGGCGATCAATCCGCCTAGGAAACCTAAACCGAAGATGTTCCAAATGCCTTTGCCTGCCTCAACTACTTCTTCTCCACATTGCCCCACGGGATCTTCGTCGATAGCGTCTTTAGACAAGGTATATGGCATACCATCAACTCCAGCAGAAGCACCATCATCAGCGGTCGCAGGGGCAGTTCCTACTTCCTCACCAATACTAACCGTGAGTGGATTAAAACTGATGCTGAATTCTGATTGTCCCGGAATACACTTCGAGTCATCACAACTCATGTAGTCGATTACGCCTGCAAGTGGCGTCTTACCATCGAACTTTTTCTTGAAGACAACTGGACCATGCTCATATTTCTTTACGATAACACCGAATACCGGGTCCATCCCTTCTTTCAGGTCGCCGATTTCTTCGAAAGGAACGAGTACTTCCTCCTCTCCTTCTTTGAAATAGAAGCCCGTTGGAATTGGGCCATTATCTTCTGTATTCTGGCTGTAGAGATTCCAGTCATCTATGATCTGAGCAGTGAATGTAACTTCATAGTCATCCTCACCATATTGATCTACCTTAGCCTCCCAGCGAACTGGCTGGAGGATATTGTCATTAGCGATATCAGCCTCAATAGCAGTTGCTGAACTCAGAGGCTGGCCAGCACGATCTGCAGCCTCCGCACTTGCCTCGGCGGTCATGGCGCCTTCCGCGCTTTCAGCTGCAGCACTTGCCTGCTCTTCTTCCTCACCAGAAGTAGGGGCGTCAGCGGCAGCTCCTTGTTCTAAAGCAAAATTGAAATCCACCTCCGTTGGAGGTAGGCAACGCTCATCATCACAGGTCATAAACTCTAGGAAACCAGTAATTGGCTTACTGAAATCACTCACCTTAACGCGTTGTGTAAAGACAACGGGGCCTGCCGGGAACTTGATTACTGTTACACCACCAAAAAGAGGGTCTGGTCCTTCTTTTTTCTTTCCTTTTTCAGCTACCTCTCCTACACGACTGTAGTGGTCACCATCATCAAAAAAGAATCCGGTAGGTACTGGGCCTGCATCGTCCGTATGCTGTGAGTAGATACTCCAGCCATCATCCATATGAGCAGTAAATACAAGGTCAAATTCGTTGGCAGAAACAGCCTGGCTAGTCATTTCCCACTTGACTGGTTCCAATATCTGGCCCCAACCTAAGGTGCAAAACAATGCCAATGTAAGGGTAGTCAGCAACTTCATAGATAAGTAGCGTTGAAGATCAAAATATGTCTGGGATCAATTCGATAGATAAAAATACGCCGCGAAGATGGCAAAGTTTAGCCGCATTCTCACGATAAGAAAAGTTTAACGATTGTAATGTTGGCCGTTTGACGTATAAGTTCGAACTTCCATAGGTTAAAAGGTCCTGGCATTATGCAGGAAGGATCGAGATCGATGTTCTGTAATAAAACCCCTCTATCATGAAATGCGTAATCTCTTTTTCGTTTCTCCTTTTGCTTAGTCCGATCTACTTGATGGCCCAAAAACAATTCGGTGTAAAGGCCGGAGTCAACGTTGGGAACGTGGCTGAACAGATTGAATTCTCCAATGACAATACGATCAGCTTTATTGAACAGACCTATAAAATCAAGGCCAATCCACAGCTAGGTATTTGGATGGATCTACCCCTCACTAGTCGATTAAGCTTACAGCCGGAGATCCTTTGGACGCAAAAACACTTTCATGCTGATGATGAAATAAGCAACCCTACCGATGGTTACGTCAACTTCCATTATTTCTCTTTACCCATTTTGGCCAAATACCGAATTGGGAAATGGCGTATTGAATTAGGTCCTGAGATAAGTTTCTTAATGGATCAATCACTAGCGGACTTCAATTCGCCACTTCGTGAACACCCTTTCATTGAGGAAAATGAGTTCGAATTTGCGGCGAATCTTGGCCTACAGTATACTTTCCGTAGGTGGATCGTTGGGCTGCGGGCGAGCCGCGACGTAACGGAATTCCTCCAATTCGACTTTACCGACTTCAATGGCGAGCCGTTTGGCGATTTGAAAAACTTCCATCAGAATTGCACCCTCTGGGTAGCCTATCAAGTTCTGTAGGCCACAGGACCTTACGCTAGATTTATTGCACCTGGATATCTTCTAACTCAATTCGAGAAAGGGTATCCAGGGCTTGAGCTTCAAGGAGTGAATCAAACATCAGCACATCGCGTCGGTCTTCGCTAGGCTTGTAATTGATGTAATCCTGGAATAGGACACCACCTACCTCTCGTTTGTTATAAGCCTCTCTAAATCGCGCACCTCCGCCGTTCACAAGAAAATTGTAAGCCAGAAAGTTCAAATTGAAGTCGACGGTTGAGAACCAGTAGGCGTATTCATCTTCGAAGTCTTTACCACCTCCTTCCTCAGCAAATGTCACCTTTAGCTGATAGTGAGGTTCCGTATTGACATCACGAATACCTTGGTATTCTACCTTGACTGCAGGGTCTTCCAAAAAGTACGGTAGAAAAGCGAAGTACATTACGGAGTTTAGCGAGTTGGAGTACGATGAATACTGCTTATCCGTGAGCTCTACGACTTCACCATTAACTCGTCTTTGAAAACTATCATTGGTCATGCTATCCGCGATAGCCTGTCCTTCTTTATCAGTATAAGAACGTTCATAAACGAACTTACTTCCTTGCCGTTGTGCCTGATAAACTCGATCTCGAAAAGTAAAATTGACGGTACTACTATCAACAACATCGCCGCCATGATGTGCAATCGCATTCTGGATCACCCAAGCGGCTGAGTCTACAACAATATTCGCCTCTTCCTCTTGAGGATCGGGCATTTCCGAAGACGTGCAAGCTTGGAATCCAGTGAGTACGAGTAACAGGAAAAAAATGGAATAATGGTTCATGTAGAAAGGGCTTTGAAAAGCGAAAAATAAGGAGAAAAGCACTAGTAGCGCTAATAAGCAGCCTTCTGTACGCATCCCTTCCCGATTGAAGAGCATAAAAAGACAGGCTTCCGCTAGGGCTATACGTACATACTCCTAGCGGCAAGAGTACCACTAGGAGTATGATTATGATGTCTTTATTAGGACAGAGCAGCTCATTGTCTGCTTACCAACAATAGTGAACGATGTTCTATTTACTCTGGCTGCTGAATAGTCCGTTGCCAAAGCTCCTGCCCATCCACATCAAAAATCTGGATAAGCAATTCCCGCTCTCGACGCGGGCCACTAAGGGTCATTAGACCGAAATTACGCTGCACTACCAATGTTCCTTCATCACGAGCAGCATTGTTTTCTCCGTCCCGATTACTACCAGAACCTGAAGTAAGCGGAGAGACTGTTAGGTCATAAACCACATTCCCACTGGCATTGGTGTAAGAGTTTAATTCCGTGTGGTGGCGGTCACCCGTCAAGAAGATTACCCCAGTAATGCCTTCCTCTTCAATTCGTCCTAATAAGTAGGCGCGTTCCTCCGGTGCCAGGCGAATATAGTTCTCATACACAGCCTCGGTGTTCAGTATTTGACCACCTGTGGCAACAAACTTAAAGGGAGAGCTGCTGCTAGCCAGTGCATCGATCAGCCACTCTAATTGAGTCTCGCCAAAGTATACTGCCTCACCCGACTTTCGGTGGTTCGGCTTGCGGAAATAGCGATTATCCATAAGGAAGAAATCCATATCTGCCCACTGGAACATAGTAGTTATGCCCGAAGCCTCACCCGTTAGCCCATAAGTTGGATTGCCCCAGAAGAGGCGGAAAGCTTCTAGGGTGGTGTTTTTGTGGATGTAACTACGGTCACTATCATTAGGGCCGTAATCATGATCATCCCAGATTGCATAATTATGAGTAGTGGCAAGCAAAGGCTGCATTTCCGGCAAAGAACGCGTGTGGGTATAGCGGTGCATTATGCCCGTCCTGGAGAACCAATCGGCCTCACGTAGATACATATTGTCGCCAAGCCAAAGCATGGCGTCTGGGCGCATCTTGTGAATAGATTGGAAGATATGATAATCCCCGCCGTAACTATTGTTGGGCCGGTCATACACTGGTTCATTCACATAACTACAGCTACCTAGGGCCATGGTAAAGGTCGGAGGATCTTTGCGCCATTGCCAGAGTTCCTGCGTCTGGAACGTAGTCGGATAATCAAACTTAACTGACTTACCGTTAATCTGAAGCTCGTATTCGTAGGTTGTACCCGGCTCGACCTGATCCGCCAGCAACTTTGCGGTAAACACTTCCGCCTTATGTGTAGTGTAGGCATCTGTCATCTGCTGAGCAGATTTATCACCTTCCGGCCAGTAGGCAATTTGCACATCTGCTGCTTCCGTAGTCTGGACCCACAGTAAGACCTCCTTCATTTCAGAATAACCCAACATTGGG
>CAJXOS010000255.1 GCA_913057725.1 uncultured Lewinella sp.
GTAACGCGTACCGATACAACGGTTGTAGGTCATTTGGTTTAGACCTTCTGCACTGTGGTTAGTTGCTGCTACCGGACATACGTTCTCACAAGGAGCGTTATCACAGTGCTGACACATCATTGGCTGGTAAACAACCTTTGGGTTTTCGTAGTCACCGTAGTAGTAGCGATCGATACGCAACCAAGTCATCTCGTGATGACGGTGTACTTCGAGCTTACCAACAACAGGCACATTGTTCTCTGCAACACAAGCAACCTGACAAGCACCGCAACCGGTACATGCATTCAAGTCTACGTGCATCACCCAGTGGTGACCCTGGCTGTAAAGCTCTTCGCTATACTGCTCAAAAGGATATAGCGTCTTCTCGTTTAGGTGAGCTGCTTCCGCACGCTTCTCAGCGATATGCTCCTCTAACTCAGAGAGTTCCTCTAGTCTACCTTGATAAATAATTGAACGGTTAGTAAGACCACCCTGGAAACCTTCACCAAGTGTCATTACTGTCTTTTCGTCAACGTTCAGTGGCTCACCAGTAGCTTCATCAACTACTACTTCGCCATCTTCACGTGCAGTAACCCCCATGGTGTGGTGATACTGTACACAAGCGAATTCGTCCTCTACAGCTACCGTATCAGAAATTGATGCGGCGGTAGAGTGGTATTGAACGTTTCCGTCCTTATCTGTCTTCAACCATTCGAAGACGTTAGTACCAATTTCGTTACCCAAAGCGCGGCCACTCACACCAGTTACAGTACGACCGTAACCAAGTGCCAAAGCAGTAGTACCTGCAGGCTGACCGAACTGACGTACACAAGTAACTTGTTGCTCAGTGCCATCCACACCTAACATTACTTGATCCGCCTTACCTTTGAATTCCCATTCATTCAGGCCTTTCAGCGCTGACCAAGAGTTTCCACCATCCCAAGTAACTGGTACAGCTAGGTAGTTACCCCATACGGTACGCGTGATTGGGTCAGGCATTTCTTGTAGCCAAGGGTTGCTGGCATATTCACCACCACCAAGATTCACAGTTTCGAAGAAAGTGATCTCCATCTCTGTGTTGCCTGGCTTAGCGATTTTCGCAGCAGCAGCAGCGGCGTCGATTGCCAAAGCAGCTGATTCTTGTGCTTCTGCAGGCAATTCAAACACACCATCGTGTAGAATTGCGTCCCAGAACTTCTGGAAAGTCAGGTAACGGCCCTGTTGAGCAAATACCGTTTGTTCCCAGTTAGCCTTCATATACTCTAGGTAAGGCTGATCAGCTGAAGCATCAAGAGCAGTGCTCTTTGACCAAAGCAGCAAGCTTTCACCGGCCTGGCGAGTACCCTCACGTCCAACTGATGCGAAGATCGGCTGGATAGTAGGCTGAATCATTGAGTATACACCTGTCTTAGGCTCAGCGTCACCCCAGCTTTCCAAGTAGTGGTGATCTGGAGCGATGTAGTTACATAGAGCAGCTGTTTCGTTTGGCACACCGCTCATGCTGATGCGCGTAGCAACTTTGCTCATTGCTGAACGGAAAGCAGCAGCGTTAGGGAAGTTGTAAGCTGGGTTAGCACCATCTAATACGATGATAGCATCCACCTTACCACCTGCCATTTCTTTGGTTAGATCCAAAGCAGCTTTATCGTCACCTTGACGTAGCATTACGCCACGGTCGCGAGTTATAGTGCTTCCGAAGCTACCCAATGCATCGTTGATCGCATTTACCAAGATTTGCTCACCCTGGTTGTTTGAACCGCTTACTACTAGACTCTTGCCTTGAGCAGCTTTCAACTCACGTGCAACGATCTTTACTTTATCCATCTTGTCAGCAGGAAGGCTGAAACCAGAGATGTTACCACCAGTTACCTCATTATATAGTGCAACAGTAAATGCACCAATTTGAGAAGGCTTTAGTGGAATACGGTTGTCAGCATTCGAACCGGTAAGGCTCATGTAGCTCTCCACTTGGATGTGGCGAGACATCTTATGACTCTTAGCGTTCACCTTACGGTTAGACACATACTTGTTACCGTATTCTGTTGGTGAAATCCAAGTGCCCAAGAAATCACAGTCGATACCAACGATAACGTCAGCTTTGTCGAAGTGATATTCTGAAATAGCGCGATCACCGAAGGTAGCTTCATTCGCTTGTAGCAAAGCGGAAGAAGAAACCGGATCGTAGGTCACTACTTCTGTATTCGGGAAACGTACTTTGAAATCTTCAATAGCCTTCCACATAGTTGGGCTAATCAGCGTGTTCGTGATAACGCGAATTGCTGACTTCTCACCCAACTTGCTCTCAATCGCAGAGTCAAGGTCGGCCCAGGTAGTAGCATTGATAGCGCCATCGTCACCCATCTGTGGTGCATCGTAGCGGCTTACATCATACAGACCAAGAACACTAGCCTGTGCTCTAGCCGAAGTACCACCATTAGTAATAGCAGAAAGACCGTTACCCTCAATCTTGATTGGACGACCCTCGCGAGTCTTCACCAAGATTGGAGTGTAATCTCCTCCTTTACTGTAAGTAGAAGCATAATAAGTAGCAACACCAGGCACGATACTGTCTGGCTTAACTACATAAGGAATGGCCTTGCGTACCGGAATATCACAAGCTGCGATCGTAGCAGCACCGATACCAAAACCAAGATATTTAAGGAAGTCACGGCGGTTCGACTCCAAGTGTGTTTCAACACTGGTAGCAGAGCCAGCAGCCGGTAACTCTACAAATTCAGACTTTTCCGCCTGGGCCAGCTCAGGGTTGTTATTGAGCTGTTCTGTACCAATCCAGACGTTATTTTTATGATTCTTCATTTATTGCTGAGTTGTCTGTCTGTTGTTTTCTACTTCTGAAATTAATAGTGGCACTTCTGACATTCCAAACCACCGATATCTTCAACTGTCACTTTGGAGCGAGTTCCAGCCTGGATTTGTTCGTGGTAGTTCTCGTAAGCCTGATAGTACTCATTACCAGCAAACTGTACCTCCGTCTGACGGTGACAGTTAATACACCAGCCCATTGAGAGCGGAGAGTACTGATAAACAACTTCCATTTCTTCTACTGGACCGTGGCAAGTTTGACACTCCACCTTACCAACTGATACGTGCTGAGCGTGATTGAAGTAAGCGTGGTCAGGTAAGTTGTGAATACGAACCCATTCGATTGGACCAGCAACTTTGTCGTCGCCAGTTTCTTCGTTGGTTAGTGCTTCAACGATACCTTCCCATTGATCTTCAATAAGTTGCTCGCCTTCGTCGTCCATACCGCCAGTAGATTGTACATACTGGTCAGCAATCCATTTCTTATAGATACGCTCGATTTCACCGCGCTCGAGCTGATCATAGTTTTCGATATACTTGTCAGTGCTAGGATTGTAACCGGTAGAGGCGTAGATCTTAGTCAATTCCGCAGTACCGTACTGAGAACCATTCTTGATCGCCTTGTGGCAATTCATACAAGTATTAGCCGCAGGAATTACAGAGTGCTTAGAGCGACGTGCACCATCGTGACAGTACTGACACTCAATCTGCTGAATTCCAGCGTGCGTAACGTGAGAGAACTTGATTGGCTGCGTAGGTTCATATCCTTGTTGGCGGCCCAATGCAATCGCGTTATTTACTGTCGTATAACCACCAAGTACAATCAGGGCGAATACTACGAAAGCAATTACACCGCGGCTAGTAAGTACTTCTACTAGTGTGCGGCGTTGAACCTGCTCGCCAGTTTCCTTTACCTTAATCATATAGTTAAGGTTAGAAACTACACGCGCTAGAACAACGGATAGTAAAGCGAGAAGAACTGCCAAGCCAACAAACAACCAGGTGTTGTCAGATTCTTGCGCAGCTACCACAGGACCTCCTTCATCTCCTCCTCCAAGGTTTTGACCATTGACATAAATGTCATTGATGTATGCTAGCGTATTAGCAATGTCATCATCAGTCAAATTCAAGAAAGAGTTCATTACGGTTGGTCCCCACTCATTCCAAAGTTGGTTGGCGCGTTCGTTATCGCCAGAAGCAACCATGGCCTGAGAATTACGGATCCAGCTGTAAAGTGCCTCATCACCGCCATAATCGGCCCAACGTTCCTGAGAACCACCAAGGGCAGGACCAGTCAAGTTGGTTTTCATATCACCTGCGTGACAGGCGGCACAGTTATTCCGGAAGATCGTCTTACCAGCATCGAGGTCTTGAGCGTAGAGCCCAAGGCTCCCCAAAACTAGGCCGAAGATGAGTAAGAATCGTAGTGTCAAAGACTTATGTGTCATCGGTTATGACCTTTATTACTTTTTTCGTTCAAACACAAAAATTCCAGCACCCTGAAATCGGGGCAAAGATAATTTTGTGACAATTTTCTAACAAACTATTACCCAAACGATGTTCTTATTTAGACCCTGTCTAAACAAGAAGCCCTTCGGATACCCTAAACCGCCACTGGCGCTTTAATGGCTGCTTGAGGTTCATAGCCTAATAATTGGATGTCATCGTAAGAGAAAGCGAATATATCTTTCACCTTAGGATTCAACTCCAACTTAGGTAATGGACCAGGTGTTCTGCTCAACTGAAGCATTGTCTGCTCCATATGATTATTATATAGGTGTGCATCACCTAGTGTATGCACGAAGTCGCCCACCTCTAGATCACAAACCTGAGCAATCAGATGCGTAAGCAAGGCATAGCTAGCTATATTAAATGGTACGCCAAGAAACACATCAGCCGAGCGCTGATACAGCTGACATGATAATTTCCCTTCCGCAACATAGAACTGGAACAAGGTATGGCACGGTGGAAGACCCGCTTTTACCATCCCTGGAATATCAGGTGGATTCCAAGCAGAGACAATGTGTCGCCGAGAATCTGGATTCCGCTTAATATTCGCAACAACCTCAGCTATCTGATCAACGCCGGAGAAATCGCGCCACTGTTTACCATAGACAGGGCCCAGCTCTCCCCACTCCGCTGCGAATTCATTATCCGTCTTAACGCGTTGGACAAAAGCCTTCAATTCTGCCTTCCATTCGGGAGAATAGCGAACGAACTGTTCACTAAGGTTATTCGCTTCTAAGTAGTGCTGAAATGGCCATTCATTCCAAATGTTTACACCATTACGGACCAAGTAGGCAATATTGGTATCTCCTTGGAGAAACCAAAGTAGCTCATGGACAATACTCTTAAAGTGAACTTTCTTAGTAGTAAGGAGAGGAAACCCTTCCTGGAGGTCACACCGAAGTTGATACCCGAAGACACTCTTAGTGCCAGTGCCAGTGCGGTCAGACTTGTCTATACCGCTTTCAAGAATATGGCGGAGTAGTTGGTGGTACGCTCTCATGTAAGGCTAACAGCCTGCTAGTTGGTTTGTGCGGGGCGAAGGTAGGTATTTTTTTAGTTTTTCATAATAAAGTCATGAGCACGAATGCTTGCTTTCTTTACTATCATTAAACGCTAATAAACCTACCATTTTAATAGGGTATTCAGTAATGGTGAAAGAGAAAGAGAAGAACCAACGCGCCACTTATCGAACCTAAAGTTGTTGTTACATCCTAATCAACTTCAACCCTACGGAAGCAGTAGTACGTCACCACTTATTATTTGCACTGCCCCGTCAATCAATTCTAACTCGATTTGGTAGGCATAGACTCCCAGGGGCGCAAGCTCCTGCCCTACTCTTCCGTCCCAAAGGGCAGCGTTACCTGCTAGCTGTCCAGGCGTATTTTGGTGTACTAGTGCTCCCCATCGGTCAAAGATTTGTACAGATCGAATCTGCCGGTAGCAAGATTTAGCAAATAGCTCAAAACGATCATTGACTCCGTCATTGTTGGGACTAAAGGCATTGGGAACAAACAGGCCTGTACAAGGTAAGACTTCGGCAGTGAAGACTATGGTATCCGCACAGCCCGATGGCACGTCGGTGACGATCAAGGAATAGATGCCACTTTCAAGTGGTTGAAAAACAGGACGTGGACAATCGCTACAACTAAAGGCCGCTGCAGGTAGCCAACTATAGGCTGGATTATTGGAAAGTGAGATGGTGGGTTCCAGCACTTCAGTATCACCTAGTTCGAATTCGAAAGCAGTAATCGGTAAGTCGGCTACGATTCCGGCCGTTTCTATCTCCGTGATAACGGTGCTATCACAACCAGCCACGGTAGAGAGGCTATCAATATATATTCCTGCTTCCGTGTAGACATTTCCTCCCACGGCAACAGAGGTCCCCTGACAAAGGAAGATAAATTGATTAATTGTCTGTGGAGATTGACTGATGAGATTGTAGGGTTGTAGCTCCGGGCAGGTTCCTGTTGCAATGGTATCCACAAAACTGGTGCTATTGGTGTACTCTACTCCATCAATCAAAACACTCTCGCCTTCGCAGAACACAAACTCTATGGTAGGCAAGGCTACTTGTTGTCCGGTTAAGATGGTCATCACGGTGCTATCATTGCAGGAGTCATCGATTGGCAGCAAGTCCTCGTACAAACCTGGCTGCGTATAAGTGTTGCCTCCTACGGCTACCGTCCCTCCAGGCACGTCACAAAGATCAAGTGTCTGTTCGAAGAAGGGATTACACAAGCGGAGATTGAAATCATCAATGACGAGATCATTGCCACATCCTCCGGCTGCATTATTCGTTACCTGAACCAAAATACTAGTTTGTCCAGGCTCAGTCCGGAAACCAATACCAACCTCCAGCCATTCTAGCTCATCCGTTACCGGCACGTTGCCACTAGTGGTGGTCTCGATCGTAGCATTAGTGAGCGGATTAACAATCGTGAAGCGAAGATCTGGTTCAATACCGCCATTCCCACAGGCTGTAGGCACTACAATATTGGCGACAAAGCAAGAAAACACGTACTGTGTATTGGGGCATAAGCCTTCGAGGGTGATTTCAAAGAAGGTGCCTGGATCTGAGGACGCATCGAAAAGTAACATATAGCCATCTGTATCACCAGGTGTATGATCGCGTGCACTGTGCCACAGTGTAGCCTTCCCTAAAAATGTAGCCTTCCCTAAAAATAGGACAACTTAAAA
>CAJXOS010000256.1 GCA_913057725.1 uncultured Lewinella sp.
TCGGATACGGAGTAGTAGCGTTCAAAGCGGTCATATTTATGATCATCGTGGTGTTGAGACACACCAATAGCAGGTTTTCGGTAGGCAAAGTCTGAATCTACTAACTGACTGTACTGTTTAGCTTTGATCTTTCGGCGTCCGCTTTTGGTGGGTAGTGCCTTTATGCCAAAGTGATTGTTCGTGGTCAGAGCCAGATTCGAACGTCCGGCATCGCTTTCTAAAATGCCTTGAGCCAGGGTGATACTCGCGGAAACGCCCGTGACGTACATATCATGAGCGGCTGCGGGCAAGTAGTGGTCTATGTAATCTAAATAAGCTGCAGCAGCTCGCTTCTTGCCCTTAGACCAGTTCTGCTCTTCCAACTTCTTCTCAACAATGGATCGGTGCCAGGGAATGCTTAGTCGTTGTCGCTCTAGGCCGGCAGGAAATACCGATTGCTCCCAACGTCCACCTTGTCTAGCAATGCTGTCAAAATGGACAATGCGTTGGTGCAGCTCTTCTCCAAGCGCCCAAGTCTTTTGCCAACCAATCTTGTATTTGTCAGTTATTTCTTCAACGATGGGAAGCTGAACAAACTCATTGAAGCTATTGCGGTAGACATACCATGCCAGTCCGATACAGACCAAGAGCCCGAACATCGGTAGAAAGCCGTCCCAAAAGGCGCTCGCCAACCGCAGAATCAATCTCATCGAGTAGTAATTGCAGAATCAATAATGGTACTACACGTGCAAGTTTCCTCTTTTGAACTGGGCTATCTATCTGTTGTTCAAGTGCTCTAAACTCTAAGGTACATAAATCAGAAGAATAAGTACCCGACCTTGAAAAACATAGCGAACCGACTCTGGTTACGCTTACGAATTCGGGTAATATCCAAGCCATACTCTGCCCCCAACATGAATTTGAGTGGTAAACCGCTAAATGGTGTAGTATAAACTTGTCCTTTCAGCAGGGTCAATAAAAACCACTCTGAGCCACCGGTATTCCTAGGTGCCTGATACCGAAGACTCCCGTGTAACTCTCTCTCAATTTCCTTAAACTCCTCAAAGGTTAGATTTCCTTCTGCCACGTCACGTACCAGGTGATCAGAAACGATCTGCAGAATTCCCGACTCTTCTAAGGATACGCTGAAACCACTATCAAAACCTCCTTCCAAACCACCATAGAAGGAAGCAAACACAGAACGTTCGGTTACGATCGCCGGAAGCAACTCAAAGACTTGGTCCTTCGCTAGAATGCTAAAATCATGGCGTAAGGACACGGATAAGCCTCCATCTTTGAATCGCGAGCCCCCCAAGTTGAGTGTAGTGGTATTCTCCCGATCTAGCATTTCATATTGAAGCCCTGCGAAAAAGCGGAAGGCATTTTTAGTAAACGGGCCGCCGACAATAGTGTCCAGGTTAATTTGAATTTCCTCCAGACTATCATCCTCCAGGATTTCAGCGGCATACCCAATGCCCAAGTTGAACAACTCAATTTGGCGGGTAGCATGCTCAAACTCACGTAGGTTAGCTTCATTGTTGATGATGCTAATTTCGTTTCCTAAGCCGAGCAACAAGAAATTCTCCGCACTGTTCGGACTCTGGCCACTAAAGCTACGGCCAAAGAAATCGATTTGGGCGGACATGGATGATGTGGCTGCAAGCAGCAAAACAAATGTGAAAGTAGAAATCCTCATAAGCGATTTATGTTGCGCAGAAAAACTTGCGGTTTCCCTGCTGTCCCTTATTTTCTCTGCATCGATCAGTTAGTCAAACAAAGATCCATCAGATCGTGCTTTATTAAAAACCCACTTGACGTTTAATGTTGGTATCCAACGAGTAATATTCAACACCGGCACGGAAGGGTGTTCATTACTCAGCCGCTGTTTTTGATACGCAAAACCTATCCTAGCGTCACCCGACCAAGTGGCATTTACCCAATGATATCCTACCCCTCCAGACAACTCCATATTCCTACCGCTTGCAACCGGAAGGCCAAATCCGTAGAGCGGTAAGCGACTTTCTATTGCGGTTAACAGTATGTCACCCGCTTCATCGGTATTAATCAAAGCTTCTAAGGCGTCCGGTAAGACATCTCGAACCTCCTGCCCCATATCTACATCTCCTAAAAGCTCTCGTCCTTGCCGAAAAGTAAGATCAGTTGATTTCACCCAGCCAATGGCAAAGTCGCCAAAGAAGTAGATACCGCTATCGGTATTCCATTCCAAGCGTCGGAAACCCGTTAGTAGATGGATAGGATGAACATTTAATTCTAATGATATCGCATTATTCAAAGCCGAGGTAGCAGCGATCTCGCGTGCCGCCAAACCCACAAACTCATTGGCATCAAAAAGTGCTCCTATATCACCAGGCTGCGGAAACTGGCGTGGAGCCATGGCTCCGGACCAATACGTAGCTCTTAGCTGTACTCCTGCCAGGCTCAGTTCCTGCTGGGCAAGGCTGGTCCAACCGCTCGTGTTTCGCACCAAATACCCCATAGGTAACTCAATCCGAAGGGCGCGAAGGCGATCCTCTATGATGGATGGAAAGTCTACTGCATTGAGTAAATCATCATCGATCTCTATCTCTCCACCAACGACAGTCTCATCTGCTACGTACCCCAGTTCGCTACTTCGATACACGTAACGGACTGCCGGACGTAGTTCAAAGGTTTCCAATAGCCTACGATCAATTCCCTTAACCCACCAGGTGAGATAGTCTTGACGCGCTAACTGCCATGGCCACCGAAACTTGGGCGCACGACGACCTTTTCCTGCCCATTCATTGCCAATAGATCGCTGTACGGAAACAGAAGGATTCACAGGAGAATTACCTTCTAAGTCCGATGGCAGGCTAGCTTCCTCCAAGAGAGACTTACGCGCTGTTGCTGGCTCCTCAAGACCTAACCAGTTAGCCCGCTGAGCATTTAAGCTACAGCAGGTGAATATTAAGAAGAGTATGCCGGGGTAAAGTTCTTTCATGTATAACAATTAGCGCGTTAGGGTTAGGTCTCCGGATATAAGTTGCCATTCGCCTCTCAATGCTCTGTACCACACCTGAAAAGCAAATACCTGTGGGTCGAGTTGTCGGCCGCGATAAAGGCCATCCCAGGCAGCCCATTTGAGTCCATTGGATAGAGGTTCCGGCTCTCTCAATACCTGATCAAATACCAGGCCTCCCGTTCGAGCATAAATCTGCAAACGGAGCTCGGCGATATTAGGTGACGTAAACACTTCATATTGGTCATTATTGCCATCATCATTAGGGCTGAAGGCCGTTGGAGCATAAACCTGTAAGGGTCGTACTTCCACCCAGACACTATCAACACTAAAGCAACCAATGGAGTCGATTACCGCAACCGTAAAGAAGTCCGTCTCGGTCGCCACATAGTTGAAGGTCGAATCATTACCAATTTCCGGACCGCCGTTCCAAACTACCTCGTAACTGTAGGGTGTGCCTCCAACTACAAGATCCATTTGTATAGCCGCACCTTCCCAAACTTGAAGTGGATCATCATTCAGCAGAAGTGGTCCAGCTATGGAAGGTTCCAAGGAAATATCGATGTCACTAAAAGTCACGGAGGCTTCAGCAATATTCTGGCAGCCATTAGCATCTGTGGTAGTAACCGAATAAAGACCAGAAGTCATTACTTCAATGCTGGGGCCGGTCTCGCCAGTACTCCATTCATAGCTGGGTTCTCCGGCTTGGAATGCCCAAAGTGTCGTTTCCTGTCCGGCACAAGCCAATTGATTATCGATAAACAAAGCATCCGTTATCGCCAAAGTAGTATTGGTAATCACCACACTATCACAACCAGTAGTAGCGATATATTCCTCCGTCAAGACACCTACATCCATGGGGTTGCAGGTTGTGTTGTCCAAATAGGTTGTATCTGCCCCGCCTAGGTTGAAATAATTGATTAGCAAACTATCGCAACCACAAGTACTGGTTAACTGAAGTGACAAGCTATCCAAAGCAAAGAACGTTTCGCAAGGAAGCCCCTGGCTTACCGTATCTGGTGTCGAATAGAGTTGATAGATCAGCCGTCGATCACAGGAGGCCGTACCAGACCCACTAGGTGTTTCCGTGATACCATCGACAATAATGTCATCAAAGGCACATCGATCTACAATGACGTAGATACTGGTTGAGTCCTCACCGATTCCTGGAAAGTACTGTACGTCTTCTGGCACCGTCCAGGTATTGCATAGTTCCTGGGTAGCTAAGAGCATTACTGTATCTCCACATGTAACTTCCACCGGGACATCAAATTGCTGAGGACTAGACAAAGTGCAATCACCTGCCGGGTCAAAGCACTGATCCTGCCCAAAACTACTATTCCAACTGCAGATCAGGGTTAGCAGCATAGCTAGCCCCCACCGACAAAACTTACGCACAAAACCAGTAGTCAAATCAATAGTAGTTTTTAGCAACACGCCAGCAGCGTTTAATCAATTAATGTTACCTGCGGTGCTGACTACTAGCTGCATAGGACTGCATGCCAGTAGAAATCACTGACCAGGATCAAGGCACACCGAATAGGCGTGTTTAAACTGGTTCTCAAGCGAATGTTGATGGGATAAAGTGTAGACTAGTTGCGGTAGGTAAATCGGTCTTAATCTCTTACCTCTATCATACGCGTTTGGAAGACAAGTGCTCGCATATCGTGAATATCACGAACATCGTTCACGTAAGACTTAGCCTCTGCCAATGTCATAAAGGGCGCTGTGATGACTCGATGCAGTGGGCCCTCTCCTACTCTTTCTTCGAGCAGCATGAAGACATTATCAAAACCGGCATCGGCTAACTTGCGAATGTGACGTTCTGCGTTGCTTCGTTTAGAGTAAGCTCCAAACTGAACCGAAAAAGGCGAAAAAGGCACCTCGATAACCGAGATTCCATTCTCGTTCTGAACCGATTTCGGTCCCATGAGGTAATCGCTGGTAATTACACAATCTACCCCCTTGGCTTCTTCAGTGGCATTTTGAAGAGGAGGTTCTTCTTGTACTGCAGTAGTAGTACTTCGTGCCTGTACATGCTCGTAGGCATTAGGACTGGGCGGCATAGCCGTTCGGCTAGATTGGAAGGCTGGTTCTCCCCCTTTCGCGGCAAAACGATCAGTAGATTCATAAGCATCAGGGGTGCGTTCAGCCGTTGCGAGTGCGTTGTTGTTTACTTCACTTGCACCTTTTCGTTCTCCCAGAACACTCAAACGGACTTTTGCCTCGCGTTCACCAACCATCCCCAGTGCTTGGGCAGCTGCCTTTGTGATATCTACGATACATCCATCGCAATACGCACCACGGTCATTGATGCGAATCTGAACGGATAGACCATTATCAAGTCTGGTGAGTTGGACAATCGTACCAAGAGGGAGTTTCTTGTGAGCGCCAGTAAGTTCGTTTTGGTCGAATACTTCGCCTAAAGCAGTGGGACTGCCTTCATAATAATCAGGGTAGAGCATGGCGGTTCCCGTTTCCGTATTAGGTATAGCGGAACGGTCATCCTGACGTTGAGGTTGTTCATTATCCCAACGAAAAGTCTGTGCCGGTAAACTGAGACTACATAGTAGAGTTACTGCAAGTAGAACTACTTTCATAGAGTATACTTTATGAAGTTTGGATTACAAAATTTCCAAAAGTGTTCTTTAGTGCTGGTTGTAACCAGAAAAAATGAGGGTCGTATCCTCCTTTTCAGCAATGGGCTTGCAGATGAGATAGATTTGCTTCCCTAAAGGTAGGGATATTGCCTCAAGTAAAGGCATAATTTGTAGCAAAGCGACGCTTATTTAACATTTTGGTCTACAACTTTAGTATGTGTCCCAAATTGCCACACCACTTTCCTCTCAGTATGAAAGATGGAGTCGTCTACCAAATAGCATCTAGAATAACAAGCGTACCAAAGACTAGACTTGCCACACCATTGGTTGTAAAAAAGGCTAAGTTAACCCGGCGTAAATCATTGGTTTTCACCAAGGTGTGTTGGTAAAAAAGAAGGATAAGGAAGAAGCCAGCAGCGAGGAGATGAAGCCAGCTGAAAGCGCTATAGTTTTGTCCTTGCAGATAAATCGCAACGACTAAAATTAAGGCACATAAGAAATGTAAAAGGTTTGACAAACGCAGTGCTCCACGCTTGCCCAACGCAACTGGAATCGATTGCAGACCAAGCCCTTCGTCAAAATCTCGATCCTGAAGAGCGTAAATAATATCAAAGCCCGCTACCCACAACAATACAACGAAGCCATACAGGACGCTAATAAGACTGAAGTGTCCAGTGACAGCAAGGAAAGCTCCGACCGGGGCCAATGCCAAACCCAATCCAAGCACAAAATGGCACCAAGACGTAAAACGCTTGGTGTAACTATACCCAAGGATGATTAGCAGTGCAACAGGTGCTAAGGCAAAGCAAAGCGGATTGATGAACCAGGTTGTAGCCCAAAAAGCAAGGCTATTGATAATGACAAACATTAAAGCAGATCGAGCAGGAATTACGCCTGCAGGAATCTCGCGGACTTTGGTCCGTGGATTTTTTTCATCGATATCTCGGTCCAGGTAACGGTTGAAGGCCATCGCGGCTGAACGAGCAAATACCATACAGAGAATCACCAATAGTAGTAAGCGACCACTAAACGCTTGCACACTCAAGCTCCCCAGTACATATCCAACCAGTGCAAAAGGCAAGGCGAAAATGGTGTGGCTGAATTTGATAAGCGATAAATAATTCTTCAATTGCTGGGCCATATCGTACTAATCTGGTGAAGGGCTTCGGTGGTAAATATACCGTTTGTTCAGTTTCTGTACTACTATACCGAAGCCGACTTGGTTTGGGAATCCAAACCCTATTCGCTTCGAGTATATACTCGCAAGAAGCAG
>CAJXOS010000257.1 GCA_913057725.1 uncultured Lewinella sp.
GATAAGAAGCGCATTACTTTCCTAGATACTCCGGGTCACGAAGCCTTTACGGCGATGCGTGCTCGTGGTGCGAAAGTGACTGATATTGCCGTGATTATTATTGCGGCTGATGATAACATCATGCCACAGACGCGGGAGGCGATTAGCCACGCAGAAGCGGCAGGTGTACCCATCGTATTCGCGATCAACAAGATTGATAAGCCAGGTGCTAATCCAGATCGGATCAAGCAAGAATTGGCTTCCATGAACTACCTGATCGAAGAATGGGGTGGTAAGTACGGATCAGCAGATATCTCTGCTAAGATGGGTACCAATATTGATGCCCTCCTAGAGCGCATCCTACTAGAAGCGGAAGTTGGCGAGCTAACTGCTAACCCTGATCGGGCCGCTGTTGGTACTGTTCTGGAAGCATCCTTGGATAAGGGACGTGGTTACGTTGCCAAAATGCTCGTACAGGCTGGATCACTTAAGATTGGTGATTCTATGGTTTCTGGCGAACACTCTGGTCGTGTGAAGGCGATGTTCAATGAGCGCAATAAGCGTGTGAAAGTTGCCGGACCTTCTACACCAGTACTTGTACTTGGTTTGGGCGGTGCACCGCAAGCCGGTGAACGCTTCAAAGTTGTAGAAAGCGAACAAGAGGCTCGTGATATTGCAAATCGTCGTGCGCAGATTACCCGCGAACAGGCTAACCGTGCTACTAAGCGTATCAGCTTGGATGAAATCGGACGTCGTTTGGCACTCGGTAACTTTAAGGAGTTGAACTTGATTGTGAAGGGTGACGTAGACGGTTCTGTAGAAGCATTGTCTGATTCACTCATCAAACTGTCGCAAGAAACAGTACAGGTGAATGTGATCCACCGTGCGGTAGGTCAAATCATCGAATCTGATGTATTGCTGGCAACTGCTTCCGATGCGATCGTTATTGGTTTCCAAGTGCGCCCATCTTCTGGAGCGCGGAAGCTAGCTGAACGCGAAGGTGTACAAATCAAGACCTACTCGGTGATCTACGAAGCCATCGAAGAAATCAAGTTGGCAATCGAAGGTATGTTGGATACCATTAAGGAAGAAAACGTACTTGGTCAGGTTGAGGTCCGCGAGATCTTCAAGATCAGTAAGGTGGGTACAGTGGCTGGATGTTTTGTTTCGGAAGGTAAGATCCTACGAGAGAACAACGTTCGCCTCATCCGTGAAGGTATCGTCATCTATCCTACTAAGGAAGGCCAGGTCGCTGAGATTGCAGCCCTTAAGCGTTTCAAGGACGATGTGAAGGAAGTACGTGGCGGTATGGAATGTGGTGTGTCCATCAAAAACTATAATGATATTAAAGTAGGTGACGTCATCGAAGCCTACGAAATCATAGAAGTGAAGCAAAAGCTTAGTCTGTAAGCTTCAACTTCAATAGGGAATCTTAGGAGCCGCCTTGATGTTATATCAAGGCGGCTTTTTTATTGATGTAAATGGTACACCCACCATTGCCATTCCGAATTAACCATCCAACCATCCAACCACCAAACTATCTAACCATTTAACCTTTCCCCAAATCTTGGTTTATACCAAGGACAAGCGGTGAATTAGCGCTGATTTTTGTCTCAAAACAAATCCAATGAGACAAATCATCATCATTCTAATTACTGCTATGATTACAACAATTTCGCAAGCCCAAGATTGGGTGGATCGTTCCCTTTACCCTTTCGATAGTTATTCTATTGAGTTAGACGCTGGGAGAATGCACTACCTGGATGAAGGCCAGGGTGAGGTGCTACTATTTGTACACGGAACACCTACTTGGTCATTTCTATACCGAGAATTTATTCAGGACTTATCCAAGGACTATCGCTGCATTGCTATTGATCATTTGGGCTTTGGGCTTTCGGATAAGCCTGCTGATTTTTCCGGTACGCCGGAAGCGCATAGCAAAAATCTAAGTGCTTTTATTCAAGCCTTAAGGTTGGAAGACATTACACTGGTTGTGCATGACTTTGGTGGTCCGATCGGTTTGGGGGCAGGGCTAGAAAATTATCAACGAATTAAGCGAGTAGTGCTGTTCAATACTTGGCTGTGGTCAACCAAAGATAACCCCATTGCTGCCGAAATTGATGGCTTTTTGAACAGCGAAGTGGGCCAGGATCTTTACTTGAATCAGAACTATTCTCCAGCTGTTTTATTGAAGCAAGCATTTGCTGATTCTACTAGACTGACAGCAGCTGTACACCAGCATTATATCGCGCCGTTTCCAACTCCATCTTCTCGGATGAGTTTGCTGAATATCGGGAAAGCCTTTGTCGGATCTTCCGCATGGTACGATGAGCAATGGGAAAAACTCAACCTACTGGAAGACAAAGATTGGCTGATTCTCTGGGGAGAGAAAGACCTATTCCTAGATGTGAATCATCGCGACCGGTGGAGTAACCGATTACCGCAAGCCAAGGTTGTTTCCTTTGCAGCTGGGCATTTTGTGCAAGAAGAAGAAACGGAAGCCGCTACTGATGCGATTCGCGCCTTCCTGAAAGAGTAAAGAAATCCGACTGTTTCGTTTTTCGTCCCGGGTAGCATGGCTTTTGCTACTCGGGATTCGGAACTTTGCTAGGCTTTGTAGACATTGCATTAGGTAGAGCACAATCCGTGTCACTCCACTTTTTCAAAATCCACAGCTATGGAACAAGAACAAAAGCAAATGATCTCTGACTACGTAGCGGCCTACAATGCATTTGACGTAGACGGTATGCTAACCCATCTCCATCAGGAGATTCGTTTTCAGAATATTTCTGGTGACGAAGTGAATCTTGCTACTGAAGGTATTCGTGAATTTGCTGCCCAAGCAGAATCCGCCAAGGCTTATTTCAAAGAACGCCGGCAATCGATCACAGCCTTGAGTGTTGAAGGAGACAAAGTGACTATTGATATTGACTATTTTGGATTACTCGCTATCGATCTGCCGAATGGCATGAAAGCTGGAGATACCCTGGAGTTGCAAGGACAATCAGTCTTTGAATTCTCTGAAGGAAAGATTGTAAGCATCACGGATCGTAGCTAGAAGCTTCATTCAGTGGCTCCAGCCTGCGCTGAAGTTGATTGCATGAATGTAATTATTCTACTTCTACAACAGCTTGAAGACCTTCTTTCCCTTTTGCAGTAAGATAGGGGTAAAGCATCATCAGCAAGGCATTGGCTTGTTGCTTGGCGTACGCTTGGTTGAGGTTGTTCTCAGGGTATAGGATGGCTCCGTATAGCCAGGTATTGCCAAAATGGATCATCTGGTTTCCCAAAAGCGTATGTTCATCTTTGAAAGAAGGGGCTTGCATGAGCTTCATTTGCTGTAAAGCACTAAAGAGGAAGGTGTATCCTCCAATCCTCTTTTGCAAGGCAGCCTGAAAATGACTATTGATCGCAGTGTTGAGCTGTAATAATTGATACAAGTCTGTCCAGAAGAACCGGTAATCTAGCATGACGAGCATGCTGGAGTAGATATCGTCCCGAATTTGAGTAAAGGATATTTCCTGTTGTGGCAGTGCGGCTACGCGGGCATCGAAGTGGTGCACCATTTCGAAATAGAGGGCCTCTAGAATGTCTTCTCTCTTTCGGTAGTGGTAGTTGAGGTTGCCGGAACTCATCTCGAGCGCTTCCGCAATCTGCCGAATGGTCACATTCAAAAAGCCACGTTCGTTGAATAGGGCGCGGGCGGTTTGCAGGATGCGAAGCTTAGTTTTCTTCATTAGTAAACTTGTCCTAAATTCTTATTTTTAGTAAATTTGTCCTAAAAATAAGAAAATGCCTTCATTCTTCAAATCTGAAGCGGCCAAACAAGACATACTCGCACTCTACGACAAGAAGCTCGCCGAGCTGGGAATCGCTTATGAGGAACTCACCGTATCCACCCCATTCGGTGATACCCATATCCTGGTTACGGGTGATCCTGCTAATCCTCCTTTAGTGCTATTACACGGATCGAATGGCTGTGCCCCTATTGCTTTGGAAACCTATCCCAAGCTTAGTAGCCAATACCGAGTATATGCCGTTGATGTATTGGCCCAACCCAATAAGAGCGACGGTATTCGCCCAAGTATGAAAGACGATACCTATGGGCAATGGGTTAACGCTATACTGGAGGAACTGGAACTGAATGAGGTAACACTGGCTGGCTTTTCCTTTGGGGGCTTGGTGATCCTTAAAACACTTATTCACAACGAAAGTCGCATTAAGGAGGCCTTCCTAGCGGCCCCGGTATATATCGTCAACGGGAATCCTTTCAAGGCGCTCTGGAATATCTTCATTCCTATGCGGCGCTACATGAAGACGAAGAAGCAGGAATACGTGGAGCGCGTCATTGATGTACTCTTCACCGAGCGCGATAACTTTGCCTTGCCGTTTCTTTCGCAAGTCTTCCTTTATTTTGATATGGACTTTAGCCCGCTGCCGATCATTAGCAAAAGGGAGGCGCAGGGAATTGAGACACCTATTACGCTCTTTGCCGCCAAAGACGATATTTTATTCCCTGGTGAGAAGATGATTAAACGAGCACGCAAGCTACTTCCTTCCTTGCGCGAGGCCATTCTTTTTGAGGAGTCAAAGCACGTACAAAATCGAGTGGATAATGCCCGGGTGGAGACGTACATTTTAGGCGAGCGCTAGCCTGCACTTTTCTTGATGCTTATAGTTCTTGATTACCGATCTTCATCACTACGACTGGTGTTGCGGTAAGATCTTTTGGGGGCACAAATAGATTTATACCCATTATACCTTGCTGGTTATTAGAAACGGCTGCTAGAAAATTGTTTTCCAGCAGCCGTTTCATATCTGTTCGGTTGAGTGAAGACGTTTATACCTTCTCTCGTACCATGGCCATGATTTCGTTTTCATTTTGATCAGCCGCAGCGATCAATTTGGCACCAGCTTCGAGGAGCTCATCCCTGTAATTCACATCTTTCAATCCGCTAGCATTGATCTGCACATTGAGGAAAGCACCGTGTACCGCCGCCCGGGCGCACAATGCCCCTACACCAGCATCTGAAACGGAGGCTTGGAGGCCATTTTCGGCCATCGCCCGGCAAAGTGGAAATACCTTGCTAGCCGTTTCCATAACTTGAAATGGTACAGCCATCGCGTTCTTGGTAGCGTCTTGAATAGCCTGCTGACGGGCTGCTTTTTCTTCTTCACTCCCTTTCGGTAAACGGAAAGCAGCCATCACACCTTCGAAGGCTTGGGTATCCTGATCAACAAGAAGGAGCAACTCGTCCTTGATTACCTGGCCACGTTCTGCCCATTCGCTAAACTCGGCCCAGCGATCATCCCAACCGCGCTTATGACTACTCAGGTTGGCTACCATCGCTCCGAGGCCAGCTCCTAAAGCACCTAAGTAGGCAGCAATGGATCCACCACCAGGAGCTGGGCTTTCACTCGCTGTTTCATTAGCAAATTCACGCAAGTTCATGTCAGCCAATGGTGTGGCTTGATCGGCACGAAGTTGGTATTCAATGATCTTCTGTTGTGGGTCAAATGGACCTAGTTCGTCCAGGCCTAGAGACTTCACCGCAATTTTGATAATCTCCTCCTCGCTGATACCCAGTGAGCGCTGTTGTTGCGCCAGGAAGAATCTACCTGCGTCTAATAGAACTTGTAAAGGCACCATACCAACCAGCTCAGAACCTGTGACACGCAAGCCACGACGGTTAGCGCTTTCTCGAGTAGCTTCGAAGGCTTCGTGTAGAGCGGTAGCATTGGTGTCCGTAATGTTCATACTGATTTGTGCGACGCCATATTCTTCGATAAACCAGCCAATGGCCTTCACGCCCTTACAGGCTCCTGGAATACGCACTGGATCACCATTTTCGTCATTGACTACGGGGCCTGTTATCGGATTGCCCTCCCGCTTGATACGGCCCTTTTCGCGAATGTCAAATGCCACAGAATTGGCACGACGTACAGAAGTGGTGTTCAAGTTTAAGTTATAGGCGATCAGGAAGTCGCGTGCGCCAATGACGGTAGCTCCAGCAGAGGCATTGAAACTCGCTGGTCCGAAGTCGGGCTCCCATTGTGGGTTCTTTAGCTTGTCAGCCAGGCCTTCGTACTCTCCTGCACGGATCGTCGCTAGATTTTGGCGTTCCGGGCTAGTGGCGGCACTTTCGTAGAGGTAAACGGGAATTTGTAGTTCTTCTCCAACCCGGCGTCCTAGTTGACGTGCCCAGTTGGCGGCTTCTTCCATACTGATATTAGCAACAGGCACGAGCGGGCACACGTCGGTAGCACCCATACGAGGGTGTTCGCCTTGATGTTTACTCATGTCAATAAGCTCCGCAGCTTTACTGATTCCGCGGAAAGCAGCTTCTACTACTGCTGCCGGTTCACCTACAAAAGTGACAACGGTACGGTTGGTTGCTTGACCAGGATCTACATCCAAAAGCTTGACTCCCTCGACACTCTCGATGGCGTCGGTAATCTGTTTGATGATGCGCATATCGCGTCCTTCGCTGAAGTTAGGGACGCATTCGAGCAAGGCTGGTTTAGACATCTTTGGTGGTTAGGTTGGTTTGTTGGCGCAAAGATGAGAAATGTGGGTAATAGTTGGATGGTTTGAGGGTTAGATAGTTTGAAGGGAAATAGTTGAGTTGGTTGGGTCGGTGAATTTAGTTGAGTTAGTTACTCATCCTTCGGTGTCCTTCTTGCCTGATAAGGTTCTATTCTGAGGTGCCCTGTGGTGACTTAGGTGGTTCAATAGGTTGGATAGTTTGAAAGTTAGATGGTTTGGTGGTTGTGCTAGTTGAATTAGTTGGTTTGGTTTTTCTTAGATGTCCTTCTATGCCTTACGCGAATCA
>CAJXOS010000258.1 GCA_913057725.1 uncultured Lewinella sp.
CACGGATGGAGGCGAGTCATTGATCAAGTCAATTGATTATGGTGGCGCTAACCTTGAAATCCTCGCAACCGATTCACCGCTGGAGGGGTCTTTTGATTACATCACGGTAAGTGGAGAGAATATGGTGATTAGAAAGCGCATCCTGCTCCCTGACATCTATATCAGCGCGGATCAAGGACTGAACTTCCATCGAAGGATACCTACCTGCCAGCCGGCCGTATTTGAAGTTGTGGGTGATTTCTTCTTTCCGATGCTCGTTAATCAAGATAACATCATTGTCGAACGAGATTTTCAGGTTTTTCCCAACCCGAGTTCCGGCTTTGTTCAGCTCAATATCGCCGATGACTTCTTCCAGGCTGGCCCGCTACAAGCTACTTTGATTTCTGCCGCAGGGCAGGTGCTTCGTTCTTATCAGCTGACGAGTAGCTCTTCGGAATTTGATTGGTCGTTATTCCCCGCGGGGCTCTATTACCTACAATTGAGATCAAATGATGGAACTATTTTTCCGTTAAAGAAAATAGTCCTTATGCCAGATTAAGCCGGGGTTGCTTAGGGTACTTACGGTCTTAATAACAGCAGGGGAACAATGGTATTGATAATCCTGTTTTTTTCAAATAACTTACGCGCCTAACACGCAGCTTTTCTCAACTTTTGAATTCAACTAAACCATGAGTTTTTACTTTGAAATTGCCACAAAAAAAGAAACCACCTACCACGACCTAACGGACCAACTCATGTTTGAGGACGTTAGATTCAGCTCCTCACAGTCCGACTATACCAACACTGCCTTGAAGGGAGATAAAATCTTTATCCCCGGCAAATCCACACGAGGCGTAACAATCAGTAAAGAGGAGAACGCTTATTCCATTGGCATTAACGTAATTGCCAGTGAGGAAGACTTCTGGCTAGCCCTGGATGTAACGAAAGCCATCGCCAGCTTGACCGGAGGGGACATTATCCCCGAGGACGCCGACGGCCCCGTGGCAGTGGACGAGCTCACCTCCATCTACGACCAGAAGTGGATCGATATGATGAAACTGCTGGCCGTCAATATGTTTCTGGAAAAGGTGGGGCAAGAGGATAATGTCTTGTCCATCGGATGCTGCTTGATGAGCTACATGGTAGGGCCCAAAGTACATGCCCAGCTCGATACCTCTAGTGAGTTGGCGTACTACGAGTCCTTGGTCCGGCATATTCAGCAGACGCAGGTGTACGATGTACAGAAGTACTACATCTCTGGTATGATCCAGGTATCCAGTAAAGACGAAAGTCGAAAACTGAGGTACGTGATGTTCTTCCCGGGCGGAGGGACATTGGTGCGGAATGCAGACTACGTGAGCTTTCCAGCTAAAGGAGGTAAATACGAGCTGCCTTATTCCTGGTTGTCCAAGATTGCAACGGACAAGTTTACGCTCGTAGACGAAGAACAATACAAAGTAGAACCGCTGGACGAAAGCGAGTATGAAGCCCTCTTACAGTCGATCGAAAAAGCAATGGATGAGGTGACTGATCCAGAGCTGGAGCAACAGTACAGCGAGCTACATCCCTTTGACCTGGACTTGGAGTTTAACCGACTGACATCCATTCCGGATGCGCGCATCAAGATTTTTGCCCTCCGGCGAATGACAGCCCTGATGGCAGAATACGACAAAAGAGGATTGGAACTGCCGCACAAGCGAGAGCAGGAACAAGCCGCTGCGGCACCACCGCCTGCTGCTCAAGCACCCGCTCCACCAACACCGCCTAAACCTACTCCTAAAAAGGTAGCCCCACCGCGCCCTGCCAGCAAGCCGGAAAAGAAACCCTGGTGGAAGTTTTGGTAGCACAGATGCGAGTGCCGGAACAACCTATACTGTGTAATTTTCGTCTTTTATGCATCTACGCTCTGAACTAAAACCAAACCACATGCGCGCTCTTACCCTACTTCTTTTGCTATGCCTGTTTTTGCCAACAGGCTATTCGCAAACCGATCGGACCGATTACAAAGAACTGGTCAGAACCCAACGGAAGGAGCTCTCCGAATTGAGTAATAATGAGGAGCTGACCATGGAGGAAAAACGGGTACAGTTCCGAGCAATCATGCAATCCATCATCGATATTTTCGAAAGTGGTAAAGTGGATCCGCACGACTACTTCAAGAATGACTTCAAGTGCCCGGAGACGGGCTTGGCCCTTTACTACCGGACCTTAGGGCAGTACGAGAAGGCCAGTAGCTTACTCGAATCCTGCGTGGGCACGACTGACCATATCCTCCATGAGCGCTACGTACTGAAAAGCTTAGCTGAGATTCAGCAAGAGGTGGATCAGGAAAAGCAGTCGTTTCTGGATGATTTACTGCTAAAGGAGATCTTGGATATTCCCACCTGCCCGCCGCCCTCAAACTATATGCGGGATGAAGAAGAACTAGCCGAAGATCGCGTTCATATTGCCAAGCTTATGGCGGCCGGTAAGGAGAAGTTTGCTCTGGACCTCATCATTCTGGACCAAGCCTACATCAGCACGCTGGAAGAAGAGTATTGGCCCCGTAAGGAGTTTGTGAACATCACCTCGAAGCAATACAGCTGTCAGGAAATTAAGGCAGCCTTTGCCAATGCCGAACCCCGATCCGTGGATCGGGATTATCGCCGGCCCTGGGAGTACCAGGTAGAGCTCTTCGGGTATACCTTCAATACAGTTGCCTATGGCACTTATGAACCAGAGGCGTCTAAAATGGAAGAGGAAGAAATCCCTGCTGCGCTAAAAGCTTTTTTGCCCGAAACCAAGCTGTACGAAATGCTCTTGGAGCAGTGTACGGATCGCTAGCGCTTTCTTCGCGGTTCCTGAGCGTCCCCCGACGCGAAGAACCCGCTCAGAAGCATAAGCATAAATAATCAGGAGAACGACCGTTGCCGTTCTCCTGATCTGTACTATACGCTCTCGGGCGTCCTTATCCTTAAGTCCTTATTTATTCACCTGGCCACTCGTCCAATTGGATGGTCTCCAGGTAGGCTACGATGTTGTTGATCTTCTCCGTGATCACAGCATCATCTGTAATGCGTTCTGCTTCCTTGAAGGTTTCTTGCCAGGCCGGCATATCGCCCGTGCCGTGGCCGGGTACATCCTCTACGCCGGCAATGATCTTAGCCAGGATGTCCTTTGGGAATTCAGCCCGTCGAAGGGTAATGGTCGTGAGGTCCAGTGGTGGCATTTTTAGGCTGTCCGCCAGTACGCCTCCGCCTTTACCGTCTTCTCCATGGCACATGGTACAGTACGACATGTAAAACTCATAGCCTTCTTGAACAGGCGTTTTAGCAGTCGATTCGGCCACGGCTTCGGTCTCCGTAGCGGCTGCTTCATTGGCATTATTATTACAGCTCAACGCTAGGAAAAATAACACCCCCAGGCCCATCATTACTGTGATCAGGCGCCTGAATGGATGCATCGACATCATTGGTTGATTTTTCATAATAGTACTCAGGTTTGGTGGTCAGGAAATGGAGGCTCAGAGGACTTGCCACGGGGCGGGGCGGAAGACCTCCTCACCATACCTAAATTACCTTCTTTGAGGGGCTGCTGGGGCGATAAAAGTCACCAGCAAAAGAGGACAATGACTGCTGCTTTTAGTATTGATAATCAGTAATTTGGATGCTTGTCGCTGGGTGAAAGATTTCCGTTTGTCATTTTAGAAGTCTACGACAATAGGGGAGAAGCGGCAGTGAGTTTACCCTCATGCGTAGGACTATTTTATGTTACTTTTCGAATCGTCCTCGTTATGATAAATGAAGTCAATCATCAAACAGCGCTAATTCTCGATGCAAGTAATCCTCTCTAATCGCCGCTGGCTGCGTGTTTATCTCATTATTCGAAACAGTATCCTCGTACTCACTTTTGCCTGGTTATTGATCACCTTTACCTTGCCGGAATTTGCGGCGAGCCTGGGGCTGTTCAGTTCGGTGGTTTGGAGTTTGCTGCTGGTACTGATCCTATTTGATATGCTACAGAAGCCCGGTTTGTTTGAAGTACTACGAGCAGGGGAGGGGCTTCTAATTAAATTGTATAATCCGGACACGCGTTACTTCTTTTGGCTAGACGAAAAACGTGTCCGGAGTATTAATCTGGAACAGGATGATCAACTTCAGGTATATGGTCAATTTGAAGGCCTACCCTGGAAAAAGCGAATCCACTTGGTGATCGAGAAGCCCAGCGGGCAGAAGTTTATCTCCGACAAACTAGACATCAGTTGGGCCAGTCGCACCCAATTTCAGAAGCTCATTGGCCTAACCAAAGAGTTCTCCGCTTAAGGGCCCGCTTTCCCATTATTTCTTAAATCCGTACACGAGGCGCACGGAAAAAGCACTGAGGCGAATGTCATCAGCCGGCAACGCTGTGTAGTATCCGCGTACAGGACCATCTTCATGGTAAATGACACCACTCATGCGGAAAGGCTCCGTCTGCAATGGCGGCACCAAGGCAAACTCAAGTCCTAGCCTCACGAAAGCTTTTTGGCGCTCCATAATGCCCAATTGGAGGCCACCGGTAGCACCCATCCTTGTGCGCTCATAGCTAGGAGAAGGATCGTATAATCGCCCCTCGTAAGCATAACTAACTTGATGCAAGCTTGGACCCAGGTAGAAGTTAGTACCACTATCGGTAGCCAGGTACCAGCGATGGTACACCAAGACGCTGCGCTGGCTAAACGGAATCTCCAGCTGCCCGAAATTGTAGGCACTCTGATCGTATCCTCTGATACTTCCCGAATTGAACCATTGCAATTTCCATCCCCATCCCTTGTGGGCATGGTAGCGATAGTCCAAGCCAAGATCCATCTCAATTCCAAGATCCTTTTTCGGGTAATTGATCGTTCCTCCGAACCAACTCGCCACATCGGCATCAAAAGCATGGCGGCTCAGCAAAGCATCCCAGGAGCCGGCCGTACCCACCCCCGTAAAGCCCAGCCCCAAACTAAAGGACCACGGCCGTCTTAAAGGATGGTTTTCCGTTAGGAGCACATCTACAATTCCCAGCGGCGTTTGCTCATTGCCAGTAATGCCGCGGTGGTACACGTATTCCTCATCCACACGCAGCACCTCCGTCAGTACAGCTTCGCCATCGTAATAAAGGAGTACATCCTGAGCTAGCACATTAACACAGAAGAGAATCGGTACAATACTAATTAACATTAATTTTCTCATGGGGCCTCTTCTTTTGGTGAAGACTACAGCGGATAGCCCCAGATCTCAAGCATTAAACAGGATAGGAGCTCCGCTCAAATCCACTCATAATGTACCACAAACCCCCACAAAAATCAATGACGATTGTACCCTCCCAAGGTGATGCTTGTCAGGTGCGTCTGGCCTTCTATAAATTGATCTAGTAGTGCCCATTACTGTCGGAGTAGAACATAGGTACTTAGTACTTAGTAAATGGTACTTGGTAGTTAGCGTATTTGAGAGCAGGCAGGTTTATTGCGATGGCAGCACGAATTAGGAGCGAAGTGAATGGAAATATCTGATCCTACTGATGGAGTACCATCATTAAAATGAGGTCTCCACAAAAGAGGGCTGGCCCGCCCCATTACTGTTTGAGTGGAGCGAGTTTTAATGGGGCTAGCATTTTTTGCTTCGTTTTTATTGCGATGATAAAAATGAAGAAGCCAAACGCTATCGAAGCACTTCCCTTATGAAATACAGCTCAACTAGCTGAAAAACCTTCACCTATTCAGTCAAAAAAGAAATATTAAACCCACCAACCTAACACTCCTCCTTCACACCAATCATCTCATCCTCATCAGCGACAGGCTGCGTACTACCATCCAAAAATTCAACGGTCACCGGATAATTCAATGCGGGCTTCTCCTCCGTGTCCGGATTGGCCTCATACCAGTCTTTGATGGCATCCCAATCCTCCTCTCCGTTCATCTGGGCCGTAGTGCCATCCGGCATGGTCCAGCTTACCGGATATAAGAGCTTGAAGCACTCCTCCTTCACCTCACACTCTTCCTTGACGAGCTTCATCTCATCATCGTTCGTAATCGTCTGGGCAGAACCATCATTCAGGATGATCTCCACCGGATATACCAAACTCGGATAGTCCTTAGCCTCGGGGTTCGCTTCGTACCAGCTCTTCACGGCCTCCCAAAGCGTCTCTTCTTCTCCACTCAAGGCCGTACCATCTGGCATAACCACCGCCAGTGGATAGACCAGCGTAAAGCAATCTTCTTCACCCTTATCTTCCTCCTCGGTACCTTCCTCATCACCACCCACCACCAGCGCCTGGATACTATCTTCCTCCACCACCGGTGATTTCTGGAACGGCTCCTTCTCACAAGCCAACAATCCAGCAGCAACAAACAACAAAGTCAACAAATGCACTTTCATGATCTAAGGAATTGCAGTTAATGGCCCATCAATAAGGCCCTAATATTCAGCCCATTAAGATAATAAATATTCCAGCTATCTGACTCTATTACTGGAGTACCACCGTTAAAATGAGGTTCCCACAAAAGCGGCCGCCCGCCCTGGTACTGTCTGAGCGGAGCGAGTTGGAAATGGGTACTTAGTAACTGGTACGTGGTAACTAGTGTATTTGAGAATATTGGGGCAGGTAGGTTTGTTGCAATGACACCACGAAGTAGCAGCGAAGTTGAATGAAAATACCCAACCCCACCGCTGGACTACCACCATTAAACAGAGGTCTCCTCTAAAGCGGGTGGCCGCCCCGCTACTGTCTGACCGGAGGGAGTTTAGCGGGGCTAGCATTTTTTGCTTCGTT
>CAJXOS010000259.1 GCA_913057725.1 uncultured Lewinella sp.
TTCTGGAAGGTATTAACCTTTCCCTCGCCATCAAGCCGAGAAGAACGGTTGATGATATCACTCAAGCAGTAGGGACACTTTCTACTTTCAGTCAAGCGGAGCGTTCCTTCAAAAGCAGAAACAAAGAGTGAACGGACACCATTAACGAAGCGTCGCCATATCCGCTGAACAGCCTCGAAAAAATTAGTCAGATTTTCATTCATGGTCTAGTATTTGTACTGCTCAATGAACCCTCTTTCCGCCAGTATCCAAAGCAGGGGTGCCAATACCCCCTTGGATTGAATTCCCCGGTGGGCAATATCATCCACATCATCATGGCCAATAGCTGAAATTGAGAAGAATCGTTGTCGTTGGTATTTATTGCGCAGATCATATAGATCTACCTTGGTATGCTCAGAAATGAGTTGTTCAATCTCTTTACTTTTCCGCCGTACGGCTGCCTTGTTAAACTGGCCCTCTCCATTTACCAAATCCACAAGTTCTAGGTACGGATTAGGAGCAATGCGATTGGGAATGTTATGTTCCAGTAGATCAAACATAGAAACACAAAAGGCTAAAGGGATGTCTAGTTTTTGTGCCTTCCGACTTTGCTTACGCTTTATTGATCGAAAGATGTTATCCAAGATGTAATTGTTATCATAGATGTGTTCTGGATTATTGTTTGCCAAGAGGGAATTCAAGCCCTCATCCGTAAAAGGGTCCTGGAGGTAAATAATACCCTTTGCCTTATGAATCCGGGCTTCGTTATTGATGAATTCAATCGCCCCGGCCCCTGTAAAGTTCTCGCCCGATATATCAAAGAAACACAGCTTGATTTGCTGACGCTGGCGTCCATTCTTAGTAATCTTGAGCAAAATTGGCGTCCTATTCTGAGGGTCAATAGGGTTTGTTAAATCTAGGGGAGAAGAAAATAAATCCCGCAGGTGGCGATTATCCTGATCCAACAATTCATACAGCAGGGAATAGATAAAATAAGACTTTCCTGCTTCTGGCGGACCGGCTACCAATATCGTGTACTGTGCCCCTCTGCTATGGTCAAATTGATAAGGAACATCAGAGAAGTCATGATCCGCATGGGCGCACCTGTAAGCATCGTATTCCGCTATTGAGGTGAATTCAGTATGGCAAATAGAACATCTTACTGTTGGCATACCTCCTGCTTTTTAAGTCTGTCCAGATTAATCAACTGAGCCGTATCTGCCTGCGTCGAGCGATAGGCCCAAGTGAAATAAAAGTAGTAACTTCCTTGTGGACACTCCACCAATTGACTCCAAGAAATCTTCAGCTCTGATGACCGCTTTAAATCCCGGGCGGATACCGTAAAGCCCAGTGTAAATTCTGCCTCCAGGATAGAAACCATAGGCTGCTTACTAGAAAAGCCAACCACAAAATACAAATCATCATTAGATGGGGGCCCATCAAACTTCAGCTGAATTCCATCAGCTTCTAAACTGAAGTACAACTTATGATCCTGACGACGCTGGGCGATTATCTTTAGTTCATCAAGACCAAGAGGAATAATATTCTTCAAGCGCCTGACCTGGCTCTCCAAAGCAATATAACTCTGTTCGCCACTGTCCATTTGTTTGAACTTGGCGATGACGTCCTTCAGTTCGCTGGCTTTCGCCTCCAACTTTTCAAGTTGCTCCTGTTGCTGATTGTATTTACGCTGCAGCTCTTCCAGTTTGGCTCGCTTACTAGAGATACTAGCTTGATACTGTTTTTGTTTAGAAAGAATGTCTTGATAGGTCTTTCGAGCAGTTTGATACGCATCCGTTTGTCCAATCACCGCTAAGAGTGACTCATCTTCGGCTTCCCAACCGCAATTTGAGCAGATCTGAGGAAAGCGTTCATCGGCACTTTGTTCTTTACATATGTCGCACTGAAATACACTCATCTGTTTTAGAATTCCATCATAAATTCATTACCAATGATCGTAACTTGTTGATCAAGTAAATTATGCTGTGTACTCAAATGTCCGTACCAAGTTCGCCCGCGCAGGATATCCCAAGAAGGAACTTGCGCGATAAACACGTTTTCATGATCCGCATGCCGCTTCCAGAAAGGGTCTAACCTCAGATACATCGCATCAGGACCTATGATTCGATTAGTGGCCCTCTTGTTAAGGATCAACAAGATAGAAGGAATTTCCGTAAGCTGATCTAGTTCAATACGAATCTTATGCTTACGAGTACTGTAACTAATACGTCTGCGATCCCTTGGATGATGTTCGTAGCGCTGAAGTAAGCTCTCCTGCCGTTGTTGAAACTCCAAGTAATATTCCAGTATATCGAGCAGCTTTTCTACCTCTTCTGTTTCACTTTCGTACTGAGCGATATACTTCTTGTGCACCTCAATAGCCTTCTTCATTTTCCGCTCGTCCACCTGCAACTCACCAATGCTTGACTTAAGCTTCTCAATTTGGTCCGCTAGCTTTGTTAACTGAACGGTCGATTCTTGAAAATCACCGTAGATCATGGCATAGCGATCCTGTTGAGCCCGCTGGAGTTCTCGGTAGTAGCTGCTTACGGCCTCTTTGGTGGGAAAGCCACAATTGGGACAATACGGCTCTTTTCCCGTCAGTTTATGTTCGCAGATTCTGCATTCAGCCATGTTGTTATTTATTCAGTAGTATCATCATTACCATCTTCGGTTTCATAGTCGCGATCCTCCTCTTTGCGTTCGGCCTTGCTAAGTTCGTCATCCGTCCATTGTCGAATCTTCTTGCGCAGGATCGCTTTCTGGCTATTGGACAAGTCGATAATCATGCCCTTATTCAACATGCTCTCCTGCTTGGCCAGGAAACGGCGTTGCCTACTCTCATAGCGAAGCGACTCCTCAATATCAGACATTGCATCATCGTATGGTCCTTTGGGTACCATTAATTTAGCCAAGATGGGGGCACATTCCAAAGTCACGAACAGTAGGGTAATCAAAATGACCATCCAGCGCACGCCAGATCGTTTCATGAGGTCCTCGTGCAAAACGGTATTCTGGGCCAGGAGTGATTCCGCAAATGCTTCTCCACTCTCAATGGCATCCAGACGTGCATCTCGCTGTCGTTCAAGATCGACAATGATTGAATCAGATTGCTGCTGAATAATGATCATGGCCGTTTTGCGCTGTTCCTCTAACTCTTCTATTTGCACTTCATTTTGGGTAATGACTCGGTTCCATTTTGGCAAATTGGCCTCGCGCTCCGCTCTAACTCTTGCCAGCTCCTCTTCCAGTTTCTTACAAGCTGGCCCACGCCCATACTTTCCGGTACCACAAGTGCCGTTACATTCACACTGGACAGCCTCCACTGCCGCTTGAACAGCAGCGTTACTTTCGCTTCTGAGCGTACGGTACAGCTCATTATCTGCCTGCAGGCGGGTGATTTCTGAGTTTCCACGCGCCTGCCCCTCTGCGTTTGCCCTTTCGCGCTCCTGCCCGATACGTAGGCGGTACTCCTCCCGAGTATCCAGGAGCATTTTCTCTTTATCGTCCTCCAGAACTTGTTGAATCTCGGACTTAAAAATTCGAAGTTCTAGTGGCCGAGCGATAGTGACTGCGATCAGAAGTGCCAAGACAAAACGTGGAGAAGCCACCCCTAGCTCCCGAATGAAAGAGCCGCTCTTCTGCATACTGGCAACTAGGTAACGATCGAGGAAAAAGATGAACATCCCCCAGACCAAACCAGTGATGATGGGGAAGATGATCGATTGTCCCTTAAAAACGGTGGAGATGGCATAAGATGCGGAAACGGAAGCGAATAGCCCGGTCATAAAGACAATACTCCCCGTACCGAAGTACTTGTTGTATTCCGTAGGGAAATACCTCAGCACATTTATGTTAGCTCCCGAGCACCAGCAAAAGAAGCGGTAGACACCACTCATTGAATACATGGTGCTATCCTCACGCAGTAGATCGCCTGAGGTATTTTGATTGGGTTGGCTTGTGGGGTGTGTGATGCCCATAGATTAAAACTTTCTGTAATTGATCCGATCCGAATCAAGGTTTCTTCCAATTGTTTTTTTCCGTTGTATCTGTTCTCTCACTCGTTGTTTGTGCTCCTCGAGCAGTTCATTAATCATCTGATTCTGTGCCGTAATGATTTCATCAATATCAGCCCTGATAGCTTTGGTAGCTATACGATGATCAAGCTCTACTTGTTTCTGTCTTATGACACTCTTTATCTCTACTGCCGGTAGTTTCTTGAAGAGTTCCATTGGAACCACCATTGTTTGCTCTTCTTCATTCCGAAACCATGATTCGCGCATGAACTGCCGCCATCGTCGAATAGGAGGTAAGCGAACAAAAAAAGCACTGATGTCCCGCCAACTCACCCCTTCTGCTATATTAAAAAGCAGGTGCCGAGGTACTTCCGGTGCGCTAGGAAGACTGTTATCCGCTAGGCGTCGTTCCAGCTCAGCGATACGATCCTCTAACTCCCGAATTTTTTGTTCACTTCTGTTCATCTGCGTTACGTAGCATTACTGTTAGAGACCGTGACATATTGTATACTATCATTTTCCCGGATGACTTGTCCTAACACCTGATCAAACTCCTCTAGCTTAGCCTTGATCTCATTGAGTAAGGAGGTAGCTGTCGCACTTACATTGACCTGTTCTTTCAACTTGCCAAACACTTCCTCGTTAGCCGCGAAATGTCTCATGTGAAGTGCTAAGTTTTGGGTGTGCGCCACTTCTACTTCCCGAATCTGCTCTTTGATCCTTATAATCGTATCCCGAGTTTGATTGTAGTCATCCAGCAATTGCGCCAAGGCTTTTTTGCTTTTTTCGGTCGCCAGCTTTAGTAGGATATTCTCCTTTTCAAGCTTTGTCACCATACCCTCCGACTTGCCCTGGACAATATCCCTGTTTTTATCTATTTGCTTCAGGATTTCTGCCGCTCTAAGTCCATAGTTATCAGTAATACTCTGAATAAGCGCCAGTATTTCATCGGAAAACAGTTCAACCTTTTTAATACTATCTGCGATGCTTTCTTCTTCGTTGCTAAGTTCTTCGCTCAATCGCTCCAGGTCTCCCTCCTGATACTTAGCACGAAAAGTCTGGATATCCTTTAGGCGCTTTTCCTTCTCTTCCAATTCCATTTGCTTAGCCGAAGTATTGGCTGCTTCCATTTCTTGCCTTTCAAGTTCTTCGAGCAGGTTATTGAGGCGTTCCGTCAATCGTTTACGTTCCGTAATAGCAGCTTCAATCTTAACAGAGGCGTTACGCACCACTCGCTTTTGGTGTTCTTTTACCTCCTGCTGCTCAAAAAACGTCCCGATCGCAGCAAATAAATCACTTACGTCCTTGGCAAACAGTGCATATTCTATAGTAGCTAAATCGGTCGCCTTTAGCTTCTTGAAAGCGCTGACTAATCCCTTGGTCTGTCCGATTATTTCTTTTTTAGCCTCACTCATAATTTAGTTCGCAACCGCTTTTGATAGGTAATGTAGTTTTGTTTTGATCACTCGTCTCAGCTATCAAAGAAACATCCCCACAAAGAGATCTACTAAAGTTAAACCCTAGAAGCATATAGGGCTTGCCCAGATGAGTGAAATCAGCAGTTGGTTTAGGAAACCAATTTTTTTGCCGAAAACGAAAACCATCCCCCCACGTAATCTCCAAGGGTGGCAGGGGCATGGGGATACTGGCTAAGGGTTCCTCGGTATCGGATGCTGACAATAGCAGAACTGGACCTTCTGTAAAGCTTACCTTCATCTCCGCATTAGCGGGGAACTCCCTATTGTTCGTGATGAGCGTCGGATGCTCAATGATCAGTTGTAAGCCTGATTGCAGTTGGGAAGTGATTAAATCTGGATGAGCTCCAGATAAGGCAAAGAGGGAATGATGGACGAAGGACTGTTGCTCCAAGACCGCCGAAACACTATTCTTGACAATATTGTAGTTAAACATGCTGCTCAACCAAAGTAACTTACCATCTTGCTCCCTGCTTGAAGGGGCTAAATATTTTCCCCAATTCGAAAGAGAAGCAACTAATTGTCCAAAGGTTGCTTTCGAAGACCAATTTAGACTAACTTCAAGCGTTGAATCTATCTCAAGTTCGCTGGGATCATGAGATAAACTCACGATCTGATCGTGCGATTCGTCGATTAAGAAGAGTAAGCTTGAAAGAGGCACCTCCTCCTCCCCTCCAAACGCTGTAACTCCTTGCAGAACTTCTATTTGATCACCTGACCGGACACAAATATTCCGATAGGCAAAATTTTGTCCAACATTGATCAATTCATAAAAAGCGGTTTTGCCAAAAGCTGTATGTCCGAAAAGAAACGGGGTGCTATTTTCCTCGATCTTACTAAGGTGACCAACGACTGCCTCAATCATAGAGTGATATGTTACCTGACAATTCTCAGCTAATCCTTCTAACTGATCTACCCAGCTGTAATAGCTCGCTAATTGTGTATAAATTATGTGTGGCAGGACCACATTAAGATATCGAACTCCATATAGCAGATTCTGGGTGAAGTGATCTGCTACCCAGTCTAAATAGATTTGGCTTACTACTGCCCAGTCATGAAGCATTGTGAGAGGTTGATCAACTTTAATCGTTTTGATTATATTTCTACGTTTATCCACCACAAATATTGTGGGGTTTTCAAGTATGAAAAGAATCAGTCTCATAAACTGGGTTTTAGTAGCGTCTTTAATACCCTCACCTCATAAATTAAAATTAATATATTTTTTAGCAAAATCAAACACCAGTAGGGGCGCAGTTGTAATTTGTCCCCCTACCGAGCC
>CAJXOS010000260.1 GCA_913057725.1 uncultured Lewinella sp.
GGCTTGTCCTTTGCACACGCCAAGTCCAAGTTTTCCTTGGCTTATTGCAAAAACCAAGCCGACAACTGTTTCATTAACTATTTTCCCGTCTACTAAGTAGCAAGAAAACCCGGAGTGACTTTGAGTCCTCCGGGTTTTCTTTTGTAATATCGCGGCCGTTCGTTGGTAATAAACGTGCATTTGTCGAAAAGTAGGTGAACAGGAGGCAACCACCCCTTGTCATAGTGTTACCTTTAGGACAAGAAGTAGTCAAAACGCCATACAATCCAATTACTAGAGCAATTTAGTCAAACGGGTACTATCACATAATATCGCAATATGCTACTCTGGAGCATTTTTATTGTTTTCATCCTATTACTACTGGCACTAGACCTCGGGGTCTTTAATCGTGAGAACCACGTACCTACAACCCGTGAAGCCCTGCGCTGGACCAGCCTTTGGGCTGTAGTAGGATTGAGCTTTGCCGGCGTTGTATATTATCTCTACAGCCATCACTGGGGGGATCGTGATTTAGCAGCCGGAGATGCTGTTATGAAATACCTGACTGGTTATCTGGTGGAGCTTTCATTGAGCATGGATAATGTGTTTGTGATGGCATTAATCTTCAAGTACTTTCGCATCCCTGGTCAATACCAGCACCGCGTACTATTCTGGGGAATTTTAGGCGCACTGGTCTTCAGAGCCTTGATGATCTTTGCCGGGGTTTGGCTTTTAGAGCAGTTCCAATGGATGATGTATCTATTCGGCCTGATTCTGATCTACAGTGCCTATAAGATGCTTACTAGCGAGGAAGATGTGGATCCTAACCGAAACCCCATTATCCGCTACGCTAAAAAGATATTCCCAGTCAGTAAGACCTTTGAAGGAGAGCGTTTCTTTGTACGCCGCCGCCATATCTTGGCCGCTACTCCCCTATTCATTGCCCTACTGATGATTGAAACAACGGATGTGCTCTTCGCTTTTGATTCCATTCCGGCCATCTTAGCTATCACGACAGATCCGTTTCTGGTATTCTCTTCAAATGTCTTCGCTATCCTTGGGCTACGAAGTCTGTACTTCGTCCTTGCCTCGATGATGGATCGATTTGAATACCTCAAATACAGCTTAGCTATTATTCTGTTCTTCGTTGCCGCTAAGATGCTATTACACCAGGTGTGGCACCCAGTGGAGTGGCTCAACCTAGTAGTAATCTTTGTCCTGCTGGCTGGTGGTGTTTTCGTATCGCTGTACCAGACCCGCAAGCAAGAAAAACTCGAAGAAGCTAAAGGGTAAGACTTATCCTTTGGTAAGCCAAAAGAAAGCAGCTGCTGCCAAGGCAATCACAAGTAGTTCCAGCAGATTACCATTGTGTTCTCCATCCACACGTAGGTGAATCAGGGAAATGAGAGAAGCTATGAGGCCTCCTCCGGCGTAGAAGCCAATGATATCGTAACCCGGGAGTACTGCACCGTGGTTGCCTAACTCATTCCATACTCGCAACGCAAGTAGGAAAAGGAAAATGCCAATGGAAGCACTGGCTACCCCAATAATGATAAGCCAAAAGAAGGCAACGCCCTCCCGGATATTTTCGAAGGTCCGGATAGTGGAGGTAATTACGACCCAAAACGCCAAAAGGCTAAGCCCGGTACGAGAAGCATTGAGCCAACCTGGATTACTCGGAAATACCTTCCCTAACAGGATATAGATTAAGGTTAGGACTGCCCCCAAAACAATACTTGACACCATTACCGTGCGCCACAATGCACGCTTGTCTTCATGATCAAGCCCTACCTCCATTGCGCGATCTGGATTCTTCTTTCTTTTGGCCATCGTTTATACTAGTGTTATTCGATTTAGTACTAATTGAAAAATTACTCCCCAATTTTCATGGCGGCTTTTCAATAGCGAGCCTGCTTAAAAGGAACCGCTTGACTCCCTTTTGAAAAGCCAAAATCGTTCCGTTAATTTTTCGGCGATATTTACTTAGGAAATACCGCCGCTTCCACCAATTCACAAATGATATGCCCAATAAGCATGTGACATTCCTGAATGCGGGGAGTATCTTGAGACGGAATAGCGAGCAAATGATCACACAACGCCGCAAGTTTGCCGCCACCTTGCCCAGTAAAGCCTACTACGGTCATCCCTTGTTCCCGAGCTGCTTCTGCCGCCAACAGGACATTTGGTGAATTCCCGGAAGTCGACATCGCAATTAATACGTCTCCATTCCGTCCGATGGCTTTTACCATGCGAGCATAGGAAGCTTCATATCCATAATCATTACCGACCGCGGTGAGATAACTGGTATTCACATGCAAAGCCTCAGAGTAGAGCGGAGGTCGATCATAATAAAAGCGCCCGGAGAATTCGGCTGCCAAATGTTGGGCATCAGCCGCACTACCACCATTTCCGCACCACAGCAGCTTACCATCCGCATGAAAACACGCAACGCACACTGTAGTGAGGCGTTCAACCAAGGCGATAATCTCAGGATCAGCTAAAACCTCCGTCTTAAGCTCAATACTATTGGTAATAACCTGCCGAATCCGTTGCTCCATGGTTGCCTTTAACTTGAGGCGACAAGATACAATATCACACCGGAAAGAGTTCTTCCAAGACCGCTACAAATCCCGACCAGGTGAATCTACTCTTTTCCGTTCGCAAGCCAGCTTGGAAGTGCTCCTCTCGGTCCTGATCGTAAAAATCCACAACAGCATCGGCTAGTTCATCTGCCTTTTGATCTATAACGTAGCCCACCTTTCCGTGTGGCACGATCTCGGGCAGCCCCCCTACCCTCGTGACAATCATCGGTTTCTCAAAGTTGTAGGCTAATTGTGAGATACCACTTTGGGTGGCCGTTTGATAAGGCTGAACCACTAAATCGGCCGCTCCAAAGAAGTAGCGTACCTCTTCGTTTGATACAAAGCGGGTATGAGAAATGATTCGCTCGCGAATGCCCAGTTCATCAATCATGGCCTCGTACTTCTCTTCATTGCCGTAATACTCACCAGCCAGAATCAGCTTAACTCCTTGTTCCGTGAGTCGATCATCAGCCATGGCTTCCAGTAGTAGAGACAATCCTTTGTATTCGCGGATGTACCCAAAGAAGAGCAAGTAGCGGCCATCTTGCGATAACGCCAATCGCTTGCGAGCAGCCTCTTTACTCACAGACTCACCATAAATATCATAGATAGGGTGCGGAGAAGTCCGTACTGGTGCTTCGGAGAAGTCCTTGAGTTCCTCCGCTACCGAAGAAGACAAAGTCATAAACGAATCCGCAGAAGCCGTGAAGTATTTGGCAAGCGGACGATCTCCTGGTCGATGCTCGTGCGGGATGATATTATGAATCAACCCAATCCGATGTGTATTCGAAGCTTTTGCTAATCGAAGGATAGTCCCCAGACTGGGTCCCATAAAGGGCATCCAAAAGGCAGCGATAATGATATCAGCTTGTCGCTTGCGTAACTCCAAACCTACCTTGATCCAATTGAAAGGGTTGACTGCGTTAATCTTGCGTTCGATTTCCAAATCTGCCGGTGGCGGATCATCAGAGTACTGCGTCTTTCCGGGGAATAGGAAATTAGGATACTGCAGTGTATAGGTAACCAGTTCTACCTGATGACCAGCACTTTGCAAAGCATAAGCCAAGCTTTCGTTGAAGGCTGCTAGACCTCCCCGATATGGATACGCCGGACCAAGAAGCAGAATTTTCTTATTTGCCATCCGGATCGCCAATCCTTTGTTCAATCAAATAGTGATTACGGTCGTTAGCGCTTCGCACAATCAATTCTGCCAAGAAACCCGTAAGGAATAGCTGTGAACCGATGATTGCACAAATCAGACCCAAGAAGAACAATGGTCGTTCTGTAATTCCGTACTCCTGATAGAATAATTTGGCTACGCTCAGATAGCCTAAAATGATAAAACCTAAAAGGAATACAAGTGCCCCCAGCATACCGAAGAAGTGCATTGGGCGTTTACGGAAGCGAGAAATAAAGATCACGGAAAGCAAATCCAGCGGGCCGCGAATAAAGCGCTCCACCCCAAACTTGGTGACACCATACTTGCGCTCTTGGTGCTGTACGACCTTCTCAGTGATTTTTCGAAAGCCGGCCCATTTTGCCAAAACAGGTATATAGCGGTGCATCTCGCCATAGACCTCGATGCTCTTCACTACTTGCTTCTTATATGCTTTAAGGCCGCAATTAAAGTCGTGCAGCTGAATCCCCGTCATCCGCCGTACGGTCCAGTTGTAGAGCTTACTTGGCAAGTTCTTAGTAAGTACAGGATCATAACGCTTCTTCTTCCAACCAGACACCAGATCGTAACCGTCCACGCGAACCATACTCATCAGTTCAGGAATCTCATCTGGGCTATCTTGTAGATCAGCATCCATGGTGATGACGACCTCCCCCTGAGCGGCAGCAAAGCCGACATAAAGCCCTGCAGATTTACCGTAGTTGCGCTGAAACTTGATACCACGGACATCCCCTTCCTGAGACAACTGTTGGACAACAGCCCAAGAACTATCGGTACTACCGTCATCAATCATGATGATCTCATAAGAATACCCCTCAGCCTTAGCAACCCGCCTAATCCAAGCAGCTAGTTCTGGGAGAGACTCCTCCTCATTGTATAATGGTATGACGACTGATAAGTCCATAGATCTTAATTACTTAGTGACGGAGAAAAAATAAATGTACTCACTTTCGATTTTGGAAAACATCCTAAACATATGACGGCAAGAAAGACGTGTGGATTTTTTTCAAAATCTTCAAAAGAAAGTGGAGGCATTTATTTCCGTCAAATTACTCGGCGTTTTGGCGCCGAGACAAAACAAAGCCAATTCCAGCGGCCAGAGCGAAACCAAAAATTAGACTTTGAGCGTAGGCAAAAAAGGTACTGCCTATAGTAAGCTCCGGCGCACTCTTAGGGTCTTGTCCGCTTTCGCGTAAAAGCTCGGCTTGCAAATCAACCAGCTCCGGATCAAAAACGGCGAAAAGGAAATAATAGTACAAATAGAACAAGGCATTGGCCACTACAAAAACCAGAAACCCTGGTTGAATGAATTCCTTTAACTCATTGCCTTCTACCGTCTTTTGAGCCTGCCACATGGCAAGTGCATAGATCAAACCTGACCCCAACCATAAACCACGACTCAAAACCAGTGGCCGATTCAGGAAGTAGATTCCCGCGAATAAGGCGACGACAATACCTCCTGCTATGATACCCCAACGGAGGCCCTCTTGCCGCCAGCGTTCAGTTGTTTCAGTTGTTGTACTCATAAGTTATTTTGGCTGGGCATTTAAGTGTAGTCGATCTCCACGTAGGACAGCTAGTGGGCGTCCCATCAATTTGCGATCGATAAGTGGGCTGTTAGCAGACTTTGAACGGATGTCAGCACTCGTCGGCACCCAAGAAGAATCATATTGATAGAAGGTGAGATCAGCATTTGCGCCCTCCTCTATTTTGTGCGCAGGCAAACCAAATACCTTACGGGGACCTGCGGTGAATTTTTCAATAAGGTCCTCCTCCGTTAGCGCAGATTCAATTCCAGTGCGAGCAGCAGAAAAAGCGGTGGACAAGGTAGCTGCTCCAAAATCAGCGTAGGCAAACTCCAGCAATTTGCGTTCGAGTTCGCGTGGGCAGTGATTGGAAGCAATGCAATCAATCGTACCATCCTTCAAGCCCGCGATCAAGGCCTGACGATCGGATTCAGCTCTCAAAGGAGGCAGTACCTTAAAGTGACTATCAAACTGCCCTAAGTCATCAGCAGTCAGTAAGAGATTTAATGCGGCCACTGATGCCGTAACGGCCAAACCGTTTGCCTTTGCTTGACGAATCGACTCCACACCTGCTGCTGTGGACACATGGCTAATGTGCAAACGTGACTCCGTATAAGCTAATAGATTAAGATCTCGCTCAATCATCATTTGCTCTGCCAATGCGGGTATACCACGCATACCTAAGCGGGTACTCATTGGCCCTTCGTGCATTTGACCTGATCCCGCAATCGACTTTTCCAAAGGTTGATTCATCACCCGTCCGTCTAGGGACTTGGCATACTGTAGTGCCCGCAGCATAAGACCCGCCAGCTGAACACTCTTGCTCCCATCTGAAAAAGCAATAGCACCAGCTTGCTTCATATCCAACATTTCGGTGATGTCCTCTCCTTTAAGATTACGGCTAATAGCGCCGATTGGGAGAAGGGCTGAAACGCTAGTATTCGCTTGTTGAAGTAGATAATGGACTCCACTCTTATCGTGGATGGGCGGTTCTGCTTTTGGGCGAACGCCAATATGCGTATAACCGCCAGCAGCTGCAGCCAATAGTAGGCTCTGGGAATCCTCGCGATGCTCCAATCCAGGATCACCGCCTTCTGCCTCCAAATCTACCCAGCCCGAAGAAACGTGGGCATCCGCTAACTCAATCACCTCTGCATCAGCAGCTTCCAAACTAGATCCAATTGCCTTAATCTGGCCTTGATCAACCAATATATCCTGTACTTGCCCATGGTGCGCGCTCGTAGGGCTAACGATTTTTACTGCGCGAAAAAGTCTCTGCATAGCGGGACGCTGATTTGGAGTGCAAATTTAGGGATTTTGGAGCAGAGGGCCTAAGTGAATTCGCAATCTGGATCAAAGCAAGAACCATACGCT
>CAJXOS010000261.1 GCA_913057725.1 uncultured Lewinella sp.
CTACATGCAGCACCTGCGTGAAGGTGGCTCATTACCTGCTATAGTTCAGGCCGACGATGATTTTCTGTATGTACTCAAGTTTCGTGGTGCGGGACAAGGGAAGAAAGCACTCGTGGCAGAGTTCATCGGTGGAGAGTTAGCGAGAGCTATGGGCTTAAAGGTACCTGAGCTGGTTTTCATGAACCTCGATGATACCTTTAGCAAGACCGAACCTGATGAGGAAATACAGGATCTACTCAAGTTTAGTGTTGGGCTCAACCTCGGATTACACTTCCTCTCCAGCGCAATCACCTATGACCCTTTGGTTGGTAAAGTAGACGGAGAAACGGCTGCAAAGGTAGTACTGCTGGACAGTATGATTATAAATATTGACCGCACACCCAAGAATACTAACCTTCTGGACTGGAATAGAGAATTATGGTTGATCGATCATGGTGCCAGCCTCTATTTTCACCATAATTGGCCTTCCTGGCGCAACTATTTGGATCGCGATTTTACTGCGATTAAAGATCATGTACTTCTTCGACAAGCGGAAAAGCTGGAGGACGTAGCAGCAAAAATTCAATCATTGGTGACAGCGGATGTTATTGCTGATATTATTGCCAATATTCCAGAAGATTGGTTAGAAGAGGAGGGGAGTCCACTAGCTCCAGTTGAGAAAAGAGCAGCCTATCAGGAGTACCTTTTGGCGCGTCTGGCGCGTCTTGATTCACTAGCAAAAGTAGCAGCCGATGCAAGATAAACGTAGCTACGAATTTGTTGTTATCCGGGTGGTGCCGAAGGTGGAACGCGAAGAATTTATCAACGTGGGCGTTATTGTGTTTTCTAAGCCTAAGAAATACCTGGCGATGAAATACCATCTAGATCACGAGCGCCTCTTAGCATTCTCTGAAGATATCGATATTGATCTCTTGCAAGAACATTTGCAAGCGTGGGAGGCGATTTGTGCCGGTACAGCATCCGGAGGTCCGATTGGGGCGCAGGAGCAGCCGTATCGTTTTCGTTGGTTAGCTGCTAACCGTAGTACTATACTTCAAACCTCCCGAGTACATCCTGGTATCTGTACCGAGCCTGGAGATGTGCTGGAAGACCTGTTTAAACGCTACGTCCTTTAGCCGCTCTCCCTTTTTTCCTTAGTCACATCCATGAATTCCGGTAGTAGGGCCCTCGCAGAAATGCGGGAGGGGAATTCTCTATGTCTATCCTAGCTTTGCCGTTGCGTCAACTTATTCGCTCTAAGTCCCAAGCAGACAAACGCACCGACTACTTAACCATTAAGCATAACCAAACCCTAAAAACATGCGAATCCTTTACTTTTTCTCACTCCTTATCTTAAACGCTAGTATTCTCTCTGCTCAGTTTTCTGTAGAAGTTTTAGCACCCTTTGATTTTGCCTCTAATTTCCGTGATGTTCATGTTGATCCAGACGGCAATGGCTGGGCGGTAGGTACCTGTGGCATTCTGGCAGAAACGGAAGATAGTGGTCAAAACTGGGCAATCCAGTCCGCTCCAGAAGATCGCGACTATGATGCTGTGGTATGTGAACCTGGTACGAATTGTCAGACCGTTTATCTACTTACAGATGGTATCATCACCCGTAGTACAGACGGTGGCGACACCTGGACCGATATAGCTGCTCCAAGCTCTGGAGCACGAGAGTTACATTTTTTGGCAGGAGACGTAGTTGTGCTTTCGCACAGCAATCAGAGTATTCTCCGCAGTGAAGATGGTGGTGATACCTGGACGGAAATTCCTCTAGAATATACTTATCGCGGAACGGCACATTTTCCATCAGATACCTTGGGTTATATCTTCCAACAATCCGGTGGGCCGTTGCTGAAGACCACCGATGCAGGAGCAAGCTGGGACTCTATCTATCAGTTTGAAGCGAATGCTTTTTACGGAGGCTGGTTCAACGAAGAAATTGGCTACTTGTACGATCAAAGTCGGCGGATTTTCAAAACGACCGATGGTGGCAGCAATTGGGACTTGGTAACTGATACTGGAGTACCTACTAACCTACGCCTACTCGTACCGCTTTCTGAAACGGAGCTGGTAGCCTATGTGTTTTCCTCTAACATATTTCTGTCCAATGACGGAGGCGCTTCCTGGATGAATAATTCGACGATTGGTGCCGGGCAGTTTGGCTTGCGTTTCAATGGAATCCATCATAATGGAGAAGACTTTTGGATTGCGAGTAATGGAACGGAAATTTTGTACTCTAACGATGGGTTGGAGACAGCCACTAGTCAATTTCCTGGTTTTCGACCCAGTTATGAGCAGATGGCTTTCCCCTCGAATGAGGTGGGCTATGCTCTCCAGGAGCGGAATGGTATGGCCAAGACGACGGATGGTGGAAATACCTGGACGACGATTACTACGCCCTATGGGACCGTAAGCAGAGACTTCCTGGTCTTAGATGAAGAGACGGTAATCATTCCTTACAACTCTTCGGGTCCACATATCACCGAAGATGGTGGCGATACCTGGGCTCCGCTTTTCCCGGCAGATATACAAGACACTACCTTCGTTTTCCATATTGAACAACTCCCCGGAGGACGGCTATACTTGTACGGCTCCGTGCATGGTGTTTATTCTGATGATGGTGGTGATACCTGGAACGTGGTCTACCACGGCTTCAGCTCTTTTCCACGCAGTATGATTTTCTTAGATGATCAGCGTGGTTTTGTTGGCTCTGATGGTGGGCGAATTTATGCTACCAGCAATGGCGGTGAGAGTTGGACGCAGGTCACCAATGGGGAATTCTCTACCCAACCGATCAATAACCTGTTTGCCTTGGATGAAAATACCGTCATGAACACCGTGAGTGGTACCACGCGCTGCTCTAGTGATGGAGGCCTTACGTGGAGTACGGATGCTTGTAATGGTGTAAGAGCTCCTGGCGCGATTACCGTCGCTCCTGATGGAACCTACTATGCGGCTCGCAACTTGTCTTCATCATCTGATATTCAAACGGAAATCCAGCGTTCGATGGATGGTGGTCTGACTTGGGAAAATGTGGCCGATTTCTGCGTGTACATTGCACCAGGTGATATAACTCCAGATGGTCGTTACCTCTATCTGTATCGCTCGGCAGGCTTGCTCGGCCGTATCGAACTGGAGCCGGTCAGTACACAAGATATTCCTGCTAAGGATATTACATCTACGCAGGTATATCCGAATCCGACTAACGGCCAAGTGTGGCTAGACCTTCCGCAAGGAGTTGAATCCGCAGAGTGCGCGGTATATAATCTGCGCGGACAGCGATTATGGAGCCAGCACCTTAGCACGGCTACGAGCACGCTTGACCTTTCCACGCTTCCGGCAGGAATGTATCTCTTGCAGCTTCAAGGAGACGGTTGGATGCAACGGGCCAAAGTTGTAGTAGAGTAGGGGAGTTGAACTTACTTCGACTCGGCAATAGCCACACTGGTACTAGACCGGTGTGGCTATTCTAGTACCAACTGTTGTCGACGATGGATCATTGACGCTTCGGTATGCTCCTATTTGCGGGCACCCATTTTGTGTAATTCTGCATCTGATAAAGAGAATTACAAATGGAATGTATACTAAACAAACGAGCCAACTTCTACCTACGCTAATTTTTGTTGCTAGCCTTTTTTGTTTGACGACTTGCAACTCGGAAGGAGGAACTTCTCCAAATCGAACGAAACAACTTGACCATCCCGGTACTTTCGAAACGGTCTTGAAGCAATATCCCAACAGCCAAATTGATGGCTATAACCTCTATTTCCCACCAGCTTATGAGGATCATCAAGATTCCACCTTTCCACTCATTGTCTTCTTGCAAGGCGGTTTGGGAATCGGTGGCCGCGTGGAAGACCTCTTCAAGTGGGAATTGCCCAGAGAACTTCGGGAGACAACAGATATAAGTACAGAGTTGGGGCAACTTAAGCTCAATACCTTCGTCTATGTGATGCCGCATATCTCGGCAGGGGAGTATTATCATAGCGATAAAGGGTTTAGCCAGCTGCTGGATGAAATGGCCAAGACTCATCGAATCGACACAGGTCGAATTTATCTTACCGGCCTCAGTCGTGGTGGTTTTGGGACTTGGGGTTTGGCCAGTAAGATGGCAGAACGCTTTGCAGCGATAGCTCCAATTGCTGGTGCCGCCTATGGCGTGAGAGATTATGATGCTTTAAGTACACTTCCAATTTGGGCAGCACATAATCGTGCCGACGCACAGGTGGATCACTATCGTTCTGCCAATACCATCCGGCGAATTGAGAAAAATGCGGGAATCACCTTTCACCCATCAAACACGATTGCTGAGGTTGATTACCAACAGCATGATCACATCTTCACCTCTGGTTCAAATCCTGCCTTTGAGCATGATGCCTGGACCGAGGTCTACAATGCGACGAATTTCTACAAATGGTTACTACGTTTCGAACGGGAGGCGTCAGCTGAAGAATTAGTCGATTAGATGACTCTATTTGCCTATTGGCAAACTGCATTCCTCTAATCTAAATGGCCCTCATTTTGATTGCTGGTGAAATCTCCTGAATTTACGAGTGTCAACCTGAGCATTTTAATCTAGAATCAAAGAGCCATGATCCTTCCCACAGATGATTACGATTACCTTCTTTATCTAGCCGATGAAGTTGAAGCAGGAGACGATTTTGAGAAGAACGCGCGCCTGTTTAAGCAGCTATCGGAAATGCTCAGAAAGCGGATTTATCGCTTCTGTAAAGACCCCGATATCCTAGATATGGCCGACAAATTGCCAACAATTTCATTGGAATCTTACCAACGATCTTTTCTTGAGCAATTGCTGCCAAAGTCGGGTCGTGATATGGTTGGTAACTACAAAACGAAGACGGCTATTCGAGAGAAAGTGCGTGATACGGCCACCCGTTTCCAGGAGATTCATCGTTGGTTGGATGAGGGGTAGAGTTAGTTGAGTGTCAGCGTTTAGTTGACTGCTTCAGCTAACGGTAACTGAGCGCGTGCAATACAGGAGCAGGAGCTCTGCAGAAAGGTGAGGGGGTACGTAGTTTGGCTCGAGCATTTTCCTATGCTGGCTGTCCAAGCCTAATCGCCAGCCTCTGGAATGCCTCTGATAAATCCACCAAAGACATCCTGATTAGCTTCTACCAAAACCTGAAAGAGGGAATGTCCAAGCATGAGGCAATGCGTTTGGCCAAGTTGGCCTACCTGGACAGGGCACCGCCAGCTTATCAAGCACCCTATTACTGGTCACATTTAAGTGTTATTGGAGATAGCAGTGAGCTCGATGTCTTATCACCCAATAAGCCAACGACCTATGTGCTACCACTCGCTTTGATCTTGCTAGGGTTTGTTGGGCTGCTTTATTGGTCTCGTAGAAACAGTCGAGACTAAGATGAGCGTATCTATCTGCGCCTAAATAGCAGAAAGTAGACGACAGGAAAACAGAGAACGGCAAGCAAGTACGGAAGAAGGGCAGTGATGGGCTCCATCAATTGTTTGCGCCGTCTTTTCCGTTCTCCTTCTTTTACGATCTCAGCATGGAGAATCGTCCCTCTTTGCAAAAGGAAGTCAAGCTGGTTCATAGTACCCACTACGTTTTCCGTTTCCCAAACGGGGATGGCCATAATGTCTCTCTGGTACCGTATGGCTTTTAGCTGCAAGGAACTAGAACAATTATGCGCTTCGGCATAGCTGACCAAATCATCCGCGAATGTAACCAGATCAGTATGCCTTTCGACTAGGTAGTTATGGTGGAAGACAGGTACGGTATCGGTCTGACCGTGGATAAGACAGGGGAGACCAATGAATAGGAGTGTGTAGAGGAGGGGTATTCGGTGCATGATGTAAGGGTTTCTGGTGTTGAAATTAGAGCGTTTTGTTAGATTTCAAGTAATAGAGCTATAATAAGAAACGCAGATCGACCGATGGTTAGCGTGTTTGTTGCAGGGACGGGAGATCAACACAAAAGGGTCAGGCTTATCTCAAGCCTGACCCTTTTTCCGAATATCGGTGAAGGTCTCTTACTCTTCAGTAGCGATCAATTTCCGCTCTTGCAAGAACCGGATCAAATCGGCTCGGTGCAAGTATAAGGCGATGGCACAGCTCACAAACACACCGATGGCCAAGAAGAACAAAGTCCCTCCATCACCTTGGACTTCAATACCCAATTTGGTCAGGTGTGCCATGATCGCGCCGCTGATGACGCCGAGGCCACCAATGGCCCCAAGCCAGGCTGTACTTGGAATAAGAAGGAGGATGCTCACGATCAACTCTGCGATGCCACTGCCGATACGGCCCCAAGGCTCTGCACCCAATTCACTGAAAATGTATACGCTTTCTGGCGCTGCCGTGAATTTGAAGAACAGCGTTTGCAATAGGATAATAGCGGCAAATCCTCGGAAAATAGCGGAAATGACTTTGTTGGTTTTCATCTTGTATTAGTTTGTAAATGCTTCAAAGGCGCGGGCAAAGCATTTGATTATCATTTTGGTGTAGATTTTTTCAACCCGCACTACAAAGCTATTCCCAGGAGGGTAGGGGCGTTGTTACCTGGGTAACAGATAGCCCATTTATCCCTTACAAGATGTTCTGCCTAGGTAGTTTGACGGTAATTAATGAAACAGTTATCT
>CAJXOS010000262.1 GCA_913057725.1 uncultured Lewinella sp.
CGAACCATCATCGTTTAAGTATACTCCAGCTTCAACATGTGTTCCGAATGGATTTCGGGTCACTGTCATATGCTCAGTAGCAATCAAATTAGTCCATTCCCAAGCCTGGCAACTCAAGAATCCAATCCCACCAAGGATCGTTAGCAGCATCCAGAAAACTACTCCCTTGGTATTATTACGATGCCCTTCCTGCACTCCACGAACCATGGTCACAGAGCTAATGATCAACAAGAATGACATAACCGTAACGAAGATCAGTGGTAGTTCACTGTCTCCAAAAGGGTGCGTCTTGAATACAAAGTCAGGAACTGGCCAAGTCGGGCTACTGAAACGAAGTGCTCCATAAGCAATCAAAAAGCCAGCAAACGGAAACGCATCTGACAACAGGAAGTACCACATCATCAGTTTACCGTAACTAGCCTTGAACGGCTCCTTACCACCATCCCAGGCGTTGCCCTGGTCGGTTTGAACGTCGTGTTCTATTACATGTTCTGCCATCGCGCAGCGTTTGTTTTATCTTATCTTAATATCCTATCGGCACTGCTTTAGTGCCTAAAAATTTATTCGATAAAGCAAAAAGGCCTATTGGCTTGGTTGCTTTCCGTTTTGTTTTGTTCGTGCGTAGTTGATTATCGTTGTAAGATCCAGAAGACCATTAAATACAACCACAAACCATCTACAAAGTGCCAATACGTGAGTGTCATCTCAAAGCGTAATTGGCGAGCCGGCGTCTTCTTAAAAGGACGGCTCAAGGCCACAATCACTGCAATCAAAATCGCAGCAATACCTCCTAACAAGTGCGCCAAGTGAATCCATGACAATGCATACACAAAGTCACCGCTAGGATTTAACTTCAACGGTATACCGTTGGCAGCTAGAACTTCCCAGCCTTCAAACTGCAATACCACAAATGTTATACCCAGCAATAGACTTACAATAAGAAGCCCTTTATAGGCTTTTTCGCGTTCACTTTTGAAGGCGATGTAAGACGCGTGCAAAGTTACACTGCTAAGAATAATCACTGCCGTATTTACAAAGAAAATATTAGGCAGTGGAAACTCCAGCCAATTACCAGCAGCTTGCCGAACCATATACGCACTTGTAAGTGCTGCAAACAGCATCGACATACTGGCACAAGCCACCCAAAGGGCAAATTTCTTTGGATGAATTTTATTTCTTCTACCTAGTTGATCCGCCATAATGGAGTCAGTCATTTCACTATACTATTTTATCCGCCCAGTACATCAGTAAAGACAAGGGGATATAACCAAAGGAAAAAAACATGAGCTGCAAAGCGGTTTTTCGTTCTGGCACTTGCAGGAAACGCCAAGCAAAGTAACTGTAGCCGAAGCCTAATAAGGCTACAATAATAGCCGAGACCCAACCCGTAGCTCCCAAATAAGCAGGCAATAATGCCAGTGGAACCAAAGCCAGGGAATAAGCCAATGCTTGTCGACCTAAACTTGTCAAGTTGATTGCTCCTTCCTCTTCTGGAACAAGCTTGTACCCAGCTTTAGAGTAATCCTCGTATCCCAAGAAGGCAATTGACCAAAAGTGCGGAAACTGCCAGCAAAACTGGATAGCAAAAAGGGTTAATCCCAGCCAAGTTAGTTCTCCCTGCGCCGCCACACATCCTATGAGCGTTGGCAAAGCGCCTGGAATAGCTCCGATAGCAACTGCTCCTGGGGAGACACGCTTCATCGGAGTATATACGAAAGCATAACTTACTAATGCGAAAGTCCCGAAGAAGGCAGTCCATGGATTGAACACTGCTAGCAGGCTGATCCCAAAAAGGCTCATAAAACCTGCCGCTAATACCGCTTCAGAAATAGTCATTCGTCCGGCAGCAAGCGGACGATTTGCTGTTCTCTTCATCAAGCGATCGAAGTCTTTCTCCAATACTTGATTCAGGGTGTTTGCTGCGCCTGTTGTTAGAAAACCTCCTGCTGCCAAAATTAGCATTGCAGTTAAGCTTACTTCCCCGGATGCAGCTATCAAATAAGCCAGCAGTGAGGACAAAACAACAGTAGCAGACAGCCGGAACTTTACCAGCTGAAGGAGGTCCTGAATTCGAAGCCAAAACGAGGAAACGAATGGCACATCATTACTCGCTCGAGTAGCCGTCGAACTCAGCACCTCTCTTTTATTATCTACAAAAGAATTTTGCTTCATTTGCATCTAGTGACCACCGTCGTGCTCACCTTCTTTTAATGGTATAATCTGAGGAATAAACTCCTCTCCATCCTTACCATAATCATATGCCCAACGCTGTACAGCAGGGATCTTACCAGGCCAGTTTCCGTGTCCTGGATTGATTGGTGTTGTCCACTCTAAAGTAGTAGCACCGTAAGGGTTCTGAGTCTCTACCTTCTTACCTTTCCAAATGCTGTAGAAGAAGTTGATCACAAACAATACCTGGAATGCGAATACTAGAATCGCAGCTACGGTGATAAACTTGTTCATTTCCGCAAAGTGGCCAAAGGCCTGGAATGTGTCGAAAGAGTAGTAACGACGAGGTACACCGGCCATACCAATATAGTGCATTGGCCAGAAGATCGCGTAAGCACCTACCATAGTACCCCAGAAGTGAATCTTACCCAGTGTGTTGTTCATGAAGCGACCGTACATCTTAGGGAACCAGTGGTAAACCCCAGCGTACATTCCGAAGAAGGCCGCCACACCCATCACAATGTGGAAGTGAGCTACTACGAAGTACGTATCGTGCATCTGAATATCAATAGCAGAGTTACCGAGGAAAATACCGGTCAAACCACCTGAGATAAACATCGATACAAAACCAATGGCGAATAACATGGCTGGATTAAAGCGAATGTTACCACCGTATAATGTCGCAATCCAGTTGAACACCTTCACCGCAGATGGCACCGCGATGATCAAGGTGAAGATTACGAAGAAGTTAGAGATGAATGGGTTTACACCAGACATAAACATGTGGTGCGCCCAAACGATAAAGGACAAGAAGGCAATCGCAAGGATCGAGTATACCATCGCCTTGTAACCGAAGATCGGTTTACGAGCATGTACAGATAGTACCTCAGAAACCATACCCATCGCAGGCAGGATAATGATATATACCTCAGGGTGACCCAAGAACCAGAACAAGTGCTGGTACAATACTGGGCTACCACCTACGTGGTCAAGGGCCTGTCCTCCAATGAAGATCTCACTCAAGTAGAAGCTGGTACCCAACTCACGGTCAAACATTACCAAGAAGAAAGCAGAAGCCAATACTGGGAATGATAGAAGACCGATAATTGCGGTGATGAAGAATGCCCAGATTGGGAGTGGCAAACGCCACATCGTCATACCTTTTGTACGTAGGTTTAGTACAGTAGTGATGTAGTTAATACCACCTAGAAGTACCGAAACAACGAACAATACCAAACTCAACGTCCATAGGGTCATACCTGCCCCAGAACCGGTTGAAGCCTCAGGCAACAAACTCAGCGGCGGGTAGGCTGTCCAACCACCGGAGAAAGGACCGGTGCTTAGGAACAATGAGAAGAACATTACCAAACCGGCCAAGAAGAAGAACCAGTAAGACATCATATTCAATAGTGGAGATGCCATATCTCGTGCACCCACCATCAATGGAATAAGAAGGTTACTAAAGGTACCACTCAGACCTGCTGTCAATACAAAGAATACCAATATGGTTCCGTGCATGGTCACCAGGGCGTAGTAAAACTCCTGAGATAGTGTACCAATACCTTCTGGATTAATTTCAATCCACTTGCCAAGAACTGGTTGTAGCCATGCTAAGCTTTCCTCAGGAAAACCTAACTGAAGGCGAAATACCAGCGACATCAAACCACCGATGATTGCCCAAAACATACCTGTGATCAGGAACTGTTTAGCGATCATCTTGTGATCCTGACTGAAAAAATAAGTTGTTACAAAATTAGATTGAAATTTATCGCCGTGGTGATGGTCATGAAAGTGATCATCGTAACCGTACTCTTCGATCAAAAGATCGTCTTCGTGTACTAGCGGCTTGTCTGCAACATTAGCCATCTGCTGAAAAATTTTATTGTTATCCGTTCTAATCGTTCTTGCAATACTCTAACACAAATGCCTGGTTCTTGTTCCGGAATTATTCGGCAGAACCGTCACCCTCGGGAGCTTCTTCCTGAATCGAACTGGCATCTGTGAGTTCGGCTTCCTCTTCTGCTGTTTCAGCAGCAAAAGGATCGTCCTCTGTACCTTTGATGGTAGAATCATAGTAAGACTGCTGTTCTGAAAGCCAGTTTTTGTACTCCGCTTCCGAAACAATACGGACTGCGCGGCGCATCGCGTAGTGGCCCTTGCCACAAAGCTCTGCACAAGCCAGTTCAAAGTTGAAATCTTCAAACTTTGTCGGGCCTTCAGGGTCCTCAGGATCTAAAGGTGCATGCCACTCCGGGTATTGAGGTTCTCCGCGGTCATTCAGAGCACCAAGCTTCGCACGGTACTCCTCTGTAGTCGTTGTCGGAGTGAAAACAAAGTAAGTCGGCATACCTGGCACAGCATCCATTTTTACACGGAAGTGAGGCAGGTAAAAGTTATGTAAAACGTCGCGGGAAGTAATCCGCACACGCACTTTCTTACCTACTGGCAGTACAATCTCACTCGGGTGGAAATCATCCAGGTTTTTCTCATCTGACCATACCTGACCAAGTGGGTTAGTCGCTGAGATCATCTTGTAATCCCGCGCACCCAGCTTTCCGTCGGGCCCGGGATAGCGCAGGTGCCAGGCAAACTGATAACCTGTCGCTTCGATTTCGATATAATCTTCACCCTCTTCCACATCAGCCATTACGTCATTCCAGGCATCAAGCCCTCCAACTACGAGGAAGGTCATTACTACCGCAGGAATGGCAGTCCAAATCACCTCCAGGCGGTTGTTGTGCGAAATGTACTCTGCCTTTGAGCCACGGCGTGCGCGGTACTTGTAAGCAAAGTAGAATAGCAGTATCTGTGTGATGAAGAATACAATGCCCGTGAAGAACAGTGTGATATTAAAAATGTAATCAATGCTGCTACCGTGAGCAGAAGCAGATTCATTAGGACCATACCATAGCATGCTGTCCTTATAATAAATGGCAGACACGGTACAAGCCAGAAGGAACACAATCATGAAAATCATGGAGTAGCCCGCCTGTGTACGGTTGGTCCGCTCCTGTGCTTCCTCTTCACCGCGAATTTTACCCGCCAGCTCTGTCACCTTGCCGATCTGAACGACAATAATGCCAATGAGAATAACGCAAAGTAGTACGAATAAAGCAGTCATTATTCTTTATCTGATTTTGTGTGTAATCAATTCTTCTTGCTGTTGCTAAAATACACTCATTCAACAGCTTTAACCCCGTTTCTGATTTCAGACTAATTTTGTTTAGAATCAGTCTAAATAAACCAGTTTTTACAGTTCCTGCTGAACCTCCTTGTTTAGTGTGCCTCTTCCCCGTGCAGCTCTACATGATGGTGCAGAGACTCCTCGAGGTAAGGATCGTTCTTTGGTGTCAGCGGTGCTTTAGACAGCTGATTCAAAATTACATAGATGAACAAAGCCAAAAAGCCCAGCATCGTTCCCAGTTCAAGCAAGCCAGGGATGGTAAAGCCCATCTCGAATGGCATAGCGTGCATAGCTGCTTCGGTGTGCCCGGCAAGCTCTGCGCCGTGCTCTGCTCCATGGTGCGCACCTTCACCTCCGTGATGCTCCATCGCATGCATGGCAGTCAGTCGTGCACCAGGCTTGATCATCTGGAAGAAATCCCACCAGTGACCAAAGAAAACCACAACAGATGCAAAAACCATAGTACCGTACTTACGTTTGGTGTCATTGCGCATCAGTACAAAGAAAGGCGCAATGAAGTTCAGCAGCAGGTTACCGTAGAAAAGCACAGGGTAGTTCTCCTGATAGCCTTTGCCCTTCAGGTAGGCAATCAGTACAATAGTGGAAGCCATTGCTGCCACGAACCAGCTCGCCCCGGTGTACCACGCAAACAGCGTAGAGTACCAGTGGGCATCAATGGACATAATCCAAAGCCAGATTACCGCTGCACTGGAGAATCCTGCAATAGGAAGGAATGCGGCTGAATAAATCCGGATTTTACGGTGGTGCTCAAAGGAAGCGTCACCATTCTTGTCTTCATCAAGAGACAGCTGCCGCATTTTCCAGGCAAAAAAGATCCAAATGCCCATGATGATGATCGTTCCGGCAGAGAACCAGGTGAGGTTCAAAAAGCCAGACTTCCCATTCAGGATCGGATCATTAGCCACTTCCGATGCATCGGTCCAGTGATACAGGTGGTGCATGTGGCCTACTGTGGCAATTACCACAACTGCCATCAAAATTAAGCCCGGTATCAAAAACATGGAATAGGCTTCCCAAATACGCTTAATCAATGTATGCCAGCCAGCCAGTGCTGTTGTAAAGGCAGACAGGATAAAAAGCGACATCAATGCAATACCCGTAAAGAAAACGGAATTGTGCAGGTAGTTCGTCCAGAAACGGGTATGGAACATATCGTCACCAAAAAAGGTGATGATCATGCACAACAAACCCAGCCCCATGAACCCAAAAAGGAC
>CAJXOS010000263.1 GCA_913057725.1 uncultured Lewinella sp.
GGCTCAAAGTTCGGGATGACTCATGTTTCTTTTTTCGAACCCATCGGACCACCACCGCTACAAATTAAACCAGGTAAGAGCCTAGTATTATGAGCGACTACATGTCCAAGGAAATATCGGTTCAAACATAATCTTTCGATATCATTCCGATGAATACTCAAAAATCACTCATTACCATTCGCTCATTTAATCGCATTAATCGGAAATCGAAAACTTATCTTTTCACCCTTAGTAAAACCAAATGACCATGAAATTCTTAGCGCGAGTATTAAACTTAATCCCCACCACCCAACAAGTATCCGCAAACCAACACCGATTTGAATGTCCGAATTGCTGGGGCACCCAGCAGTACGAAGATGTAGAGCGCCCTGCCGCCTACCAACTCGACAAGGACACCACTAGTATTGGTCGTTCGCGCGAAGGATTTATCCAGCGCTTCGCCAATCGTTACTTGACACGCCCCAACCGCCGAGCGTAACGTCTTGGCAGCCCGGATGCTGTACCCGTTTGGAAAGCACCACCACTTTACTCCCATTGAGAGTGCAAAACGTAAAACCAGTATTAATAATTTGCTTTCCGCGGGACAGCCGTTTGTTTAGCCGCAGAAAATACCCTAACCTTGCGGGCATTCATCCAACAATTGACTGATCATGCTTGCTTCTATCAATCCTACTCAAACCCAAGCTTGGAAGGCCTTAACCGCGCACTACGCTGATATGGAAGGTCAGCAAATGAGCGATTTATTCGCTAAAGATCCAGATCGCTTCAAGGCTTTCTCACAGCAATTAGGGGATCAACTACTGATAGATTACAGCAAAAACATCATCACGCAAGACACACTTGACCTGCTTGTAGAACTGGCAGAAGAGTGTAAACTCCCTGCCGGTATAGCATCATTGTTTGGCGGCCATAAAATCAATCAGACAGAAGGACGTGCTGTACTGCATGTAGCTTTACGAAATCGTGCCAATCGCGGCATTGAGGTAGACGGAGAGAATGTGATGCCAGCCGTAAATCGAGTCCTGGATCAAATGAAGGACTTTAGTGCTCGGATTATCTCCGGCCAGTGGAAAGGCTATTCTGGGCAGACGATCACCGATGTTGTCAATATCGGTATCGGTGGTTCTGATTTAGGTCCGGTAATGATCACAGAGGCACTACGCCCCTATTGGAAAGAGGGTCGCAACGTGCATTTCGTGTCCAATGTAGACGGCACGCATATGGTAGAAACCCTGAAGAGGGTTAATCCTGAGCGTACGCTATTCATCATTGCGTCCAAGTCGTTTACTACCCAGGAGACCATGGCTAATGCTCATACGGCTAGAAGCTGGTTCCTGGAGCAAGGCGCATCAGAATCAGATATTCCTAAGCACTTCGTGGCTGTGTCTACTAATGCGAAAGGTGTGGCGGAGTTCGGTATTGATACCGCCAACATGTTTGAGTTCTGGGATTGGGTTGGTGGACGTTATTCACTGACCTCGGCCATTGGACTTTCCATTGCCTGCACGGTTGGCTTTGATCAATTTGAGGATCTACTTGATGGCTATCATGCCATGGATGAGCACTTCCGTACCGCCCCTCTTGCCGAGAACCTTCCTGTAATCTTAGGTTTGATCGGTATTTGGTATAACAACTTCTTTGGTGCTGAGACGGAGGCCATTCTTCCTTATGACCAGTACCTACATCGCTTTCCCGCCTACTTCCAACAGGGCAATATGGAGAGTAACGGTAAATATGTTGACCGAAACGGGCAAGCTGTAGATTATCAAACGGGGCCTATTATTTGGGGCGAACCCGGTACCAACGGTCAACATGCCTTCTATCAGCTGATCCACCAGGGCACGAAGATGATTCCTTGTGACTTCATTGCTGCAGCCCAAACACATAACCCCATTGGAAACCACCATCAGTTATTGCTATCCAACTTCTTTGCCCAGACCGAAGCTTTGATGAAAGGAAAAGATGCAGCGACTGTGCGCGGAGAATTGGAGAAGAAAGGGCTCTCGGAAGAGGAGATTCAAAAACTCCTTCCGTTCAAAGTGTTTACCGGAAACCGCCCTACAAATTCGATTTTGCTACGTCAGCTAACACCATACACACTTGGCCTCATTACTGCTTTGTATGAGCACAAGATTTTTGTACAAGGGCATATCTGGAATATCTTTAGTTATGACCAGTGGGGTGTTGAATTAGGCAAACAACTTGCAAATGCGATCCTGCCAGAACTACCGGGCGAGGAAACCATCAGCGAGCACGACAGCTCCACCAATGGACTGATCAATGCCTACAAAAGCTGGCGTTGAAAGCCGGCCGGCCAATAAAACATTAGGTGGCCAATCAGCGTTTATTAAAAATAATCCTTCAAATTGGTCTAAAAACACAGAATTCCCTATTTTGCCGCTCGCTACAGCAAGCGAAAAACGAATGACCACAAGAAATATAACTTTATAACAGTCGGGTGATTTCTTTTGAGAGCGATATCCTTAATGGGTATTCGCTCTTTTTTTTACCAACACGTAAGCCCGCTGATCTCCCCAAGCCAAGCCTAACCGCCACTTACCAATTAGAACCAAAGTATTAGCCGCCAGTATGCCGGCTCAAGACACTGTTCTTGAGTACTTTTTTGGTGGTATCAAAACGAAACCGATAACCAAATTTTTATAGTACGAACTATGAATACTTCACTTACAATCACTGATTTTTTAGTAATTGCTGTTTACTTCATAGGAATCATTGTGTACGGAATCTCCCAGTCTAAGCGAGCCTCCTCCGAGGAATACTTCTTAGGCGGTAGGAGCCTCACCTGGCCTGTAGTTGGTATCTCTCTCTTTGCTGCTAACATCTCCAGTTCTACCTTAATTGGCTTAGCTGGTTCGGCCTATTTACTAGACATGACGGTATACAACTATGAGTGGTATGCGGTCTTAGTGCTTGTCTTCTTTGCCATATTCTTTTTGCCGTTTTACCTCAAAACCGGGGTATATACGATGCCAGAATTTATGGAGCGACGCTACGATTCTCGTTCCCGTTACTACTTCTCTTTCATAACCGTTGTGGGTAACGTATTAATCGACACCGCGGCGTCCCTCTATGTAGGAACTATTGTCTTAGGACTCATCTTCCCTACACTACCACCATGGGTCGTGATCGTTCTCCTGGCTGCATCAGCAGCAGCATATACGATACCCGGAGGTCTCAATTCAGTGGTAAAAACAGAAGTAATTCAGGCCGTAGTACTCATTTTCGGCTCCATCATCCTCACCTATTATGGCATGCAGGAAGTTGGCGGCTGGAGTGGAATGGTGGCCCAGTTAAATGAGCTAAACGCCGCTGGCGTAATTGATAAAAATGCCCAAGAAGCCCTGAGTATCGTGCGTGATAATGAAGGGGATTGGTGGCGACAGTACGATAGCCCAATTGTACCCTGGTGGGGTCTACTAACGGGTGTTCCGCTATTGGGCTTCTATTTCTGGGCCAACAACCAATTCATGGTTCAGCGGGTATTGAGCTCCAAGAGCCTTAACCACGGTCGCTGGGGTGCACTATTCGCGGGCTTACTGAAGTTGCCTGTTATCCTGATCATGGTTATTCCTGGCACCATCGCTTACCTGATTTTTAAAGATCAGGAGATCGCGTACCAGACGGCAAGTGGTCCTTGTGCCAACCTAGCCGACTGTACAGACTTCACCTACCCTACCCTCCTGTTCGAGCTGCTCCCAACTGGCTTATTGGGTCTGGTAGTTGCTGGTCTATTGGCAGCAATGATGAGTAGTATCTCCGCCACTTTCAACTCTGCCTCTACCTTGATTACAATGGACTTTGTGAATAAGCTTCGTCCTAACATGACCAGTAAGCAGCTAGTACGTTCTGGACAGATATCTACTCTTGTTCTAGTAGTACTTGCCTCTGTTTGGGCACCATTTATTGGACGCTACGGTGATCTATTCCGTTATCTACAAGATGTATTAGGTTATATCGCACCACCGATTGTATCAGCCTTCTTACTTGGGCTCTTCTGGAAGCGCGCCAATAGCCACGGTAGTTTCTGGAGCTTGATGTTCGGTATAGTGATGGCCGTAATTTGGGTGACGGGTATCATCGGTGAGGTGGACCACTGGTTCTTCCAGATGCACTTCCTACTTCGTACTACGGTACTATTCTTCCTTTGCCTATTTGTTCACATCGGTATTAGTCTAGCGACGGCAGCTCCGGCCGCAGAGAAGCTTGACGGTATGATTTGGACACCAGCCTTAATCCATGAGGAAACAGAGGAATTGAAAGGCCTACCATGGTACCAAAACTACCGCTACCTGGCTGTAATCCTTCTTGTGATTACCTTCTTTGTAATCAGCTTCTTCTGGTAGCCGACCAAAGTATAACATACACCACCCGATAAGCGTTATTGGGTAGTAAAGCAACCCGGATTTTACCGCTGCGTAAAATTCGGGTTGCTACTTTTTTATCATTACTTTTGGGATCGCAAAAACGAACAGGCTCGTGATAGAAGCAAAGGATATCCGTAAATCCTACGGCACCTTAGAAGTACTAAAAGGTGTTGACCTTACGATAGGTGAAGGAGAGGTAGTGAGTATTGTTGGCCGCTCAGGTGCCGGCAAAAGTACACTGCTCCACATCTTGGGTACGCTTGATTCTCCGGATAGCGGCACCCTTACGATCAAAGGACAATCTGTATTTGACCTTGCTCCTAAGAAATTGGCAGCCTTTCGAAACAAGGAGATCGGCTTCATCTTCCAGTTCCATCACCTACTACCCGAGTTCACAGCGGTAGAGAATGTTTGTATCCCTGCCTATATTCAACAAACCTCTCAAGCTGCCGCTGAAAAGCGCGCCAAAGAGCTGCTTGACTATCTGGGCCTCAAAGATCGCCTGACGCATAAGCCTAGTGAGCTATCCGGTGGTGAACAACAACGCGTTGCAGTAGCCCGGGCACTCATGAATCAGCCCTCCATCGTTTTCGCCGATGAGCCTACCGGCAATTTGGACTCTGGCACTTCAGAAGAATTGCATGAGCTCATCTTCCAACTGCGCAAAGACTTCCAGCAGTCTTTTGTGATCGTTACCCACAACGAAGAACTCGCCAAGCTCAGCGACCGACGCCTGATTATGGATGATGGCCGCCTGAACTAGCATCGCTTCAAACCCAGCAACACCCATGGTCGACTTTTCTACTATTCGCTACGTCGCCTTAGACGCTGATGATACGCTCTGGATGAACGAGCCCATCTTCGTTAAGACCCAGGACGCCTGCCGTGACATTATCGATGATTTCATCACTGATCCAAAGGAGCTCGATGAAAAGCTATACGAGTACGAGAAGAAGAATCTCCGCTTGTTTGGTTACGGCGTAAAGGGTTTTGTGCTATCGATGATTGAGACCGTCATTGAATTGAGCAATGGCAAAGCCAGCGGTAGTCAGATACAGCAGATCATCGACCTGGGTAAAGAGATGCTGGATCACCCCGTCCACCTACTTGAGACGGTAGAGAACAGTGTAAAAGTACTCGCCGAGCATTACACACTGCTCTGTATCACCAAAGGCGACCTGTTTGATCAGGAAAACAAACTTGCTCGGTCGGGAATTGCCGATCACTTCGACATTGTAGAAGTTGTTAGCGAAAAGAATGAGCAGACCTATACTGATCTACTGAAGCGCCATAACATTCCTGCCGACCAATTCCTAATGGCTGGAAACAGCTTAAAATCCGATGTCCTTCCCGTACTCCAGGCTGGAGGAAAGGCTATTCATATCCCCTATCACACCACTTGGGAGATGGAGAAAGTAAGCGAACATCAAGCTGCGGGTTACAATTATCTGGAACTAGGCCGGCTTTCCGAATTGGTAGACCTATTGCGTACTGAATCTCAAAGTTAATTAGGGGCCATACCGCCTGGGGGCGGTACCGGGTCATCCGCTATTATGCGTTGCATACCGCTTCTACCCCTTGTCCGTAAAACACAAATCCCAGACAGCATCTCTACCATCTGGAATTTCTACATTTGAATAATGTTATCTCGTATCCCCTCCCCTGGAGGGAGTCCTTAGATCCTGACATTCATCGTCAGCGGGGCTAGGGTGAGGCTACTCCACCACTATCATCTGCCTCGTGGCGGTGTATCTATCAGTTCGCAAAGTATAGCTCACTACCCCACTCGCACCTTGCAATAGGCTCTTAGTTACCTGCACAGCATTGTAGCCGGCACTATACTCACCTTTGCTGATGTGCAGCACCCTACCACTCGCATCGCTAATCGTAATCAGAGCCTCACTTGCCTGAGGCAAATTGAAACCAATCAATGTAGTCTCGAGGAACGGATTCGGTGAGTTCTGGTACAGCTCAAAGGCGCTGCCTTCTGCGATACTGGTCGTAAATTCAATACCCAGCGCCGACGTTTCTGCTCGCTCCCCGAGGGAGATATCCGACAGGACAGAGGGAACTTTATAACTCTCCGCCATTGTGTAACGATCATTGATGCTCAATGCTTCGTGCAGCATGCGGTCATCCTTGGCTTTGATCACCAGACTAAAGAAAACGTCCTCTCGAACGTCGCGATTAATCGCG